>CAZYEC010000123.1:0-1649 GCA_964646385.1 uncultured Eubacteriales bacterium | reverse complement strand
GCCAGTACGCTCATCTCACCGGCAGATTCCTCTCCAAATTCTCTGGCTTCCGTGGGGCTGACTACCACAAGCCCACTCCTGCCGTTTTGTCCGACGATACCAACGACGCTATCTTCAAAGAAGGGCAAAACAAGGGGAATCTGCCATCCTCCGTCGGCAACCTTGGCATAAGTCCCGTCGGTGCTAACACGCCAAACAGAAGCATTTTCTTGACCGATCATGCTGAAAAGAGCGGAACCGCCTTCCGCGGAACCGAAACCAGGAAAGGACGATACGGGATAAAGCCAGGCGATGCGATCGTCTATCTCCTTTTCGATTTCCCGCAGTTCGGCACATATCACGGGTTCGTGGCCTTCCTCGAGATCGTCGATGCTGATAACCTCATATTCCGCAGTCTTGACCTCCCCCCACTTACCCAGGACGACAGGCCCCGACACAAACGCGACGTGCTTGGAATCCGCCAGCCAGTACGAAAAGAAAAGATACGTGGAGGCACCGGTCTTCTGGTCCTCACCCGGCCCCGCCTCGGGCCCGTCATTTTCCTGCAAATTGATCGTCTTCACGACTTCTCCCCGGACATCCACTATCGTAAGGGCCTGCCCGGCAGGCATCGGCCCATCTTCGGCAGGTAGCGTGGAGTAATACCTCGACCCTTGCCCCGAGGCATCGGGCAAAAGGTTAACGGTATACGCCATGATGTAGTTGCCGTCGGGCGACCAAGACGGGTAGAAACTGTAAGTGTCGCCTGCAGGAAGCAGCGTTTTCTCTTCCCCCGTGGCCAGATTCATGATGCAGACGCCCAGGTTATCGTCACCGTACAAGTTGTACACAGCGTAATCGCCTTTTGGCGAGATAGCCATATAGAAAAGCGGCCCGTAATTGGGGAAGTCGTCTTTGATGATTTTGTATTCTCCTGATTGTATATCCACAGACCACAGTTTGTTGAAGACTCTGAACACCAAAGCCCCGGAATCGGCCAGCACCCACTCGTCCAAGGTCGCGCCCTGCTCGGGTACGGGAATGAAAGCTACGAGAGAAGATGTTCCCGCATCAATGTCCCCAACCATAACGGCAGCGCCCCGCTTCCCTTGATGCTCCCCCCCACTCTGCCAGCCATGAACGATAAAAATGCACTCTTGGTCCGAAAGCCAACCCACGGGGATCCACTGCACCAGATTATTCTTAGTCCACGTGGTGTCTATGGAATAAAGGGGCACGGGAACTTCGAGTTCTTGAGGAGTCACCGGTTGCTCAGAAAAATCCTCCCCAACCGGCGGCAGAGCCACCACCGCCATGGAATCAGTCGTTTCGCCCTGAACCGCAACAAGCAGATGTTTTCCGTCTGGTGATATGGGCTGACTTTTGTAAGCGGTCGTCCACCTACCCTTGAATGCGACCCGGGCAATCTCTGTTGGATCCACGATAGTCGTTGTGGTCGGCGTTACTATTGGCGGAGGCTGCGGGGATGGGATCTCCCGGGCACACCCTGACACAAGGGCGGGCGCCGTTAGAGCGATTAGAGCAGTGGCCAGCAGGCCGAGCGTTAACTTCTTCGAATAGTCTAGAAAACTCATGCAGTTCAACTGCCTTTCGCCTGCTTCCCCATATTACCCAATAAGGTGCGCTTCCGATGGAATAGACGCTTCCGG
>CAZYEC010000122.1:0-1715 GCA_964646385.1 uncultured Eubacteriales bacterium | reverse complement strand
CCGAAGAAGCCTTGGTTTGGCCGCGTAAAAAGTCCAGGAAAACGTCCGCACCCCCAAAAACGCACATTAACTATGCCTACACAGATCGACATTTCAGTACTCATGTTACGACATATTCCAGCGACGTGAAGAGAATCCCCTGCTTGACTGTAGACTTTCTGCTGCAGCAATTCGACTTCTTTGAGTGCCCATAGTACACGTTGCAGCCTGGGAGGAAACCGGGACCCGACTAAGGGCTTACGCCAGCGAGAATAAAAAGGCCCCCCCCCCGGTCTTGCCCGTGCAGTGGCAAAAAATATGAGGTGGCTTTGGGCCGGAAGCCGCCCGGCCCAAAACGATGGTTCCCTGTCCTGTCGCCCTTGCGCGTTGAAAATCCTTTTTCAGGCTCCATTACCGGTCAAAAGATTATCTACGAACCGGGAAAAAGCTTACCTGACGTAAAACCGAGCGGACGCCACGGTTGCGTAAGTTCCGGTCGTAATGTTGGATCTTACATCGGCCTGATATGCACCGGGTTCAAGATTGTTGAGGTTCACGAAGATATATCTGGCAGCACCTTTTTCAATAGTGCCCAAGGATTGTCCCATCCCCACGTGACCAAGATACTCCCTTGCTCCGACTTTTTTCACCAAGATTTGATACCCGTACTGGTAAGGCAGCGTAATAGTTTTGTCCGACAGGTTCTTTATGGTGGCCCTAAGCCTGGGAGTGGGGTTGAAAGCACTGGGGCCCAAGTATTCCAGGGCGTATTCCAAAGGTTGGAAAACCGGCACCGGAACATACGCCCGTATCCGCAGATCCGTGGACACCACGGGGTGCCATTGGGTCTCCCCTAAGAAATAGGCTTGAGCAAAATAGGTACCGGCAGGCAACAAAGGCAGCCTTTCCCTGTAGGCTTTGCCTTCGCCGGGCTTGAAGGTTTGCGTCGTCACTACAGTGAGATAACTTCTACTTGCTGAGGCGCGCCAAAACAACATGCCATCTTTCCACAGGGCAAAATCGGCCAGTTGGCTTGTGGGAGTCTTGACAGTGACCGGCCTTCTAGTGTTGTTCATTACGTGCAACACAAGTTCGTTGTCTTCCTGAGAATAATTGAGGCTGTAATCCAAGCCAGTTCCGTTCACAGGTTTGTATCCCCATCCGCCCCAGATCTGGAATGGCTGCCTGCTTTGCTGCCATGCAGCCTGGGGGGTCAGCCCGCCGTACGGCGTCTTTTGGGCCCCGGGCGCCGCTGCCGCGAAACTTGCCGCGGGGCTGAACAACACGAACATCGTTAAGAACACAACAGATACTGTTTTGAACACAGATTTAATCACCACTTCTATCCCCCTTGTTCCTGTACGCCGGTTTACATAATAACAATCCGGTGCCGGCAAGTGCATTTGCAATGTTTCCCACAGATCCCAACCTGGTGAACAACTAAACAACCGGATTGCGCTTTCCCGCACAAAAAAGCGAATTGTCGTTTTATCCACAGAAATTGCCAATTATCCCCAGAGTTGTCAACAGATTTCCGATCGGCTTTCTACATTGCGGACATTTTGACGAATGGGACAATCCCCTGTTCCGAGGTAGTTTTCGGCATTTTTCTGAAAGCGATCTCGCGGAACCGGGTTTTGGCACTCGACTTTTTATGGTGTCGTCTGCCAAGAATATGTGGAAATCGGGTAGGGGGCTGGTCGTTAATCGGCCAGCCGACCTCCCACACCACCGTG
>CAZYEC010000121.1:0-1783 GCA_964646385.1 uncultured Eubacteriales bacterium | reverse complement strand
CCATAGCCATTCTGAAAAACGTCAACAAGGACGTGCTTGATGCCCATTTGAAGAACTGTGTGGCCGAAGCCTTCGGCTCCGGTGATGAAACCGACACAGAGCGAAAAATCGAAGAAATCATTGCCGTGATCGACAAGCTGTCCAAGTAACGGTCGGCTACCTTGAAATATGGTCGCGCTGCAAAGGCACCTTTCTCCATGCAATGAGGGTTTTGTAATCATCAACAAAAGTTCTGTGGACGATCGTCTTGGGGTCGACCTTTCCAATGCGATAAACCACCTGCACAGCCGGGCCAACCAGGACGGCAAGCATAACGGTACCTATTCCAAGTTTTGCGCCCAGGACGAGCCCCGCCGTGGCTACGCAGACCTCAAGAGCGGTCCGGGCCTTCCAAACCTCTGTAGAAAATATACGGGACAATCCAAGCATGAGGCTATCTCTTGGGCCTGCGCCCCATCCGGCGTTTACGTAAAAAAAGGTTCCCAGACTAACGACCAAAATTCCAGAAACGAGCATTATCACCCTAACCAAAAGGGTACGGCCGTCGGGGATGAGCGATTGGTTTTCCAGCAGGTCCACAAAAAAGCCCACAAAGTACATGTTCAGTACCGTGGCTCTTCCCGGAATCTGTTTCATCGCAATATCGACTAAAATTACCAGTGCCCCCATAATTTGCGATACCCGCCCAAGGCTAAGCCCAGTTCTGTTGGCAAATCCGAGATGAAAAGTGTCCCAAGGCGCCGACCCAAGCCGGGAGTGAATGGTTAACAACAGGCCAAGGGCGAACAAAAATAACCCGAACATGAGCAACGCAAGTTTTCGAAGGAACTGCCCGCGGGCTTTCCATACGTGCGGCTGTTTCTTTTCTGACAACGTCAGCGGCCCCCCCGGCAGCAAGGCAAGTTCGGCACAGATCTCAACCGGTGTAAGCCCGCCTGGTGGACTATACCGAAACACCTACTGCTTTGGCGGACACAGGTTTAAGTTCGTTTTCCGCTGGTATTCGCCTCTCATACAAGGTGTACCACGTTACCATGAATATTCCTCTAAAAGCAGAAGATAACGCTATCCCTGCCCAGATCCCATTCAAGCCAAACCACCTGGCAAGAGCCCAGCAAAGCAAAGGGCGTAAAAGGCTGGAACTTATGCTGCACAGGCTTGGAGGTACCGTCTGTCCCATACCCCGAAAAACGCCGGAGCACGATTCTTCCAAGGCCATAAAAACTTGACTGGCAGCCAAAATCCGCAAGTGTGTGGCCCCCATGTCCAGAATCTCGGCTGGCCCTTTGAGAAAAAGGGAGAAGAAAAATCGACCTCCAAATACTAGCAGAGCTGTCACAAAGATTTCCCAACCCAATAGCACAGAAACGGAAATGCGATATCCCTTGCGTATGCGTTCCCACTGGCGTGCCCCGCAGTTCTGTCCAACGAAAGCAGTGACAGCGGAAGCGAATCCACCACCGATGAGCCATGACAGCGACTCTATCTGGCTACCCACGCGTTGCACAGCTACCGCGGTCTCTCCGTACCAGGCCGATACCATGCCTGTCACTACCATGGCGAGGGAAGTGAAAGCCGCACTTTCCACAACGATGGGAAGACTCCAACTCAAAATCCGCCGCGCCCTGGTCCACTCAATTGCGCCAAAAATGTGAAACTGCGGAAAAGGCCTGTTGGGGTGGTGCTTTGAAAACCAAACGAACAACCCCAAAACGACTGCTTGGGCTATCACCGTTGCTATAGCGGCACCTTTGATGCCCCAACCGAATCCCAAAATCATCAA
>CAZYEC010000120.1:0-1800 GCA_964646385.1 uncultured Eubacteriales bacterium | reverse complement strand
ACTGGCGCTCTTTTGCACTGTGGTTATCGCTTACCATTATGCGTACCATTTCCAGGGCAGCAGGAGCATTTACCTCATGAAGCGGTTGCCGAAGAGATGGGAACTCCTGAGGCGCTGCATAACCGTGCCGCTTCTCGGGGTGCTCGCGTGTGCATGCGTTTCGTTTGTGCTGATGTTCGCTTACTACGGTATCTACATGGGGTTCACACCCAAACCTTGCCTTGCGCCCGGTCAGTGGCGAGAAATATGGACCGTCTTATTGGGGGGCTAAGATGTGATCGAATTTCAAAATGTGAGCAAACGTTTTGGCTCAAAGCCCGCACTGGACAGCATTAATCTGAATCTTCCCCGCGGACAAATCGTGGGCCTGTTTGGGGAGAACGGGGCCGGGAAAACAACGCTCATGAAATGTGTCCTGGGCTTCCTGCGTTTTTCCGGTAGCATTACCTTGGATGGCTCGCCAATTTCGGCGGGAAATATATCCAGGTTGTCTTATGCCACCAACGAGCATTCATTTTTCCCAAACCTGTCAGCTGTTGCCCACAGGGAGTTTTATGAAATTCATTTCCCCAAATTCAGCCAGAAACGGTTCAAAGGTCTCATGGAATTCTTCGAACTGCCTCCCCACAAACCTTTGCGACAGTTCTCAACGGGCCAGAAAAACCAGTTTGAAGTCATCCTTTCCCTGTGTCAGGGCGCCGATTACATCCTCATGGACGAACCTTTTGCCGGAAGCGACGTTTTCAACAGGGAAGATTTCTACAAGGTGTTGTTGGGAATTCTGGAGCCCAGTGAAACTGTGCTTTTGGCCACCCACCTGATAGAAGAAGTGGAAAACTTCATAGGCAGGGCCGTGCTCATCCGCCAGGGCAAGATTATCGGCGACGTGTCTGCTCTTGGGCTGCAGGAGTGCGGCAAGGATCTGCTGGGCTTCATCAAGGAAACCTACCACTATAGGGGCGACCGGGTGGGTAAGGCCCTTTCAGATCTAACCGGCGAATCCTGAGAGGAGGGGTGTGCTGTGCGCAGGAGTTTGATTCTGGCAGTCCTGCTGTTTGTTGTGGCTGCCGTGTCCGTGGGGTATGCCCACGGCGTCATAGATTGCACCAAAGATGCCGTCGATATAGAAGAGACGGTTTTGTTCGGTGACAAGTCCGTGGCTGAGGGGATCGTGATCGATGCCAGAACCCACTATGACTACCGGTTGTTTTGGGACACGCGCTACGTTGTTGGCCCGAATCCCGAAGTGAGCACCGATTTTGCGTTTGCGCTACGGCAGGCCTTACCCGAACAGGAAGACGCTCCTTTTGGCGTTCATGTTTACAGCCATTTTGGGAAAGCGGATTTCATGTCATCTGGCGGCGAAGACGCGGAGGACTCGTGGGGCCCGTTGGAAGACGTGGCAAGCCGCACTGAACCGGGAAAGACACACACAGAAATCGTATATGTGAAGGATTATTACGACTTTTACCCCATCCACGTGAGGTTTCAAACGCCGTACCATAATGCCGTCAATGAGGACACCCTGAGGCTCTTCCGGGACTACTTCAAAATCCCGGTGTATCCCCAGGATGGATACGAGATAGGCATCACAAAAGATGCCGCCGGGCGTGTGCGTTCGACGTCCTTACGCCCGGGCAAAGACGGAAACGTGTGCTTCAATGTGGCAAGCGCCACGACCGGTGACGGGTGTTTCTTCACCGTTTCCCCCATGACAATGTCGGGCGGACTTCTGGACACCGGCCATATTAAGGGCGGTTATGGAATCTATCATTTCTCTTTCCTGCCGCAAGAAGAAGA
>CAZYEC010000119.1:0-1884 GCA_964646385.1 uncultured Eubacteriales bacterium | reverse complement strand
ACCTGCGGACAGGCAATTCCGGTAGCTTTTCGCCATCCTGGGCCGGCTGAAGCAGCATGTGCGGACCGCGCCGAAGAATTGAAACAGGAGAGGAATTATCAACACCCGATCGAACTATGGGTGACAAGAACTCTAACAAGACTGTGGTTCTAGTGCTACAATCTCTATCTCAATGTTTTTTGGGGGGCAGTCACATTGCGAAAGGGAAGCATATCAAGTACTGAATGGCGCTGGACAGAGATTATGGAGGAAATGACACCCTCAGAAGCCGAAGCAGTCTGTTCAGTTGGCGGATACTCACACCTTGAATTTGCTGACAAACACCTCAGTTCCGCGCGCACGGCGCTCTTAGTTGACGAATTTCTCGAAAAAGGTGGTTACACTCTGAGAAAGAGCAACAGGGATTCTGTAAAAAATGCAATGCGCAGGACAATCGTTCAGGAGTTAAACAGGGCAGCAAAAACATGCCATATATGCGGGAAAACAGACGAGTCTATCTATCGCCACCAGTTTGGCATGGTATATGTCTATGCACAACGAAAGAACTGGGCACGCTTTTTCGGCATCGCAGGGCTCGGCGCAATAACTAGCCTACTCTTCGGATTTCAACTCATACCGAATTTGACCAAAGACAAATATGGGATGGTGGTCAAACCTTTCCTAAACGTTTGCACGTCTTGTGCTGAAAACAGAAAAGGGTGGTTTGGTGGGGTGGTCATCAGAAACGAAGATTACGAGCTGCATCCCTTGTGGAACCAATACAAAGCTATGGGAATGAGCTTCATTCCACCCCATCAGCTTGCGGACTGGAAATAGGTTAGTGGCCACCAATTGGTCAATTTGGATACTCAAACTATGGTTGGGGAGTGTAATATCCATCCACAGTGTCAAGGTCAGGTGTACAGTGGACTATTCTACCTAAGAGCGTGGGTCGGGGTCAGCAATCGCTGCGGAGTTCTGTGCCTTTTTTAATGTTGAAAATGAGAATGAACGAAGAAAGAGTCTCCCTCACTGCCCGCCTGCACTATCACCCCTTGCCGTGTCGCCTAGACATACAAATATTGTCATTAAATACTCAAAAACTTGGTGACAAGTTGCAAAGTTATACTGAATGGCGGTTCTGGCCAAATCACACGGCCTCCCTCGGGTGCAAGACCTAGGTCACTTTGTCATGGATGTTGGAACCTATGCTGATCCAGTCCTGCCTAATCTGGCCATAAGCACTTTCAAGACCAACACCGTGACAATTAACCGGCCTGAATTGGTCCCCAAGGTCGGGACTCCATAACAAACCTTATTGGTAAAGAACATGGAGAGATTTTCGCGTCCCAGCGGCGCTTTGCGTCCCGACATGTCCATTGTTCAGGTGTTCGCCAATTTAACTTTGGGACATAACAGTCCCATATGGAGGCCTTCAGGCCCTTATCGTCCCACTTGCACTTCGTATAAAAAGACCCTTAACAGTATTCTTTCGTTCCTGTATTTTTTGCAAGATAGATTTCCCTGTAGGGGCATGTGGACGTTTTCTGGACTTTACCTGCCTTTCAGGGCGTCGATCACCAAGGCTTTCTCACGGTTGGTCAGGTTCTTGGGGTCGACGCCCGGGTCTTTTTTTAGCATTAGCACAATTCGGGCTATCGTCGATTTGCTTTCTGGAGAAAGGAGAGCAGCGCTATGCCGAAGAAGCGCGGTGCCGGCGAACGTACGATCTACAAGCGCAAAGACGGCCGATGGTCCGCACAATTGACTGTTGGAGTACAGGCTTACGGTACGCCAAAGCGTGTTACGTACTACGGCAAGATTCAACATGAAGTTCATGACAAGATCTCAAATGCAAAGGCTGCACGCCAGACGGGAACCTTTGTGGAACCGTCCAGCGCGACC
>CAZYEC010000118.1:0-1932 GCA_964646385.1 uncultured Eubacteriales bacterium | reverse complement strand
ATCGTCCCACCACACGATTGGGTTGGAATCCGTGTATGCTATCTTTTGCTCACGATAAACAGGGGCAGCCCGCCAACCGTCGACGGAATGCTGCAAAGTATTGCGAAGCCAGTACCTGAACGCCTGGGCAGATACATAAGGATAGATTCCGTCTCTTGCGCGGATGGCCTTGACCCCGACACTGTTGTCGTATCTTTCGCCGGGAATACTGCCTAAATTGTTGAGGGCCGAGGCTTGGGCATCCAGAAGAAGCAAACCTGACACAAACGCCATTCTTTTATTCCTCCTCTTTGTCCTCAGGTAAGGTATCGGTGTTTTTGACCAACCACTCCAACCGGTGCAGTTCTTCTATCATTCGGATGAGTACCAAATCCCTGGCCAACCTCCAGTCACTTCTTGACACTTCGTCGCCTTCTTCAAACACTTCTATATACGAATCCAAGACGACAAGAGGCGGCCCACCGGTTCTCACTTGGTTCATGTTCGCTCTTATGAGCGCGTTTCGAAACACGTTGTATCGGCCCTCGCTGTAAAATGCGCTAAAAAACCGGCGATCGTTTTCTCCGGCAACGTACTGGGCCAGCCTGGTCCCCAGTTCTTTTATTTCGCGAACTCTTTCCTTGTCCAGCCTCATGACCTCCTTAAGGAATAACTCGGTGATGCCCCACGAGACCAAATCGGTTTCCCCGCGCAAAGAATAAGAACGTCGCGGGTCGTCAGCCGCCGCCCTTCGCTCGGGAATTCTAAGAAAATACCGGCGGACAAAAGCAGAAGCGTTCCCGGGTAAATTGAACATGTCTTCGTAGAGATAGTTTCTTCTGGGTCTTTCTGCCTCTTGCCGGGCGCTCACCTGTGAGGGGTCCTTGCCCCTTCTGGCTGCCCTTTCCAATTGCCATGCGCGCCCGGTAATGGTAAGCCATTGAGCGCGGTAATTAGAGCCCAAGGCTGCCCGGAAAAAGCTCAAGATCTCCAAGGGCAAGTGATAGATCTCCAGAGGAGGGCTGCGCCTGTCCAAAGGGTTTGATCGACCGCTGTTTGTCAGATGATAAGCGGTGATAGACGACGGTGTGCCTGGAGAATGCTCTTCACGCTGGCGTTTATATGCTTTTGCCAAGGTATGCATTAGAAGGGTCCGTGCGGGCATGGCGGCTTCGGCAAGCTTGCTCGATCTGGCTGCTTGCGCCAACAGCACTTTTCGCCTGTTGCTCTCCAAAAAACCTGCGGCAAACTCGAAAATAAGATCCGGATTGTCTGAATGCACAGCAAGAAGACGTCCCCCACACTTGCCGCACCCTAACGGGAAAGCGTGTATGCAAACCGAGGCCTTCCCCGAAATCGGCAATCCTGCGTTTCCTGAGGGGTGAAAATTAATGACACCCTGGCCGGTAGTTAAGGGGATATGCTGCCTGAAAGCCCGGCCGGGGGGCAGCTCGTCGGAAAAACTCGTGGGAGCAACAGCTTCCCCGGTAAAAACACAAATCTCCTCACGGCTATCGTCCAATTCCCTGTCAAAATGGTCCAAAAGTCTTGAAGCGTAATCCACCCGTTTTTCGGGTTGGTTGCTAAAAGCCGATTGGTTGAACCATGCGTTGTTGGTAAAAGCCACGCTAAAAAAGGACTTGAGCGGATTTTGGGCATACTCCCGCTTCATATATTCAACGATGCTCCGCAAATCCTCAACCGTAACTGTACCAGGATCTTTCTTCCTGGCAAAAGCCGTCACCGTGGCCACTCCTACGTCGTAGAACGGGTGTCCCGTGTATTCGAGCAACTGATCACCTCACTCTCTTTCCAAAAATTGAGTTGACCGTGGAATGCTTCAATTTGGATTTTACTTTATGCACCCCGTCACACACTGTGGGACACATTTGTTCGACCGAATTTAGCGTCAGTTCGGCGATTGTTGCTAATTGGAATATTTGTCACAGGATT
>CAZYEC010000117.1:0-1938 GCA_964646385.1 uncultured Eubacteriales bacterium | reverse complement strand
TAACCTCCATTCGACGATTCACGGCATCCAAAGTGGCGCGTACGCACGCCTCGCATACGTTTCGCCTCACAAGTGCGCTGCCCACCATCCGTTCCCTGTTGTTTCTCGGGGTCAGCAAATACACAAGCGAGACCACGCTCTGAGTCATCCCGATTTCAAAAACAGTAACGTCGTCGGCAAAAAACGCGTGGGAAGGTTCCAAAACCAGGTTAACGGCGCGGCAAGTTGCTTTTGCCACTCCGAACAAAATGGCCTCTTGGGTAGTGTCACACTGGGTTTTCCCGACATACACCGTGTTTTCGTCCCCATGCCTTCTTTCCAAAACCACAGACACTTCGGTTTTCCCCGTTTTGCCGTCGGTTTTGGTTTCCACGCCGGAATACTTGAGCCTGCCCGCAGGATCGGGCAGGCTCGCTCGTATCTGAGCCACCGAGACTTTGCGGCGGTCAAGGGAAATATCCCATTTTGCCTTGAGCGCGCTTTGGACGTCCCTTACGATTTGTTTCGGATTTCGGCCAAGTCCGGTGAGAATGTGGATCTCTTCGATAGCACCCCAGTCGTTTATCACTACCCGGGCTTTTTGAACCCCCGGCAGGCAATCAAGGAGAAACTCAATGTCTTTCGTGCTCACCGTCTTCTGACCTGTCACATTCCGTCCCACCCAAAAAGTTGTGGCACGGTTTTCCCGCGCCCGGGTTACTTGGCGGCCATAGCTAGCCCGAGTCCCTTTTTCAAGGCCTTTTCATTGAGGGGAATGAGGCTGTGGTGCCTTTCGCTCAATACCACGGGCAACATTCTGTGAATAGTTTCCAGATTCACTATGTCCACCGCTCCCAAAAGAGCCCCAAGACAAACCATGTTGGCCACCCTGTCGGATCCCAATTCCCGCGCTATATCGTTTGCGGGGATCCTGTAAACCTTAATGTCATCTCTTGTATCTTCGGAACTTACTAGTGAAGAGTTTACTACAACCGAGCCGCCTGGGACGACACTTCCGAAAAATTTGTCGAAAGACGGCCCGTTCATTACCACAAGGGCCGTCGGTTCCACCACGACCGGGGAAGCGATTTCCTCATCCGAGACGCACACGGCGCAGTTTGCCGTTCCACCCCTCATTTCGGGTCCGTACGAAGGCAGCCACGACACCGATTTCCCCTCTTCTTTACCCGCATAGGTCAGGAGAGTGCCGATGAGCATAATGCCCTGGCCGCCGAATCCGGCCATTATGACTTCGTGGGTCAAACCTGCTCTCCCCCTTTATCTTTGAACGTCCCTAAAGGAAATTCGGGAATCATGTTTTCTTCCAGCCACTTCAAGGCTTTTTCGGGCGTGAGCCCCCAGTTAGTGGAGCACGTGGACAGAAGCTCTACCATAGAAAACCCTTTGCCGTCGATCTGATTCTGGAACGCTTTCTTGATGCCCTGTTTGGCCCTTTGAACATTGACCGGGTTGTTCAGAGCGAAACGGGCGATATATTGGGCCCCTTCCACCGTGGCCAGCATCTCGGAAATCTTCACGGGGTAACCCTGTTTGGAAGCATCCCTGCCAGAGGGCGACGTAGTCGTCCTCTGTCCTACCAAGGTGGTGGGGGCCATCTGGCCTCCGGTCATCCCGTAGATGGCGTTATTGATGAAAACCACTGTAATGTTTTCGCCGCGCACCGCGGCGTGAAATATCTCTGCGGTCCCGATGGACGCCAAGTCCCCGTCGCCTTGGTAAGTGAAGACTATGGATTCGGGGCTCACCCGCTTGATTCCCGTCGCCACTGCAGGAGCGCGCCCGTGAGCGGCCTGCTGAAAATCCACATCAAAATAGTTGTAAGCGAAGACCGAACACCCCACCGATGCTACCCCGACTGCCTGACCCTGGATCCCCAATTCGTCGATTACCTCAGCAACCAAGCGGTGGGCTATACCGTGGGTGCACCCGGGACAGTAG
>CAZYEC010000116.1:0-2058 GCA_964646385.1 uncultured Eubacteriales bacterium | reverse complement strand
CTGTGTCCATCAGCCCTTTAACACCGGCCCAAACGTCGTCCATCTGGCCGAATCTCGCTTCCAACACTGCCAGGCGTTTGGAAGCAGGCCTGGAATCCTGGCGAGTGGAGAAATCGACTAGCCTGGTCTGAGAACCGACAAAACGGTTCAGGTGCAGGTAGCTTGAATCAACACCCTGAAGCCGCCCTTCCAAAAACTCAACCATATGGTCTTTTATCAAAGAAAACACGTTGTCAGGAACCTCGAGGCCCCGGGCTTCTTCCAAAAGACCTTCAAAAATTTTTCTCGCGCTTTCTTTTGCGTCCAGAGAAGGCACTACAGCGTGGGTTTCGTACTTGTTCCCCGAGGAAAGTTTAAACACCTCATCGGCGATTCGCGCATCAAACTCGCGGTACGCTTTCACCAGATCACGGTTTGCCAAATCTGACATAGTCAACCTCCTGTTCTAACCACAAATGAGATCTTCTATCTCTCTGGGGTAATAGGTGACAAAATCCATTCCCGTTTCGGTAATGACAACGGTGTCAGAATGCCGGAAACCGCCCAACCCGGGAACGTAAAGTCCCGGTTCTATGCTGAAAACCATGCCCGGTTCCATCAGAGTGTCATCTCCGGAATCCAAAAAAGGCGCTTCGTGCCCGAGCATCCCCAGGCTGTGGCCAGTGTGGTGGCGCCACTGTGGCCAAAGATTGTACTTTTCGTAATAATCCCGGCACGCGGTATCGACTTCGCTGCATTTGTGTCCAGGTTTCATATGTTCGAAAGCAATTTCCATAAGATCTCGCATGTGCTGGAACCAACGCTTCTTTTCAGCATCGGGCTCGCCCACAAACAAGGTTCGCTCCAGTTCACTGTTGTATCCGGCAACAGAAGCCCCTGCGCCGGTGACCAAGACGTCGCCCGGCTTGAGCACGGCGTTTATTGTGATTGCGTGAGGCAGGGCCGAGTTCGGGCCTATCTGGCCACGAAAACCCGCACCGGCTCCGGACCCGCCCAAGGGCGAATACGTGTTGCCCAAAGTCTTTATCATGGCCAAAGTGGCTTCCATGGAAGCCCTCATGGAAATCTCATTTTCCGTTCTGCCGGGAAGCGAGTACTCCTGAAGAAGAGCGTGGGCAAGGTTGCCCCAGGTAGCGCTCTCTCTTATCAACCGGATTTCTTCCGCAGACTTAATCTTCCGAATCGCTGGCACCAGCTCGGCATCGATGACGAACTCGGCACTAGGCAGCACTTCAGCCAGTCTCGGCCCAGCGTATCCCCAACCCGAAGCGTACCCCGCTCCATCGGATCCGATGGAGGCACCGGCGAGGCCCATGGCCTCCAAAACCTCGCCAAGAATGAGCATGGGATGCCTGGGCCCGATGTATTCGTCGTAATGCTTGACTTCGTCAATCTCCGGTATCCCCCCGGCGTGCTCTACTTCAAGCCGGGGAACGTAAATTGTCTTTTTTCCGTCCTTGGCAAGAATCAATCCTATTGGCCTCTCAGTCGGGATAAAAGCGAACCCCGTCAGATACAACACGCTGGTGGGGTTCCAAAAGATGAACGCATCGAGACCTTTGTCTTTCATGCTTTGAAGCACAATAGCGGTCCGTCTCTTGTACTCAGGGGCTGAGATGCGATATTCCATCTGCCATCGCTCCTTCCAAAGCTCTATCTCTGCCACTGGAAAACGCCGCGTTAACTCTGCTGTCCGACTCTGCCGCCTCTATGATTCACCTCCGTTTTGAAGTTATCTCGATTAACCTTGGCGGACCTTAACGCTTTCACCCACACGTGCATTACAAGTCTCATGTTGGGGTCGTCGAAGTCTACCTGGGTAATCTCCTTGATGCGCTTCACCCTGTAGTCAAGAGTGTTTGGATGAATGTTTAGCTGTTTGGCAGCCGCTTTCCTTCTGCCATAAAGATCAAGGTAGGTTTCAAGGGTAATGAAAAGATCCCCGTCCCTCACAAAGTCGTAGGCAATAACCTTTTCTACTAAGCTGCGGCCAAAGTCCCCGGTCTTCTTGCAATGAGCCATGCACGACACCAGCTCGTAGGGGGCAAGGGCTCCGTA
>CAZYEC010000115.1:0-2117 GCA_964646385.1 uncultured Eubacteriales bacterium | reverse complement strand
GGGGAGTTTTATGTGTTTGCGGATCCGAACCAAGACATTTTCGACGTCAAAATGGGCGGGCTCCAAAGGTTGCCGTGGTCCAAACACAGACTGACCCGGAATCTTAGAAATACGGAAAGAATCAACGACTGGATGAAAGGTTATGTAAAAGTGGGAAACCTTCGTCCGGCTTTGATGGGAGGGATTCCCGTGGCTTACCGGTCCTGGGATGACCCGTCCCGGGAAAAGGCGATCCTGGAGCGCGAAATCGGTAAACTGGTGAGCCAGGGGATGAAACCTTCCCGAATCGTCATTCTTTCTCCCAATACCCTTGAAAACAGCTGCCTGAAAGGCGCAAATAAGATAAAAGAATGGCCCCTGGTGCCTTTTGGCGAAATGAAGGGCAAAACATTCGGGAATGCAATAAAGTTTGCTACCATACGGTCTTTCAAAGGGCTGGAAGCTGACGTCGTATTCCTGATAGGGTTACGGGAGGGAAACCACGCGTGCGGCGACGCCGACATTTATGTAGGCGGTTCTCGGGCGCGGTTTCTCCTTTACGTCTTTTACAGCGCCAAGGATCCTCCCAAGGGGTTTTTGTGACGGCGTCGGTTCTCGCCCATCTAGGCCCAATAGAACAGCACCACCCCCAAAGTGGCAGACAATGCCATAAGGGGTAGCACGGGGACTTTCAGTTTACGAAGACACAAGGCGGCAATTCCGAAGACCGCCAAAGCGCGGTAATTCAGCAATGCACGAAGGTTGAACGGGTGCAGAGCGCTTTCATTGAAAAGGCAAGTCTCTGCTACGTAGACCCCCGCAACCAATACCAGCCCCACCACGGCCGGTGCGACCCACACGAAAGCCGACCGGAGCGCTTTCGTGTTGCCGTATCGTACCAGCAGCACCGATGCCAAAAGGACCACGAGCAAAGACGGAAGAACCAAACCAAGGGTAGCTGACAGGCCACCCAGAACACCCGCCACGCGATAGCCCACGAAAGTAGCCGTGTTTATGGCAACCGAACCGGGTGTCACTTCCGACACTGCGATAAGGTTGCCGAATTCGTGAGACGAAAGCCATCCCCGGTGCGCCATTTCGGCTTGCACGATAGGTATCATTGCATACCCTCCGCCGAAACTGACTAGACCTATTTTAAAAAATATGCTGAAAAGCCCTAGCAGAATCACGTCAAACCTCGTTCCTCTCCCGAATCAAAGCGGACGTTTATACACCCTGCGGTTTTCCTGTTGTCTTCGTTGTTTCCAGGATAATACGAGCCTCGCACCTATGCCGAATATCGCAAAGACGAGTATCAAAAGGGCCGGGTTCAACGAGCTGAATATCATGATCACTATCGTAAAACCCAGTATCGCCTTTGAAAGCAGATCTTTGACCGCAAATTTCGCGGTTCCCAGGCCGGAATTCCAAATGAGGGCCACAACAGCGCAACGGACGCCCATAAAGGCTGCGTCAACTACGGGATTGCCCTGGAACTTCCCAAAAAACGCCGCTATGGCGGTGATGGTAAGGAAGGGGGGAATGGCTATGCCTGTTACTGCCGCAAGCGCCCCGGGCACACCGGCCACTGCGTAACCTATGAAAATGGAGGTGTTGATGGAAATAGAGCCTGGAAGCGACTGGGCAACCGCTAGAACCTCCACAAGTTTATCCTGTTCGAGCCATTTCTTTTCATCGATGAGGCCTTCCTGGATCATGGAAATCATGGCAAAGCCTCCACCGAATGCCACGAGCCCCATTTTGAAGAACTCGTATGCAATCTCCCCAATCCGTCTTAACGGCAGTTTCCCGGATCTTTGCATCAGTCTTTCCCCTTCATTGCCGTAAGCAGCACCATTGCCGCAGCGCCCGCAGCGATGGTGTTGTGGCCCATCCTGGGCCTTGTGAACCGGCATTTCGCAGGTCTCGGATTGTAGATCATCTTTTCGGCCGTCTGAACCGCCCAGTCGAAAAAGTCGGGGCAGCGATCAGGCACGGTCCCGCCCAGAACTATGACTTGCGGTCGAAGGACGTTAATGATATTAGCAATTACCAGCCCCATGTAAGTCGCCGCGTCTTTCAGGACCTCGATGCAAAGCTCGTCGTTGTTTTTGGCGGCGTCGCAAATGCTCTGAAAC
>CAZYEC010000114.1:601-2137 GCA_964646385.1 uncultured Eubacteriales bacterium | reverse complement strand
CTCCACCAGGGCAGTGACACTATCCTGGAAATCACGGACCGGCCCGCTTGCTCCCATGGTTACCTGGGTCGCTTTTCCTCCGGCCAGACCAACCAGTTCGAACAGACGCGACATCTCTGGAACCGGCCAATCTTTGGGCTTTTCCACGTGGGTGAAAGCGGCAAGATCGTCCGAAGGAAGCCGCGTCAGTTCATCTACCTGGGAAGCATCGTACTTTTTGCCGCGCACGCCCACCACTACATGCCCCGAAAACACCAACGATGCCAGCAGTATGGCAACCCATTCGGGTTCCAATCGAAACTTTTCGGGCAGCATGTACTCGACGCCTGTTTCAACAGCCATAAGTATCTCGCTTCTGTTCAATGCCACCCCTCGTCCTTTGGGTTCCAGCAGTGTCAAAACATGTTTAGAATACCTGGAGGCTTCGGGCCGCAGCTCATCTTTTGATAGAAGCTCAAGGGAACCCAGGATGTCCAGCCCCCGGCGGGTTGGTCTCGGGCCAAAAGCGCTTCCTTGAGCAAACACCCCTATGTTTTGAAGGGCATCGACTATGGCGTCTTTTTGGTTGGTTCTGGACACTCGCGTCTTAAATTTCGGGTATTCGGGTGCAAGGTTCTGAAAATGGGCGGCCAGACACTTTTCTGCCGCACCATTGATAGTGTCACGGAAATTTCGGGTTTCGGAGTAGGAAACCAGGCTGCTTTTCATATGTTCCTCCAACCTTTTGGTTCTACCTTGGTATGTGACCTCGAAAGCCCTCAGCATGTTCTCGGTGAGCCATTCTGCGAGATTTCGCCTGAAAGAATCTTGTTTTGTACTGTAAGCAGCCTTTTCTGTGCCACTTGTTAACCCTGCCAAAGCCTTTGCAGCGGCATAGTGCCGCAATTGAAGATCAAAGGTCTCTTCCCTGTATCCCAGCCGGAAAAACACATCCCTTGGGTCTCTTTCGTCCTTGAAACCCGCCTCAGAATAGGGTCTCAAGAAAAAGAGGTAGAAATCTCTTGGCGGTTGAGCGGTGCTCCTTTCGTTGGGGGCGCCAAAAAAAATGTAGCCCCGACGGAAAATTCGGTGGTCAACCCATTCCAAATCGTATTCCCAAGCCAAGCGGGTTCCTGAATAATAATGGTCGGATCTCTCCAGGACTCTCGAAAGAACGTCAAAGTACGCCAAGTCCAGGTCGTTATCCGACACGGAATCGGCTCTGGTACGAATGTTTGCGTCATAGTCCACAGTTTTCTTTATGTCCAAATAGAACTGTCCGCCGAGACGCCCCCCCTTGTCTTCTTCAGTCGCGGAAATGAATTGGCCGTTCACGGTTCTGCTGATTAGCCTCAAAGCAGTTTCCGTTTCACCCCGGAGGTCATCGGCCGGGTCGCCCCCTAGATCCTCAATTGCGGGGTCCCATAAACAAAGCTGGTCCCGCAAGTTTTCCGCCGTGAGCCCTAAAGGCCTTTCGATGTCACCGACGCTCAAGCGGTGGATGCTTAAGCCGTGAATGATTCGCCTGGCAAAATCCAAATTCTTTCCTTTGGGGTA
>CAZYEC010000114.1:0-591 GCA_964646385.1 uncultured Eubacteriales bacterium | reverse complement strand
GCTTTCAAGCTTGGTGCTGCACTCGTAAACCTCCCTTACGCCCTGACCCGCCCTGAAAGAGGGATTATTCTTTATGACTGACCAATAGTGGTCGAAGGAAAACAACCCGGGATTGTCCGCAGGCACTCTTTCGTCAAGCACGTTTCTCATAAGCATGGACAAAGAGCCAAGCACTTGCCGTTTTTCAACCACAAATAGTCTTTCAAAAGTATCTATATAATCCGGGTGAATGGGATACATGGCCACGAACTCGTCCATTCGCCGGTTCATGTCCCCGTAAAACCGCGCAAACCTGGATAAATGTTCGCGAATTTTGGAGCTTTGCTCCGGGGTTTTTCGCAAAAGCCTGTGGGAAACAACAAATTTTATATCGCTTCTTTCGATGGGCACTTCTCTGTGTCGTTGGATTACCCGTTTGAGACTTTCTGCCACAGACGAAAAACGGGGATTGTCAAACAGAGCCTCTTGAATTCCAGCAACAAATCTTAGCCTTAGTTCCCTGGTGACTTCTCCAATCTCTCTCAAAAAGGTGAGATCCAGCACGATTTGAAGGTCATCCCGAGAATGCAAGTACTCCAACAGCTCGTCCAC
>CAZYEC010000113.1:0-2152 GCA_964646385.1 uncultured Eubacteriales bacterium | reverse complement strand
GTAATCGGGGAAGCTCTCAAAGACTACGCCGACAAAGATCCCATGATCGTGGTGGGGTTCTTGCCCCCATTCTACCCCCACAGGACTAATCAGCGCCGGTCTGCCAGAGAGATTGGTCTTCTGAAGGCCGTGGAAGAACTGATTGCCGAGGCAAAGGTTTCTTTTGGTGAAACCTTGGTCATATCCGAGCATTTTGCGGCCATAAGCGACTTGAGTTACATGGGATTTCAGGGAAGCAGGGAAGATTTGTTGACTTTGGCCCAGAACACGCCGGGTTGGGGAATTGTCTACGATTTGCCGTTGGAAGCCCTGTTGAGCCTGGATGTTCCTGTGGTGAACCTGGGCCCTGCCGGCAGGGATGCCCACAAATATACAGAGAGGTTGGATCTCAGGTACTACCTGGGCGCCTATCCCGATTTGTTTCAATCCATGGTCTGGCGGCTTAGTGCGCTTATGTGAGTGAAAGGGTGCCGGTCATTGCAATAGCCCGGGTTTTTGGACGGTGCCGCAAAAGTTAGGGGAGCCTTTTGGAAGGCTCCCCAGTGATAGGGGCGAACAGAGCGTTTTCGCTTCAGGTTTTCCTGTACTGCGGTTCCTGATTTTCGATTTCCCTCAGACGACTTTCCAACGAATCTGCTAGCGTCTTTGTCTGAGATGCCGCTGATTGAAACAACTGTTTTGCGGCCTGGTTATCGGTATCCAACGCGAATGTCTGAAGAGACGAATTCGCGCTTCTCAGGCTCGCAATGCACTGTTTGACTTTCTGCGGAACGGTCACGTTAACACCCCCAAATAGCATGCCGCAATCTGCCTAAACGGAATTCATCCAGAAATTTCGTTTATGCAGGTTCGGAGTGCGCAAAGGTTACAAAAAAGGGTTTTTGTAGGTGGCCGGGAAAATGTGAGTGACAAATCATGTTCTCATAACCTGCTGCGGGCATAAGCCTTGTGTCTTGGTGGTTCAACAAGTAGAAGAAGGAGCGGATTCCCATGGCCACCATGATTCCCGACATTGACCCCCAAATGATACAAAACGACGGAGAAAGAAGAGTTTACGCGGCGCTCCGAAACCTGCCGGGAGAATACACGGTTTTGTACTCTTACACGTTTCGGACGTTTTCTTCGCAGGTCCAGGGTCGCGAAAGCGAACTAGGTGAGGCAGATTTCATCGTGGTGTCACCTCATTTGGGTTACCTGGTACTCGAAGTGAAGCAAGGCAAAGTTGGGTTTGCCCGGGGGCAATGGTATGAAGAAAAAGGCTTGGGACCGGAATTACTTAAAAAAGACCCGGTGGCACAAGTCAGAAAAGCCATGTTTGCCGTGCTTGAGCGCTATAAAGAAAAATCCGGGAATAGCCATTTTCCTTTGGGCATCAGATACGGACTTTGGTTCCCGGAGTGCAACCACATATGGGGGGAGCTTCCTGCAAATCTTGGCCAAGAAAGCGTCTTGCTGGAAAACGACCTCCGGGCTCCCGAAAAGGCCATAAAAAGGGCTTTTGGAGGGCAACGCCATCCCGATGATGCAGAGGCTTCCCGGGCCCGGGAGGCCACCGACACTCTCATTAACAGAGTCCTGGCCCCTTCGTTCAGGACGTTTGCCAGACTCGACGAAGAGATACAGCGGCGCAAAGAGTTGGCTCTTCAGGTGCTGACCCAAGAGCAAGAGAGGATTTTGGAGGAAACCGAGCTGGACAAGCGCAAAGTATTTTTGGGTGCGGCGGGGACCGGAAAGACGTTTTTAGCGGTAGAAAAGACCAGAAGGCTTTCTTCGTCAGGCAAGAAAGTGTTCCTCACTTGTTTTAACAAGAACTTGGCAAAGCACATGCGCGAGCAAGTGCCTGAAGTTGTGGTTTGTAAAAACTTCCATGACTATCTGGAAGAACACCCTGCCTTGCTGGCCAAAGGCATCAGAAGGCCACGCAACAAGGCAGAGCACACCCGTTTTTACGATACGGTTTTGCCCACGGAAGGGTTCATGCATTTCGCGGGCTCACCTGATGAGGTCAAGTTCGACTCGATCGTGGTCGATGAGGGTCAGGACTTTCACGAGCACTGGTTCGATTGTCTGGAAGCCATGCTCCGGGATCCGGCGACCGGGGAGTTTTATGTGTTTGCGGATCCGAACCAAGACATTTTCGACGTCAAAATGG
>CAZYEC010000112.1:0-2542 GCA_964646385.1 uncultured Eubacteriales bacterium | reverse complement strand
GTAAGCGTCAAATAGCCCACACGTTGAAATACAGTCAGTAAATTGTTCGGGGTAGTTAGTGGTGGTTTAGGCGTGTTTGCCTGTTAGGCAAATGTCAGGGAGAGATTTCGACCAAGGCAGAAGCCCGTCTGGGACGTCATCCCTCAGGCTGGGCAGTCTTTCAAAAAGAAAACTCAGGTACTCGAAAGGAATCAGGCCATTCTCCTTGGCCGTCTCCACAATGCTGTAGATAACCGCACTTGCCCGGGCCCCTTTGGGCGTGTTGGAGAAAAGCCAGCCTTTCCTGCCGATCACAAAGGGTTTTATGGAACGCTCTGCCCCGTTGTTGTCAATTTCCAACCTGCCATCCAAAAGAAAGTTTTGGAGTTTGCCCCACTGACTTATGCAGTACTTTACTGCTTGCCCCAGCAAACTTCGAGGAAGAATGCTTGGCGTCTGCTTGTGAAGCCAGTCCCGGAAAGCATCCAAAACAGGTCGGCTTAGTTCAAGCCTTGCCTCGTATCGTTCTTCTGGGGGCATGTCGCTCAGGCCCCTTTCGATGGCAAAAAGAGCGTTGCAAAATTCCAACCCTTCCCGGGCCACGCTCGGCATCAAGCGTTTTTCCGCAGGCAACACCTTGAGCGTCTCGTCGAACTTGCGCCTTGCGTGGGCCCAGCACCCCACAAGAGTGACATCCGCCAACGTATCGTAAGCCGAATAGCCATCCACCTGCAGATATCCTTTGAATCCTGCAAGGAATTTCTTGGGGTGCTTACCTGCCCGGGTGGTCTTGTAGTCAAACAGTACAATGGGCGGCCCGTCCCTGCCACCAGTCTTGTAAAGCCACATACAGGATTTTGATTCTGCCGCCCGGCCTTCTTCATGTAATACCTGCAGCGCCGTTTCGTCAGCACTTAGGATGTCCCTTTTTAAAAGGTGTCCCCTGAGTCTCTCGTACAAAAGTTCAAGCCATTTGTCCGCAGCGTAGACAACCCAGTTGGCCATCGTCTGTCTGGAAAGCCCCACTCCCAACCGGGACCACTGCTGTTCTTGCCGGTAAAGGGGAAGCCCATCAGCGTACTTGGCGTTCATGATGTATGCTACGGCGGAGGGGGAAGCCAGGCTTCCCGGGATCACAGGGGAAGGCCCCTTGGCCGTAACCACCGGAGTGGTAATCCCTTCGCGCTCACACTTCCTGCAAGCGTAGATATGGCGGATATGCTTTACCACTTTCACTTGGGCTGGAATGACCTTTAGTTCCTGGCGGACTTCAGTGCTCATCTCGTGAAGAGGGCCGCCGCATTCGGGACATACCTGCTCTTCCGGGGAAAGGCTGTGCTCAACTGTCTCCACAGGAAGGTCTTTGAGCATCTCCTCGCGTTGCCCTTTCCTCTTGCCGCGCTTGTAGGTTATGGTCTCAAAAACAGGTTCGGAAGCTTTCGTCTCGGCTTCCTTTTCCGCCTCGTTGAACAAAGACGGTTGCTCCGACGGCAGAGTACGTTCGCTGGAAGCGCCGAACTCCCGGCGCTTGGACAGTTTGAACTGCTCCATGAACCATTCTACTTTGGCCTTGAGTTCGGCATTTTCCTGCCTAAGCCAAGCAATTTCTTGCCTTTGCTGTTCTATGACCCCTGCTGCGGATAAACTGTTCATGGTTAATACAATTCCACAGTAGCTAGATAATTCCTCTAGTTTTGGCCTGATTATGCAGAATCCTCTTCCCCTACCATCACACGATTATCCTGGCTTTAACTTCCCTGTGTGCCCCGGGCTGCATTACCGACAAGCCGTCAAGAAGCCAACGGAACTGGCGATAATCGATTACGCCAACGGGTCCGGTTACTCTCTCGGGCCACTGGAACCTCCCCATTTCCAGTCGCCGATAATGTAACCAGAAACCGTTGTGGTCCCACCTCAGGATCTTCATCTTGTTCTTTTGTCTGTTGCAGAAAACATACAAACTCTTGCTGAAAGGGTCCAAATCAAATGATGATTGCACCAAAGACGCCAAAGAGTCTATAGACTTCCTCATATCGGTTGCTCCCAGGGCCAGGTACACGGACCCCGGGGTGATTTCACTCAGCATCCGGCCAGTGCCCGGACCACGGAAACCAGAAGCCTTTCGTCAAATCCGGGCCTTATCTCGATGATGGCTTTGCCCACCCTAACACACAATCCTTGGCTTTGAGAATCTAGGTCGGGAGTCACCTCGAGCCACACCGGTTGGGAATCCGAACTCTTGACAACCCTCCGTCGCCCCAACCTGTAATACAGTTGGTGAACCTTCACATCGTTGGCGGCGCACCAGGCTTTCATGCTAAGCCCACTGGCTTTGTAAGTGGAGATGCGCTCTTCCCATTCCTTACGCTGTTCTTGCCGTTCTGTTGCTGTCATTAAAAAACCTCCCCGTTGGCCACTTGGGGAGATTATCTTTCAGCGGCCGCCTGGGTGCCAGGTGGGCGCAGTTTGACGCTTACAACTTTCTCGGCAATCTTTTCATAATACTCGATTAAACCCTCGTCCGTATCTAACGGGAACTGTTCAAGATTAGCAAGTACGTCAA
>CAZYEC010000111.1:0-2544 GCA_964646385.1 uncultured Eubacteriales bacterium | reverse complement strand
AAACCGGATTTGGCGGTCACACAAGACCGGATCTGGTGGTCGCACAAAAACGGATCATGTGGTCGAACCGACCGGAATACGCAGACACTCCCAAAGACAAAAGGAGTCCGCGCAGAACGCGTGCCCTCGGGGCGAATAAACTCATGTTCTGACTGCCCCATTCTTGGATATGATGGATCGCGCTACAGAGGCAAAATCAAGATTGGCATAGGGCACACCATTCTCGATTTTCAGCCTTCGGTCTTTCATGTAGCTGCTCCCCCACGCGCCGAGCGACTCGATGTCTCCGCTTTCAAGGATGGCCAGGTACAGCTCTATCTCCCGCAGCTTAAGGAAACAAGGAATTTGCAGAAGCCAGGACAGATCGAGGTTGTTTTCCCGAAGGTACCCTTTCATGTAGTTGCTCAGAAAGTCCCTTCCCTTGTTCAAGTCCTCCTCCAACACGCAGTTATGGGATAGGGCATAAAACAAGGACATCGCTATATCGTATACGAACCAAGCATAACAAGAATCGTCAAAGTCAAACAAAGTGATATTGCCGTCATCAACGAAGAAGTTTTCGAAGTGAAAATCTGTGTGAATGAGTCCGTAGCAATCAGGTGACTGCGGCAGCCCCCCAACGTACTCCAGCAGATCCAAATACACTGCAAGTACCCCGGTTTCTTCCCGGAACAAGTCCGATTGAACAGAGATCGCCTGGTCTTTCCAGGTTCCGCGCCGGTACTGTGGGCGTGAAGGAGTAAAAAACTTCGTGAGCGCGTGCATACGCCCGGTGAGCGCACCCATTTGGCGGTAAAGCTCGCCTGTCCGGTCCGATTTTTGTGGAAGCCTTCCGGGCGCTTTTTCGAAAACGCCCGCCGTCCAATATGCGTTTGAATGATCTGCCTGCAAATTCTGCCGGACATCAGCATTGCCTTGCGCCCCAATGACCTCGACATCGCGTCCTGCAAGCGACTTCACAGGTTTTGCAACCGGCAGACCATGACCGATTAGGTAACTGAGCCACTCGAATTCGCCTTTTATCATCTCCCAAGATCGGTGAGAACTATGGGAAATGCGCAGGATATGAGCCACGCCCTTCTTGGTGAACTCGAATACATGACTCTCAAAGCCGTCTAGCAGGCGGGCTGAGGAAGGGTCCGCGCCCATTTTCAGCAAAGCCTCAGCCAATATATCCTCGGTGAATGTGTCACGCACATGTTTTTCCATATCTGGACTCCTCGCTTGAACATCGCGAAACCTGTCGTCCCGAGTGTCGCTCCCCGCCCACCAGTCGTTCTTCTCCGGCAACCGTACAAATTCCACGCGGAGCACCAGCCACGAATTGTGAAGTCTTTCACCCGTCCGTCCCCCGCTGCTTCACGGGAACCTTTCCCAACAGATGCCCCGCCCCTTCTTTTAACATGGCCCTTGGCAGTCCCTTGACATTGTCACACGTCTATTTCAGGTTCAAATGGCCCGGTAGAAGCACCCAGGTCGTCGAATGTTGCAGCCAATAATTCATCGAGTTTCCCTTCTTTGACAGCGGGGCGAGTGTCTACACTCCTAAAGTGTTTGCGGCTGATTCTGTTTTCCGTATCAAAACTAAAAATATAGTTCGTCGCAATATGATAGATAATATCGCTGGGTGCAAGCCCGAACAATTGTTTTTCGAGAATGTGCTTTAGTCGCTCGTTGCTATCTGGTATCTTCTCTTTCATTACCGGGTTGTTGAACAGGCGTTTCACCAACTCCGTTATGTAAAGCCCGGATTTCATGAACAAATCAATGAAGGTCTTGTTCGGGTCTTCAAAGATACGGGGATCTTCATCTTCCAATTTTTGGACCATCATCTTTACCACTTGTTTTGGCGTGAAGATTTGATTGGTTTCCTGAGGAGGGATGTAGTTGAAAACATCCTCTTCATGGGATTCGTCGAAATAATCGGCCAACCTTTCTCGTATGTTCAAGAACTCCTGTATGGCCTCATCAAAGACTATTTCGTTGAACAACCCCCCGCTAAAATACTTTTCTTCACCGGTCTTTTCATCGATATATGACCCGCCGTCTCGTAAAAATATGAACTGCTTCTCGGTAATTCCGGTCACTTCAAGGAACACTTTTTCGGGGGTATAACTCTCGAAGTTACCGAGCCTGGTGTCTCGCGTCCCGTAGGCCATCAAGAAACTGGGAATTGTCCGGGCAAACCCTCGAAGGTGGCCCCTAATCTCTTCTTCCTTTGAGTTCTTGTTCTTCTCCGCCTTGATCCGCGCTTGTTCCTCAACTTGTACAGTTTTCTGTTCTTCGATGGTCTCTCTGACTGTTTCGTTAAGGCTCTTTGTGAACTCGACTTGCAACATATCAAATTTCTCTTGTTGCTTGGCTTCAATCTCTTTTATGGCCGATTTGAGCTCATCTTCGCTAAGTGAGTCTTCTGCTATCTTGATTTCCTCGTTAGCCTTCTGCTTGATCTCAAACTGCTTCTTGTAATTTTCGTTCTCGACCTGCGTCACTTTCTCGGTAAAAACATCCCTAAGCTTTCTTTCAATCTTGTCCGCCTGGGCA
>CAZYEC010000110.1:0-2630 GCA_964646385.1 uncultured Eubacteriales bacterium | reverse complement strand
TAGACGCCTCTTTCCTCAAGGGCATGGAGGATGCTTTCTCCACGGTACCCCGGGAACGAAAAATTGATTATGTAGGGCGCAACGCGATCTTGTTTTGGACCGTGCAAAATCGCTTCGGGAAAAATCTCCAAGACTCCGCCCACAAAGGCGGCCCGCAAACGAGATTGCTTTTCCAGGAGCTTTTCCGCGTCGTTTTTCAAAAGGTCGCAGGCAACGCCGAATCCCGCAACTCCCGCCACGTTTTCCGTGCCCGAACGAAGGCCGGACTCCTGTCCCCCTCCCAGGAAAAGCGGCGCGGGGGACAGACCTTTGCGAATGTAAAGGGCTCCCACGCCTTTTGGCCCATGGATTTTATGGGCGCTTGCAGTGAGCATGTCCACGCCCCATTCCGCCGGTTTGATTTCCAGTCTGGCAAAACCTTGGACAGCGTCCACATGGAAACGGGGTCGGTTAGGGCCAGTGGCCACAAGGGCCCGGCCGATTTCTTGGCAGGGTTGAATGCTGCCGATTTCGTTTTGCACAAGCATGATTGACACCAGGGCTGTTTCCGGCCTGACAGCATCAAGTACCTCCTGGGAATCTACGAAACCGCCGTTGTCCACGTTCACGAATGTGATATCGTAGCCCAGTTTGCCCAGGTATTTGCATACCTCCGACACCGAGGGGTGCTCGAGTTTCGAGGTGACGATGTGATTGCGTTTTTTTCCCAGGGCACGTAAAGTCCCGAAAATGGCCAGATTGTTGGCCTCGGTTCCCCCGGAGGTGAAATAGACTTCGTCTTTGGATGCGCCGATTGCACAAGCCACGGATGTCCTGGCTTCTTGAAGCAACCTTTCGGCACGGGAACCCAAATTGTGCAATGATGAAGGGTTACCCCAACCCTCTTTCATTACAGACACTATTTTGGCCACAACTTCAGGGGCAGGTTTCGTTGTTGATGAGTTGTCCAGATAGACTATATTCGGGTTTTTGCCATCTGCTGTCATCCCGGAGCCTCCCAAACCCGGCTGCCACAACCGCTCTCAAGTATTCTTCTACCCCAAGCTACGGACAATCCTTTTCGAAAAAGGGAGAATCTCGTGGAAGCGGGGGCGCATGTGTGTCAGAATAACCGTGAAAACCCATTGTGCCGGTGGTGTCTATTATGTCAAGGCCTTTTTCTCGTGAGCTGTACTCTCAAGTGGGCAAGGCGATTTCCGACTATTCTATGCTCAAAGACGGTGACCATGTCGTGCTGGGAGTGTCGGGGGGAAAAGATAGTCTGGTGATGTCCCGGATTCTGGCGGAGTTGAAAAAGAGGGCGCCGGTGGCATTTACCCTGAGCGCCGTAACCGTTGACCCCGGGGAACCCGGCGGCTACCGGGAAAAAGACATTTTGGCCTTAGAGTCTTTCTTTAAAAGCATCGACGTATCCTATTTTGCGATCAAAACCCGCATTAGCAGGATTCTCGAAATATACCCCGGCAGACATTCCGCTTGTTCTCTTTGCGCACACCTGAGAAGAGGGGTTTTGTACAAGACGGCCCGAGACACGGGGGCCGGGAAGGTGGCCCTCGGCCATCATTTGGATGATGCCATCGAAACCTTTTTTCTTAACATGTTTTATCAAGGAAACTTGAAATGCTTCCAGCCGAAAACGTTCATGTCAAGGTCTGGGACGGAATCTATCAGGCCTCTGGTTTACGTCACCGAAAGTGAAATAGAGCGCTGTGCGCAACACCTGAATCTCCCTGTGGTTTCCCCCAAATGCCGCACTGCCGGAGGTACCCGGCGCCAGTCCATGAAAGAACTCGTTTCCAATCTGGCCGAAAGCATTCCGGACTTCAGAGGCCAGATGCGGGGGGCCCTGAAGCGCTTGTGGTTACCCCAGAAGAAGGTTTGAGATGCCTTTTTTCCCCCTTTTTCTGTCCCTCCTGGAAAAGGCCAGCAGCAACGCATAACGCATGTCCCGCACTTCAAGAGACAGCCTTCTCAGAGCCTGATCCAAACGCAGTAAATCCTGCCGTTCTGCGGCAAACCGCCTTTGAATCTCACTGCGAAGCTCCTGGATCATCTCTCTAACGGGCAGATCTTCTTCATGAGGCGATGAAAGTTGGTCTGGGAAATAGGTTATTGCTGTATCAGGCGCGGTTTTCGAGTCGCTTGCAATTTCGGCCGGAGTTCCGGCAGCTCCCTCTCTCGTTGAGTGTGTGGCGGCGGGCAGCGGTGGGGCCGTTTCTGTGGAGGCGGCCTCCATTCGCGCCAGGACTTGTTCTGGCCAAGAACGGGTCTCTTTCGTCCCTTTGAGCCGTTTTGATATTTCCAGGTCAGGAGTGCCATCTCGTCTTTCCTTCACGATGTATTCGATTGCCGGCACCAGAGGGCGCGGTACGCTTCTTGTAGAGCCCAGGCCAAGCACTTCACCGAATGTTGATCTTAGGTCACGCATTTCAGCCACTGTGAGCTGCAACATTTCCCCAATGTCGGCCCACAGGAGGTCCGCGGTGCGGACATCGCAGGGGGCGTCCTTTTCCACAGCGACGCCGGGGGTACAGAAAGCAACCAAGACGACTCACTCTCCCAATTACCATTATATGTTAGATTCTCATGGAGGGCGCCAAATCCCTTCCCGTATCTTTAATCTTGTCAGC
>CAZYEC010000109.1:0-2640 GCA_964646385.1 uncultured Eubacteriales bacterium | reverse complement strand
GCACATTCGTGCTCGTTTCCCCTCACAGGCCCTCCGATCATCCCGTACAAAGCCACCGCAAGCCATTCTCCTCTTGTTGTATCCCCTGCCATTTGCGGTCCTCGAACGACCGAAAACCGAAGTCCCGCGGTGCGAAGGATACTTCCCAATGCCATGTACCCCCGGGCAACCCCTTGCAGCGCATCAAGTATTGAATGGTACAGCGCATGGTCTTCGGGATATTCCGTCCTAACAAGTCCTTCCCGCCGCGCTGCAGTCTCAATGGCAGCAATGACTTTCTCAAGATCCATAGATCCTACACGCCCGCTGACAACCCGAAATCCCGATGCAAGAGCCGCAGACGTCCTGTCGGGATCGTCATCCAGCGCCAACAGCAGTGCAAGTTTCCCTATTGACCCTGTTCGACTGACCAAAAAGCATCACCTCGACTGGCCTACACCTCGCAGGCCAGGTTTGATTGCCCAATTTGCAGGAGAGAACGCAATTCTTCTTCGTGAATAAACTTGATAAGCTCATCTATATGGCCACTTAACGGCTCGTCACTGGAAACGAAAGGCACCTTGTTCCGTACAGCATTGTGGAGCGAATGAAGAGTCTCGCCCATGTAACGGACGGTTTTTCGTCCTTTCAATCGCAAATCAAGGGCTTGGGCAGCCATGAGCAATTCGATGGCGCTGACGGCCACAACTCTTTCCATCACCTGTAAACATTTGTGCGCGGCGAAAGTGGCCATGCTTACGTGATCTTCTTGTTCCGCACTGACCGGAACGGATTGCACAGAGGCGGGTGTGGCAAGAACACGACACTCGTTCACCAAAGACGCCGCGGTGTATTGTGCAATCATGAATCCTGAATTCACCCCGGGATCTGGGATAAGGAACGCCGGCAAACCGCTAAGCCTTTCATCCACCAGCTGGTTAATCCTCCTCTCCGAAATGGCCGCCAAGGAAGTCACGGCTAACGTCAGGTAATCCATCACGGTGCCTACGGGTTGACCGTGAAAGTTCCCTCCACTAATTACATCACCGTCTATCACTAGGGGGTTGTCAGTGGCCGAGTTCAGTTCCACCCCCAGTACATCGTTGGCGTGAATCAATGCCGTTAGGGCAGCACCGTGCACCTGAGGAACGCACCTGAAAGAATAGGGATCTTGCACCCTTTGCTTTTGATTACCGTCAGCCGCCAGACTACCGCTTAACAAACGACGCATATGAAAAGCCACAAGCCGGGCACCAGAATGCGGTCTGGCCTCCACTAGCCCGTCCGAAAATGGGGCCGCGGTGCCGTCAAAAGCCAAAAGTGAAAGGGCGGCCGCTGCATTCAGCGCCTCCAGACAAACCATTGCTTTATCGCACGCCAGCGCTGCAATTGAAGTCATGAAAGCAGTACCGTTTAGGAGCGCCAGACCTTCTTTAGCCTCGAGCCTTAACGGGGTTATGTTTGCCTTCGCCATAGCCTGGTTTCCTTCCATGACTTTTCCTTCAAACCAGGCTTTGCCCTCCCCGATCAAAACGAGGGCCAAGTCGGCAAGGGGTGCCAGATCTCCGCTGGCACCCAGGGAACCGCATGACCTGACCGCCGGCACGACACCCCGGTTGAGCATCGATATCAATGTTTGCACTACAAGCGGGCGCACCCCGGAATGCCCGCCGCAGAAATTGTTGGCTCTCAACAGCATTGCCCCTCGCACTACCTCCTGCGAGAACGTGTCCCCCGTGCCACTTGCGTGGCTGCGCACAAGGTTTTGCTGCAAGCTATCGAGCAGTTCCGGTTTGATGGGAGTGTTGCACAAAGAGCCAAAACCGGTGTTCACCCCGTACACAGGGCGAGCATCACGCAAACACCCTTGAATGACCGCTTGCGCACGACAAATTCTCTCCAGAGCATCCCGGGATATTTCAACTCTGTTAATAACGCCCTTTGCCACTTGTACAAGATCTCTTGCCGTCAGGGAGCCCCCATCAAGTATCAGCACGACTAAAGATTCCCTCCAAAACATTATTCATAGAAATGGATGTATCAATGTATCAATCTGAATGTCCGCAGTACGCCGCTGAATGATGCATCGCTTGTTATTACCGCCGGTATTGTGTCATTGACGGAACATGCCGGTGTCGAAAGATACGTTCACTTGGATCTGAGAAATTTCCTGCCCTTACAAGACCCTGTCACCGGCACAGCCAAACTCAGAGAGCACTGCGGCCTTCACCCCGGTTGAACCGGCCTCAGCAGCTGTTCAAAACAAAAGAGGCAGCCAATCAGCCGCCCCCTAACATCTTCTGCCTTTGGGCTTCTATTAGATTATCTTCCACGCCTACCCCCCAATTCCTGCAAACACTTCAAGGAAATCTTTGTATCGCTCCGACAATCGCGCACTGCCGCAAACAGCTTTCTTCTGGGGACCGAAATTCCCCAAAGGGGACTTGTCTCCTTTTGAACCCCATTCATTTGGTTAGGAGCACCCTGGGCCATCGGTGTAACTTCCAAACCTCACCATGGGCGGGGCAGGTTCTGAGCCTATCCCCCCCATTAGCGGTGCCTGGCATACTCGGCTGCCGCGCCCATGCGGGTGACCAAAAGTGTTGTGTCAATGCTCAGTGATTCTGTCACCCCAAAAACACTAATTTGCTCAATAATTTT
>CAZYEC010000108.1:0-2692 GCA_964646385.1 uncultured Eubacteriales bacterium | reverse complement strand
CTTCTTTCGAAACACCCATTTTCTTCATATCGTGTACAACAGACCGCAACTCATCTTCCAGCAGTTCCTCTCTAATTCGGGCAATTTTCTTATCGTCCAGAGTTACCAGGCTTTTTGCCCCGGAACGAGATTCAATGATGGAGTCGTCTTCCAGCATCCGGTAAGCCTTTTGCACGGTGTTGGGGTTGATGCCAAGAAGTGCCGAAAGAACGCGCCTGGAAGGCATTTCATCCCCGTCTTTAACCTCTTTGGCCACTATACCTTGTTTGATATGCCGGACGATCTGCAAATAAATGGGTGTCCCGCTTTCCGCTATGAATCTGTCAAAGGTAATCACGGCGCACCCCACCTTCGCAAGTTTCTGCGACCCGCCCTATGTCTTCTGGCCCACCTCTGGTTGCAACCGTATTACATGGGTAACACGGTCTTATCTGTATTATGCAACTGACACAGTTTGACGTCAAGTAGTAACCGCATCCCACTTTTTGCTCCTTTTACCCTTCGAGACTGGCAAGACCATTTGCGGACAGGTAGAATATTCCTGAAAGGTGGGGAACTGTATGGCTGCTCTCGACTTGGTCAGGCTGACACAAAAGGCTGCAGATATATTTCGCAACCTGCTGGTCCACGGTTACGGTGCGGTGGATAATGCTATCATGCTTCGCCACATGCGTGAGAACCTGGCAGATGTTGAAGAGTTTCTCCACCACGTGGGGCAATTGGTAGGTGAGGCACGTTGAAGAACAAGTCGAGACTAATGGTCTTCCAAAACGGCCTCGGCACACCGGTCCGCAGAATTTTGCAGCCGGCTGAAATACAGGAGATTCTCAAACGAATTCGCATGAAATTAGAGGCGCTGCCGCAGTCGGTTTTCGCCTATGTTCACGGTTCATTCGCAGCGGATGGGCCTTCCAGAGACATTGACGTTGCGGTGCAATTCATCGACATGCCCCGTGGAACAACCGTTGACCTTTGTCTGGAAGCCTCGGCCTCTTTGTCAAGGGAACTGGGTATCCCCGTCGATATTCACCCAATCGATACCGAGTCCTTAGGATTCGCTTTCAGCGTCGCTTCAGGCACGTTGTTGTTTACCAAAAATTCCAGACAAAGCGACAGATTCGAAGAAATTGCCGTCATGCGGTATATGGATTTCAAACCCCTGCTCCGGTCAATCTTTGACGATCTCGTCGGTAGGTAAAGTGCTGATCAGGCAGAATACGCTGAAAGGGTTTGGGGCGGGTTCGCGCTGGTGCAAAATCATTTCCTAAACAGATACATGCCCCACCCAATGGTGTCCCTGCCGAACCTCACCCACCGATCCCGTTTGGCCCGCAAACCTAGCAAAAACTCCGGCACATCGGGGTCCTGGGGATTCTCCCTGGCGAAGCGTTCTCCTGCCTGAGTCTGCAACCACTCGTAGCGATCGAAGTCTCGTTTAGTACTCAGAATCACATAAAGAGGAACCAAACTTTTTTCCACACCTGCGGCCAGGTTACCTTCATAGGATGAGAAATCCCCTTCTTTCACATCCTCGGCCTCCAAGTATTCGCGGCGGGGCTTTTGCAGCCAGTGTGGCTCCCCCACAAGAATAAGTCCTCCGGGACGGGTAAGCTCAGAAAGTGCCTGCAAAGTACCTTTGTGCCCTCCGAAAGCCCAACTGGCCCCCAAACATATTGCCAAATCGAAACTCTCCTCCGGCGCCCTGAAAGACGCGCCGTATTCGAGCCTGAACTCCAGACTCGATGGCGGTTTGACCCGGATGGACGCCCTCTTTTCCGCCTCGGCAATCATCTCAGGGGAAGGGTCCACGCCTATTCCGTGCACGGCGTAACGTTCGGCCACCCTGACCAAAGGCTCGGCTTTACCGCAACCGATATCAAGCACCCGGGCCCCGTCCGGCAAGTCAAGAAGCCCTATCATCTCATCCAGCCGGTCCGAGTCAACAGGGTTCATGATGCTGTGATCCCGATGGACGATATCGAAGTAGCGCCAAAGATCCATGGACGACAACCTCCCACTGTTGGTAGTTTCTTCCTTCAATGGAGCAAGTATAACACTTGCTGAAGGCATTAGTAATAGAAATACTTCAAATACCAGGTAGGCAAGGGATTTCGCATCTCGTCGTACCACCGCAGCACATCCTGGGACTGCTTCACCATGGTATTGATTTCGGTTTGTCCAAACGGGATGGCCCAGTAGACTGAGGAAAGCGTGTTACTGCCGATGTACAAAGCCAGCAACCGCCAAAACAAGGCCGGCGGTTCGCCGCCGAAGTAGCCGCGAACCTGTCCCGTGGCAAAATGGGGACTTGCTTGGGCACTCCAAACGATGCGGTTGAATTCTTCCCACGGATCGCCGAAATCGTAACGATCGAAGTCGATTATCCGCAACTCGCCCTTTTCCAGCATCATGTTGCCTACATGATAGTCGCCGTGCTGAAAGCACTGGGGGCGGTTCTCCAGCAAGGGCCGATTTTCCTCCATGTAAGAGACAACCTTGTTATCGCCGTCAAAGCGCAACCCGCATTTGCGATATTTCTGGATTTTGGCGCTGATCTTGCGATTGAAGCGAGCCGCCCATTCTTCTTGGCTCGATGGTGCAGGTATGCCATGGATTTTCCCCAGTATCTTGCCGGCTTGTAGCCCCAAGGCATATTGCTCCGTTTCAGTCATCTCCGGCAAGACTTCCTCCA
>CAZYEC010000107.1:0-2723 GCA_964646385.1 uncultured Eubacteriales bacterium | reverse complement strand
TTTGATTCTGGTAGCCGTATGATGCCTTCTGTACGCTACGAACAACGGGTAGAAGGGATCCTCGGGAAACGTACGTTCCATCAGACGTTCGGTCCGCAAACATGCCCCTTCCATAAGAGGCACAGCCCTTGCCCCGATCTTCACAGTCTCGGGCAGTGGATCCAAAGTTGCCCTCACCCACTGAACGTGGTGGCCGGGATAGCATTCGTGAACGGCGTTGACCTTGATCCACCCATCGGTTATGGCTTTGAAATTTCCGTCGTTCAAGAAAACTTCACCCAAAAGCGGCCGTCTCCTGGGGCACCCTCCGCCGTATCCGCCCCAAGGATACGAGTCCCTGTATTGGGTAGGTGTAGGAATGACGCGGCAGCTTTCCTCGGGCAGTCTGACCAATTGACACGCATCTTTTCGCGCCCTCTGAAGATAGCCGCGCATGCGATCGAACATCTCTTGAGGGCTGGGGGCGGGACCCGCGAACTTATTGAGAACTTCCACCACGCCCGCTATGTCTTTGGGCTCCGGGACAGCCCCCAAGTCTATTTCGGATACAATGCTGAAAACCTCATCTCTTGTCTTGTCCAATTCTTCTTGGTGCCATTTGAGCAATTCGTCTAAATCAATTCCAAGTTCGTCTCGAAGAAGCGTGCGGTAGACATCTTCATCAAGCCTGCCTCCGGCAGATTTGCCGGACGTTTCCCCTTCTTTCTTGGCGAAAATTTCCCGGGCTTCTATTGCCCATAAAGCGCTTTTTGAGGACACGGTATCCAAAGTGGCACTGATATGTTCCGAAGCCGAAGCCGACAAACCCTCGTACTGACCCGTGACCAATGCCTTGGCTTCCTGAGCAAACCTGCCCAACACCCGGCAATCTCCAACCAATGCGCTTATATGGGCCGGTTCTGTGTCAGACAACATGGATTTAATGCCTTCCCAAAGGGCATCGATCTGGGAAAACCTACCGACCATGAGGTCATACCGTTTTTGGGCGTTTCTTGAATCTCTTCGACCGATATGGTCCACATAGCCCGTGAGTCCCCCCACGAAACGCCCCGGTCTATCGAAAGTCGTCTTCACCTCCGAAATCCGTCCCAGCAAGAATTCGACGAAGTGATTCTTCAGCCACGAGAATACTTGATCGGGTTCCGGCAAAGCCCGGGCTTCCGCCAGCAGCCCCTCAAGCACCTCTGCCTCGCGCTTTTTGGAACCGGCTGCAGGAATGTACAGCTCGCCCTCAAACTCCCGGCTACTCTGGAGCCTGTCAACGAAACGCCCGCACTCGGCGTCAAACCGCCTGTAAGTATCTACGATGCTCGCTTGCTTGTCTTTGGTGGGCACCACTATTCCCCCTTGCGCATCCATCATGCTGAGGTGGCGACAGCCTGCCGGCGCAGGCTGTCGCGGGAATCAAAGCTTCCGGCCTGATGCCGTGGGCGCCACAGCTACACCTTTTGGACCAGGCTTTCAAATTCCGTCTGGAACCGCTTTTTGTCTGTCTCCGAAAGACCCAGGAATCTCTCGAATGTGGCCATGCTTATGCGCCCCACCGCGAACAAATGCTGAGTGAATGGCTTGTCGGCCAACCCCGTCTTGGCCTGGTAATCTTCCAGCATTTTCATGCCATAATAGTAGCAGGTCATGTAACCCGGGTTCCGTTCCTGATACCGGACTTGACCTCTTGCTGTGTTCCTGTCAAAACCCAATTCCCTCATATAAAGTTGAACGGCATCCTCAATGGTGCCTCCAAAATAATGCATTATGAGGTCCGCTTTGATCCTGACGGCCGTGTGGTGTCTGCGCAGCCTCACAAACAGAGGGAAAACTGGATCACCGGGGAAAATCCACTCCATCATTTTCTCAGAACGATGTGCTGTACCCTCCAAAAGCGGAGTGCCTCTTGAACCAATCTTCACCGTTTCGGGCAAAGCGTCCAAAGTGCTCCTGACCCACTGGGCGTGATGCCCCGGATAGCATTCGTGAATAGCCATCATTTTCAGCCAGCCGTCAGTGACGGCCCTGTAGTTGCTGTCGTTAAGGAACACGGCACCTACTAAAGGTCTGCGGCGCGGGCACCCACTGCCATAACCGCCCCAGGGAAAATCATCCCTTGTTTGCTCCGGGGTAGGAATTACGAGACACGTCTCTTCGGGAAGATCAACGTAACCGTTTTTGGTCTCTTTTTTGGCCGTAGCAACATATTCTTTCATCCGGGCAAACATCTCTTCCACGGTATCGCAAGGCCCGCCGTGTTTTGCAAGTATTTCGAAAGCATCGTTTAGCCCTTTCACCGGCTGCAACCCAGTCTTTGCCGCTGTCTCAAGAAGCTCCGCCCTCGTTGAAGATATCTCTTCCTCGTGCCACTTCAACAACTCATCAATGCTCACGCCGGAGCCGTTCCAAAGCGCGCTTATGTACCTTTCTCTCTTGTCTTCAAGCGATTCTTCCGCGGGGCCGCCAGAACCGGTACCTTCCCTGCCGGAGGCCACCTTTTCTGCTTCGGCTTTCCAGGAGCGGCTCTTAGCCACCAATTCACTCAAATGCCCTGCAAGCCGCGATTTTTCACCAGAAGAAAGGCCATCATACTGCTTATCCATTTGGGCCATCGCGTTTTCGCACACGGTGCCCAGCACTTCGCACGCTCTGGCGACTTCCTGAACTTTGTCAACAGGGACTGTGTCCATCAGCCCTTTAACACCGGCCCAAACGTCGTCCATCTGGCCGAATCT
>CAZYEC010000106.1:0-2770 GCA_964646385.1 uncultured Eubacteriales bacterium | reverse complement strand
AGCGAAAGATCGGTTACCCGCGGCTTTCCCTCTGTAAGCGTGCCGGTTTTGTCAAGGACCACAGTTTTCACACGGTGCAGCGTTTCCAAAGCCTCCGCCGATTTAATTAGAATGCCGTATTCTGCCCCTTTTCCCGTGCCCACCATGATAGCCACAGGAGTCGCAAGCCCCAGAGCACAGGGGCACGAAATGACCAGGACGGTTATTCCAAACGACAAGGCGGTTTCGAAGCTGGAACCGGCCAACAACCACCCAATCGTGACGAGCAATGCAATACCCATCACAGCTGGAACAAATACAGCGCTTATCTGATCTGCAAGACGCGCGATGGGCGCTTTTGTTGCGTTGGCGTCCTCCACCAGGGCTACAATCTTAGCCAACGTCGTATCCGACCCAATGTGTGTGGCCCTGAAGCGGAACGTCCCGGTTTTGTTTATGGTAGCTGTGCTCACCCTGGCTCCTGCCTGCTTTTCCACGGGAATACTCTCTCCGGTCAAGGTGGATTCATCCACAAAGGATTGTCCGTCTACCACGATTCCGTCTACAGGGAGCGATTCCCCGGGCATGACCCTGATAATATCCCCGATTTGCACCTGCTCTGCGGGAACGAATAGTTCCGCGCCATTTCTCTCCACCCTTGCCGTCTTGGGAGCCAGGTCCATCAGCCTTTCCAAAGCCTGGGAGGTCCTCCCTTTGGAACGCGCCTCAAGATATTTGCCCACAGTAATCAGGGCCAGAATCATGGCGGAAGACTCAAAATACAAATCGTGGTGGTACCTTTCCACCAAACCCCAATCTCCGGCCCCCAAGCCGTTGCTCATGCGGAAAATGGCGAATATGCCGTAGGCTAAGGCTGCACCTGAACCTAGGGCCACAAGGGAATCCATATTGGGGTTTCTCCTGGCTAGGGCTGTAAAACCCACAACATAGAATTTTCTGTTGATAAGAATGATAACAAGGGCCAAAAGGAACTGGGCGAAGGCGAAGGACACAGCGTTTTTGAGACCGCTCACAAACCCTGGCAGTGGTAAACCAAGCATGTGCCCCATCGAGATATACATCAACGGAACCATCAAAAACAGAGACGACAGCAGACGCGTCCTCATTTTTCCCGCTTCTGCAATCATAGGATTTTCTCTGGATCTGATGTGAACCGCCGGCTCCCCTGTTACCCCCGCTTTCGGGCTTGCGCCGTAACCGGCACCGGTCACAGCACCAATTATGTCGGAATCGGAAACGAGACTTTCATCATATTGGACGCTCATGCTGTTGGTAAGCAAATTCACAGCGACGGATTGAACGCCCGCAATGGATTGAACGCTTCGTTCTACAGAAGCCGAGCACGCGGCACACGTCATGCCTGTTACGTCATACTTTCTTTTCGCATTCGCCATGTTCTCACCACGTTTTTCCCTGTACCCTATACCTTATACTCTCTCTTGAGTTTCCCTGGGTCTTTAGCCCATACCTCACCCCCACGGGAGTGTATGTGATCACATCATACGACTCACACCCCGTTTGTGTCAAACGCCTCGGTGCGTCGCCATGGCTAGGTTTGCGGCAGATAGGCAACGCCCATGGTGAGGAGAGTCCCGAACGCACCACGTCCATGGTGAGTCAGATTCCAACACCTCGCCCATGGTGGGGTTTGCAGCGGACAGGCAACGCCTATGGTGCGGAGAGTCCCGAACGCACCACGTCCATGGTGAGTCGGATTCCAACACCTCGCCCATGGTGGGGTTTGCAGCGGACAGACACTACCCCGGTGGGGACTCACTACCAACCAGCAAGAGCACAATCCCAGACGATACGCCTGTAGTTCTCCCGGTCCGTATCCCCTTCCGTTGATATGCACAGGATGCGGGAATTCGGCCCAAGCCCCAGCCGCCGTCGTAAGGTTTGTAACCTCTCGTTGAGCATTGTCTCCACAACAAACCCGACGGTTGCGGCACCGCTTTCGCCTGACACTATCCGCCTGTCGTTGCCCATTGGATTTCCCAGCACCCTCATACCTTTAGCCGCCACGCAATCCGGAATAGAAACGAAGTTTCGGGCATAGGCCCGCAGTTGCCGCCAACCCAGCTCGCAGGGTTCGCCGCAGGACAACCCTGCCATTATGGTATCTAAAGGACCATCTACTTTTCCCATTGCCCCGTCCTGAGAAGCTGCAGTTCTTTGAACACAGTTGGCCTTTTCCGGCTCCACAACTGTGATGACGGGCAATTGGCTGCCGTAGTAATCGGCAAAGAAGCCCGACAGTGCGCCGGCCATGGCTCCCACACCGGCTTGAAGGAAAATGTGGGTTGGACGCACATCTTCAAGCTGGCCCACCGTTTCGTAAGCCAAGGTAGTGTAACCCTGCATTATCCAAGTCGGGATCTCTTCGTAGCCTTCCCAGGAAGTATCCTGTATCAGAACCCAACCGTTCTTGTCCGATTGGGTTTTTGCATACCGTACAGAATCATCATAATTCAATTCGATTATGGAGGCGTCAGAGCCAAGCGTCCTGATGCTTCGCAGTCTTTCTGAAGAGCTGCCTTTCGGCAGATAAACCACACTGGTCTGGCCCAAGCGGTTTGCAGTCCACGCAACCCCCTTACCGTGATTGCCATCTGTCGCCGTGGCAAAAGTAAGCCTGCCAAGTTTTTCCCGGATTGCCTCGCCTACAAGCCTGTCGTAAGGAAGTTCACAGATGTCCGCATTCAGACGTTTCGAGATATACCGGCCTATGCTGTAGCTGCCGCCCAGAACTTTGAAAGCGTTAAGCCCG
>CAZYEC010000105.1:1241-2846 GCA_964646385.1 uncultured Eubacteriales bacterium | reverse complement strand
GGGCCAAGTCCGACGAACTGAGGGACCGCATAAGACAGTTGGGATATGCGGTGAAAGACACCAAAGATGGGTACCAAGTGACCAAAGTGTAAGTCTGGGAAACCTGGGGGCCTGAAAGACCTGGGGTTTAGCGGGCTCTTCGTTGCTGATGGGGTTTCCCGGCCAAGCCGGGGATTCCGGCGGTCAGCGGTGTTCGCCTAGAGCCACCTGGTAGTCGAATACTGTCCTGGACAGCTGTCCAATCCTTTCGAACCCAAGCTCCACGTCGGCCTGCCCTTTTGACATAATGGCAATCACATAGGGACGGTCCGCATAGACTATCCCAACATCGTCGGAAACCCCCGTTACGTCGCCTTCTTTGTGGCCCACTTGGACCTCGTGGATGAACCTGTTCAGCCCTGTATTCCAGATGGTGTTGGAAAGCCAGTGTAGCAGGTCTTCGCCGTGTTCCGGGTTTTCTTTGGCAAAATTCAGTGCGGCTTGCATGTAAGTCACCATGTCTTTGGCGGTGGACACGTTTTGCCAGTCGGGATAGACATGCAAACCGCCTAAATCGCGCATGAATTGGGCGATGTTTTCCAATCCCAGGCGCCTTTCAAGCATTTTCCACGCCACGTTATCGCTTTCGGTAATGGCTTTTTCAGCCAGTTCCCGGATGGAAAACGTGTCGCCGTCTTTGGCGGTGAACTGCAGGGAGCCCGCCCCGCCCCGCCAATCTCTCCACGATTGGTAAGTCAAGCGTTCGTTCCACGATAGGCGGCCTTGGGCCCCCAGGTTGGAAGCATACAGCACCACGGGAACTTTGACGGTGCTTGCGGCAGCGACCGGCATTTCTTCTTTGATTCCGAAAGTCCGGCCCGAAGTCAGATCTTTGAAATAGATGCCCCATTCGGCGGGAAGGGAAGCGATGGTCTCTTCAAGCCGGGCTTTGAGCGGGCCGTAGTCGGGGTTCCAGGGAATTTCGGCCCCGGTCAGATCGGCAACGCCTGATTCCCCTTTTACGAATTTGAACCGTTGCTTACATATTTTCCAGACCACCCCCGTGTGTTGGACGGCGTTAGGTGTTTGACCGTCCGTTTCGTACACGCCGAAATCCACTGCGTACATGCAGTTGTCGGGGCCGAATTTGACATCAATGGGGCGGTTGAAAGCGTTTGCCGCTGGCCCCGCCGGCTTATTGCTCTTGTTCTTGGCGAAGTTTTCGATTTGGCCCGTGTCTATGTTGATCGTCAAAATTCGACAACCGGCATCTTGTAAAGGTTCGTTTTTGCCTGCTAAAGGGCATCCTTGCCCGAAGACAGCCACGTACATTGAGTTAACGGTGTCGAATCCTGCCGGGGCAAAATCGAATTTCATGGGGCCAGTGTGAGGGGGCAACGATATCGCAGGGCATTGCAAGGGAGGATGTTCTTGCATGAGGAAGGCGGGAGGCCACCCGGGATTGTCGGACCTCAGGCTGGGAGCAGCAAGAGGTAGCCCCGCGGCAAAATCCGGCCAGCCGTACCACCCGTTTTCTTCAATAATATATATGGGGTCGGGGGCATCGCCTACAGGCCGCGCACCCCGGTCGTCGTATCCCTGATCCACGGCCACCAGACGGCCGTC
>CAZYEC010000105.1:0-1141 GCA_964646385.1 uncultured Eubacteriales bacterium | reverse complement strand
GCGTTCGTCACAGTTCCATTGCCCAGGTACACCCAGCCGTCCTGGCCAAAAGCAATTTCTGTTGTGAAATGATTGCCCCAGGGTAGCCCTGTAATCAGATCTTGTCGTGCCCCGCCGCGAAAGACTGACAAGGTCCCGCAATGGGCCACATACATCCCGTCTTCGTTGATTTTGACGTCGGTTACAGGCGAGTTGAGATTGTCGGCAACGACCCTGTGTTTCCCCGGCCCAACCTGCACAATGCGGCCCGGACTTGCTTTTTTGGAATTGCCGGAATATCCGGATTCGGCCACGAACATGTTGCCTTGAGTATCCCACGTGATCGACGTTGGGAAGTTCAGGCCGGTAACGTAGGCTTCGATTTGATAACCCGGCGGCAGAAGTATGTTCGAATCCGCCCTGCCGGTCTCCGCCCTAACATTAAGAACTGATACCACAACGAACACAGCCAGCAAAGATAGAAGGAAAGTCTTCTGCTTCATGTTACCGCCGCCTTTCCGCAAGGAAGGTGGGTTGACCAGTCTATGCCGTGCCAGTCATGTCCGGTCGCAAGTAGTATTGGGCGGTGGCCGTAAAGAAATACCGGGGGGAGACGGGGTCGGGCCGGAACCGAGTTTTATTCGGATTTTGGAACCATTGTAAACCGCCAAGGATAATCCCTTGCTTCCCCCGCATAGTCAATGCCTATTCGCGGGGTGGTTTCTACGCTGAACTCTGCTACCAGTCCCTCGGGAGGATAACCCAGGAAAAAATCATCTTGTTGCAAACTGGTGCCGTTTTGCCGCCGCCCGATGGCCATCGCCTGAGACAGCCGGCCCGGGCCTTTTGTAAGAGGCATCATTCCGCGTCTTCTTCCAGCCATGATGTCCAAACCCGTCACGGGCTTAAGTGACCGGATCAAGACACCGTGAGGGACGTCTTCTTTCATAGTCACCGTGTTGAAAAGGTAATGCATCCCGTAAGTGAAATAAACGTAAGCGTGACCCGGTGGGCCCCACAACGCCTGGTTTCGCCTGGTGCGCAGGCCGTTATAGGCGTGACATGCTCTGTCTTCCGGGCCTTCGTAGGCCTCACACTCGGTGATGTATCCGGCGGTGACCCCTTCCTCAAGGTTTCGGACCACAACCAACCCAAGCAAATC
>CAZYEC010000104.1:0-2953 GCA_964646385.1 uncultured Eubacteriales bacterium | reverse complement strand
TTAACTGGTGGAGCCGAAGGGAATCGAACCCACGACCTCCTGAATGCCATTCACACACGTGGTTCCGTGCCGTTCCGACTATTTGCGGATGACGGCCCTTACTCTGGTATTTTGGCATGGAAGTTCTGGGCACCTACGGCTCAACGACTCTCTTTTCGGTGTCTCGGATGCCCAAATGGATGCCCACTAAATACCGACGTGTTCCGTGGGTCGGAGGCGGTACAGATCGGACCGTTCCCGACCCGCGGTTGAATCTTGATTGGCCTTAGTTCGTTTGCCCCAGACTTTTGAGCAGCTGTTCTTTAAGTACTCTTACCTAGGTTTTCCGGGTCTGGGTAGTGTCGGTTTTTCCGGTTTTGGCGGTGTCCGCTTGTCCAAATCTTCATAGACAGGTTTGTGCGGCCACGATGGTACTTTGTCTTCTGTTGGTTGATTTTCATCTTTCTTTTTCAATCAGGTTTCACCCTTTCGCAGTTATAGTGGAAAAACGATAGTTAGGAACAAACAGATCAGTCCCACAGCGAAAGAACCAATTGCCCATTTTAGCCGGTAAGTACTTGAGTTAAACGATTTGTCGGAAACTTCAATTGCCTCCACATACGAAGAAATTGCGATCGCCAACGACTTTCCCGAATCTTGTTTAAGAATACTTTTTTTGGATAGTTGTTCAAGAGGGAACCTACCGGTAATAGCCGGAAACAGACATGCAACACTAAAACCTCCGGATATCAGGAAACAAAGTGCGGTGCTTAGTATTAGGATTGCGGGGCAGGCTCTGGCTGAGAGTATCCATTGTCCTAATAGAGTAATTAGTACTCCGCTAAAGCCTGCGATAGCAGAGGCCTTCTCTGTCATGGTCTGGCCGCGCCTGCACACGCGATCATACTCAGCAATCGCAATATCAAGGAACCCAAGAAGTGTTTCGTGAGGGATTTCACTGTATTCGGAGATTATCTCTTCTGCCAAAGCCCTCATATCGAATCCCCCCTACCGTATGCAGAAGTATCTGACAACAGTAGACCTATTCTGCGCAAGAAAGGCTTTTCCTCCCAAACGCAAAACACCCCCGGCCGCAAGGACCGGGAAAGTAAGTACCACACACACTGAAACAGCACATCGTTACACCGGGAAGGGATCTGATACTTGCAGCTCGAATAATCTGCTTTGTGGGCCCGTAGCTCAAAAGGAGAGCGTGCGTCTGTCAAACGCCTGGTTGTGGGTGCAAATCCCACCGGGTCCACCATCGCCGATCTGGGACCGTAGAGGAGGGGCCATGCCAAGCGGATTTCAACCGCAAGCAATCCAATTCGGAGGTCAATCGTCAAACGGTTAGGCGATGAGGGGCGGATCAGGTGAAACAGACATCCGCCCCTATGTTTTTAGCTAAAAGGAGGACAATTCCGTCCGATTGAGTATAATGTCAATGACAGACGCATTGCTCTTGTGAGCGGCGGGACCCGGGGGAAACCTCGGGTTTCGCGTTTTGGGCCTTAGCCAGGCGTGTCCGGAAGCTTAACTTCAAAAAGCACCTGAAACCTGTCCTTTACTTCCGCCAGGTACTTTAGCCCCACGACGCCGGCACCCGCAAAATAAATAACCGCTAACTCCTCATGCCACAAGCTCGGGAGGGCCAAGACGCTCAAGCCCGCCACATAGGGCAAAACATTACTAACAATGAATCTTGGCGCCTCGCGAATGTCGAATTTGCCGTCGCGCCAGGCGATGATCCACGTCAGAAACGTTTTGACAACAATAAGGGTTACGACCGCTAAGAGTCCCCAAAGAATTTTCGGGTCAAGGTTGATACTCACCTATTCTCACTCTCCTTTCACCAGAATCGCCTGGCAGTGTCTCAAGACTTTTGCCCCCCACTCCGGGTCCGTTGCGTACCTTACCCGCACGCCGCAGACGGATGGCCCGTTGTAGTACAGGCCGCCGGGGCTCAGATACTCCTGTGAAACCAGTCGGCAGAAGTCCTCGATGCTCACTGCGTAGGATGGATATGTCTTCGCGCTACCGTACGGATCACTATCGTAAGCCTGTATCCCGAAAAGGTTGCGCTTGTCTTTCGCAATCTCAGAGCGCCCGAAATCTGATTCATGGCAAGCAACCGCACAGGCGAAGACCGCATTTACCCCCCAACGCTCTTCCGCTGCTAAAAACTCCGCGCCTAGCCCCATGAGCGGTGTGCCGACTAGGTATGCGTCCAACAGGTCAGCTGGCGCCCTGCTAGGCAGGCGCAAGTCAGTGATGCCTGTCACGTCGCACGGCCGCTCGCGTATGACCACCAGGCCAGGCGGCTGCCATGTGACTCGATACCCAAGGGCCTCCGCCAGGTCGCGCACGCGAGAGTACGCCTTCTCTTCGATAAGATGCCCGCCAAGCCGACTGCCGCCTGGCAGGACGACTGTGAGACATGTCATGGGGCCCCGCCTCCCCCGTGTTTGACGCCTGTCCTCTCAAGCCGCTGTTCGATTCTGTTGACCCCGTCCTTGATGTCATCCACCACCTCAAACTGCTTTGAGAGGCGATCTACGCAGTCGATAAGTCTTTTCTCGCGCTCGCCCGAGGTTTTCAACACGTAAAATAGCAGCACAACGAACAGCACTGCCCATAGTCCTTGCGCCGTAGCGGCTTTTATGATTTCTGTCTCCATCCGGTTCGCCTCCTTACGCCCGTCCCAATAATCTGTTTATCACCACTGCCAGCTCGGCCCTCGTGACTAAGCCATCGGGCCGAAACTTTCCGTCGGGGTCTCCTTTGAGCACACCCGCCTCGGCGGCCGCCACGATGTCCGCCTCTGCCCAGTGTCCCGATATATCCGCAAATGGTGAGGCCCCCGGCTTCGTGGGCTCGGGGGCCTCTGGTTGCGGTTTGGGCGCCGTCTGCACCTTTTCAAGTATCAAGCGTTTCAACCTCTCCCTTTTCTCAGGCCAACCTTGCATTTTCTGCA
>CAZYEC010000103.1:0-3037 GCA_964646385.1 uncultured Eubacteriales bacterium | reverse complement strand
CACGGTGGTGTGGGAGGTCGGCTGGCCGATTAACGACCAGCCCCCTACCCGATTTACCCCCCTCTACGCCAGACTAACACACCACTTTTCCCCCAAGCAGGATTTCAGCTGCTAATAGCGAATCGTATCGGTGTAGGGTAATCGATGCAAATTGATTGTCAAAGTGTGCGACTTTTCCAAATAGCGCAGGAACACAAGGAGGTGGTGTACGTTATTTGCAAAAGCGGGGGTCAGTCCATATTTACGGAAACCCCAGCATAAGGTATGATTTGTTTCAACAGGTCTGAAGGTTCTCTAATCGGCTTTCGACATCTGGGGTTGAAAATCTCAACCCAAGTGTCCTGGCGGGGCGCCGGCCATGAAACGGGGAAACGTCTGCCGGTGCTCAGGTCAAAAATCGGGAGGTAGTGGAGAGTGAGACAAAACAGCAAACTGCGGTATCTGGCAATGTGTCTTCTGGCTGTTATGCTTACGGGTGTGGTCTTTGCCGGTTGCACTCCGTCTAAGCCAGAAGAACCCGGCGGTGAGCAGTCCGGGAACGGTGAAATACCTAAAGGCGGCACTTTTTTGCAGTGGGTCTACTGGGAGCAGCCCATGTCAAACCCCGTCCTGAGTTCAGGCCAATTTGCGCATTCGTATATCTTTGATCCCCTTGTGCAGGTGGACGAAAATGCGGAAATACAGCCGCGTTTGGCAGAGGATTGGGATATTTCACCCGACGGAAAGGAGTACACGTTTTATCTTCGTGAAAACGTAACTTGGCACGACGGGCAGCCTTTTACGGCGGATGATGTAAAGTTCACTTTTGACACGATAATGGACCCCGGAACGATCACTACGCAAAGAACTTGCTTTACTGTGGGGGACGAAACAGCCACGTGCGAAGTAGTCGATCCTCTTACAGTGCGGTTTACTTTGCCCCAGCCTTTTGCTCCGTTCCTGGGCAAGATCGGCAACACTTACACTGCAGTGCGCATTATTCCCAAGCACCTTTTTGAAGGGACTGACGTCAACGAAAACCCTGCCAACTTTGACCCCATTGGCACCGGCGCCTTTAAGATGCAAGAATGGAAATCCGGCGAGTACGCCATCTTGGAGAGGAACGACGATTATTTCCTTCCGGTGTACCTCGACAAGATAGTATTGAAGATAATCCCCAACGCTGAAGCCAACGTTGCGGCTTTTGAGAATAAGGAACTGCACGCCACCTACCTGTATGATGCGGATGTTGAAAAGTTTGCGGATTACCCGGGAGTAATTGAATACCTGTATAGCACCGGAGGACAAGCATACCTGTACCTGAACGTAAAGAAGCCCCTTTTCAGCGACAAGCGAGTCCGACAGGCAATGGCCTACGCGATTGATAAAGAAGACATCGCCACCACCGTCACCTTCGGGCTGTGCAAGGGCGCATATGGAATTTACGATCCTGATGGGCCCCACGCTTGGGTTTACAACGAAAACGCACCCAAGTACGAGTACAACCCAGAAAAAGCTAAGGAAATCCTCGCCGATTTGGGCTGGACTCCCGGATCCGACGGTGTCTTGGTTAAGGACGGGCAGAGGTTCAGTTTTGTTCACTACGGTCAGACCGGGTTCGCCCAGTACGAAAAAGTGAACGTCATGCTGCAAGCGCAGCTTGCCAAAGTGGGGATCGAAATGGAGATCCGGCTCTTGGAGCCGGCTGCATTCCGCCAAAAACTGACTGAGCTGGTGGACGTAAGAGAGATGGATTCCCACCTTACTGGAGGGGGACCAACGCTTGGGTTCGATCCGGATTATATGGATCGCTTCCATTCCAACAGCTTTCCGGCCAGTTCCAACGTTTACGGCTATTCCAACCCTGACGCCGATAGGCTGCTTTTGGAGGGGGTTGTGACTGTTGGCGCGGAGGACCGGAAAGAGATTTACAAAGAGCTTCAGAACATCATTATGGAAGATATTCCCTATATTCCTCTGTACAATTTCATAGAAGCCAACGCTGTTTGGGATGACCTTGGGGGAGTCCCCGAAGACACAACGAAAGACTCGGGCGTCGTCACTTGGTACTTTACTGAAAGGCTTTACATCAAGGAACCTAGCAATTAAGCAGCGCAGGTAATACGCACGGGGCTAGGGTTGAGCAACATTTTGTAGCAATCCTGGCCCCACTTTTTGGGAGGGCTGAATTTGCTCAACTATATTGCGCGCCGGTTGCTCCTTATAGTGCCCTTGCTTATTGGGATATCCATCTTGAACTTTGCCATAATCAAGATGGCACCGGGTGATCCTTTGATGGCCATGGCCATCGATCCGCAGCATTTTGTGGATATAACCCCCGAGGAGCAAGCCAAACTCAAAGAGGCGCTTGGGCTAAACGATCCTATCCACATCCAATATCTCAATTGGGCAAAAGAGGTGATCAACGGGAACCTTGGACGCTCCCTGATCAGCCGCAGGCCGGTAAAAGACCTTATCAAACAGAGGTTGCCTGCCACGCTTTCGTTGGGGGCCATTTCTCTTGCGGTTTCCGTGTTGATAGCCCTTCCGATTGGAATCATATCGGCGGTCAAGCAGTATTCCTTAACCGACTACGCTGCCACTTTGTACGCTTTCATCGGCCTTTCCATCCCGGCGTTTTGGTTGGGACTTATGGTTGTGTACGTATTTTCATTGCGTTTGGGATGGTTTCCAACAGGGGGAAGGGTTTCTTTTAATGTTGCCCCGGGCTTTTGGCCAATGATAGTGGACCGGTTGCACCACTTTGTTCTCCCGGTGGTGACGCTGTCTGCCGCAAGCCTTGCAGGTTGGATGCGGTATCAACGCACCAGCATGGTGGAGACATTCAAACAAGATTATGTGAGAACCGCCCGGGCAAAAGGGCTGAGCGAAATTACCGTGATATTAAAACACGCGTGGCGCAATTCTCTAATCCCTATCGTCACCCTGTTTGGCTTTTCCCTGGCCAACTTGATAGGCGGCGCCTACATCGTAGAAGTCATCTTTTCGTGGCCGGGCATGGGGAGGCTGGGAGTGGAAGCTATCTTCCGGCGTGATT
>CAZYEC010000102.1:1781-3134 GCA_964646385.1 uncultured Eubacteriales bacterium | reverse complement strand
ATTTTTCATACCGCCGAGTAAGCCCAATAGGAGATACCCGTAGAGAACCGCCAAGAGCAGGGCGTTGTATCCCCAGCCACTGCTTTTCCTGAGGACAGGGCGCACGTTAACCTGGGTCAGACTGATAATGCCGATAAAAGCCATGAAGCCGCCCGCGACTGAAGACCAGTCGTCAAGCAGTGTCTGCACGGGTTTTAAGCCCTCACTCGCGAATACTACGCTTATAATATACAGGAAACCGGTGAGCATCAGCAGAGCAATTGGCCCTTCTCTTTTCATGGTTTTCCCTCCCTTATTTCAATATCCAGGTAGACAGCGTAGTGTTGCCGAAAGTAGCTAGCAGCGTACCTATGACAACGATGACTACGCCCAGCATTTTGGCCCAGTCCTGCAGGATCAGGCCACCAGTAGTAGAGGGTTCAGGTTTCAGATAAGCAGATGCTGCAAAGATTTCTTGCCCAATTAGTGTGTAATCGCAAGCAGCCACGAAAAATGGGATCTGGCTCGCCGAAGCACTACCTGCTATCTGAATCGCACCAGAACGATTCCCTGCCTCGGCCAAGTACAAGGATTCAGCCCAAAAAGCCCCAAATAATATTTGTGCGGAGATTCTCTCGCGCTCCATGATACCAGCGATACCTGCCGCCCAAGCCCAGTTCTGGGAGTTAATGAATCTAACATCGGTTTCTCGGTATGTGTCTCCCTTGCCTTCCGACAAAAACGCCTGTCGCGTTATAGCCTCCGTAACAGAATAAACAATCGGGCTGCCAAGCGGCACCACAATTCGAGTGTCGTACTGTGCGCACAGTTTGGCAGAGTACTCCAGAACAGGCAAGGCCGCCATTGTCTGGGCATCCGACAAGCCTCCGAACCCGGGGACAAACATGACCGGAGTACCAAGTTCAGTCGCCCGACCAACAGCCTCATCGATGGCGGCAAGTCCCGCAATCTTGTGAATCACAGGTATTCTCTTGCCGGCCCTAGCCCTACTAGCCAGGACAAGCAGCGAGATCGCCATGAGTAGCTCAAGACACACAGTGACGAGCATCCCGTCCCTAATCATTCTCTTCGTCACCTCCACGATTCTCTCAGCGATAACCAAGAAAGTTTCCCAGCACAGGTTGACGTATCGCCCTCGTTAGCGCCACTGCTTGGCCTGCCATCATAATGAACAGGCAACTCCTTTTTTCTGCCTCCCCCCTAGCAAATAAAAATCCGACCGCGAACGCAAACGTCGGCTGCTGACAGAACGCACCATTTCAGGAACAAGCAGAAGAAGGTCGACATCACCCCGGATTTCATACACCAAATAACCTGCTTAATTGAAATCTACTCAAGTTGCCCAAACCGTCA
>CAZYEC010000102.1:0-1771 GCA_964646385.1 uncultured Eubacteriales bacterium | reverse complement strand
TCTCAACTGAAAGCAAACAACGCCTTGTCGCAAGATTGCTAAACATTTGTGTAATATTGCATTTCAGACTCTCAAAAAATATCGTAGCCTACCGACCTGGATCGCCCATTAGGTCCGCGAAAAGACAGTCTGCCCGGTATGATCGAGACCACAAAGGCGATTCCTTCCTGAGGAGATGCGGACAAAAACCTGGACCTGGATGAAGTGGGTGGATGTCCGAGTATTCACCGGAGGCTAGACGAAGAACAGTCTCCCTGTATTATGAGCACGAATGCAGTTTAGCAGCAGTTCTGCACGAACTGGTTCATCCCACCAGGGTACTGGATCCGATGACGTGGCCACCGAGTGAGAGAGATGATCGGTGCCCTTAAGAAAAGACCTCCAAAAAACGACCTGCTAGAGAGCCTTGCAATGGCCAGAAGCAGTTCTTTCCACAATCGCGTCCTTTGGCTGCTGCCTGGCAAGTACGCTGAACTTGAGCAGCGTGCTAGAACTTCGTTTCTACTTAAAACAGAAGGCTTAATGGAGCACCAGCTTCTGTTGTTGACCTCAAGATGGCCGCTAAGGAGAAAGGTTTCTAGTTTGCTCCACTGTTTCTGGCAGCATTTAACGGCTTGACTCGAAAGGATCTTTGGGGCATCTGCGATGGTCGCGATGATTTCTTGGGGCTAAACACCATTTTCCCCAAATTTCACTTTCCTCTCGCATGGTTCATGACATCGAAATGACCTCCAGCCTCTTTAAAAAGACCATCTCTCACCCAAAACCGCATCCAAAAGGTGTGGGCTATTTAACGCTTACGCAACTGCAACTGGGCGACAAGATGGTTTCCAACTTCGCCGATGTCAACGCCGCAGTGTTCTTAACCCCCTACCTTCAGATCTTCGAACTCGAATAGACGCCTGCGCATACTTTGTTCTTTAGTCTGTAGCTCTCACCTCGGATGTTTATGATGTGTGAGTGGTGCAACAGTCAATCGAGGATGGCGCTAGCCAGGACGAGATCACCCATCAGCTAGCCCCAATCCCCGAAACCTTTGTTGCTAGTCACCACAGTGCCCGATTTTTCGTGCCTGGCGCTTACGACCTGGAAGAACAGGTCTGCCTCAAGCCTGTCCAGCGGCCAGAAACCGACTTCGTCGCAGATGAGCAGCTTTGCGCGAAGGTACATGGCAATGCGGCGGCGGATCCTGCCTTCCTGATAAGCCTCTTTCAAGTCAGTCAGCATGTGTCCATGTATTATGGACCTTGATGAAGTACACCGACATGCCGCGGTTAAAGGCCGCCATGCCAAGAGCGGCAGAGAGGTGGCTTTTCCTCACGCCGGGCGGGCCCAGGAACACCACGTTCACCGCCTCGCTGAGAAGCGAAAGTGTGCCAGCCGCACGCTGCGTTTCTTGTCCACGCTGGGCTGGAAGTTGAAGTCGAACTTCTCTAGGGTTCTCTTGAAGGGGAGGTGGGCCAGCTTGCTGCTGACCTCCACGTTCCTTTGACGGCAGAGCTAAAGTCATCAGACACTGACTATCTCGTTCCGGGCGCCCTAGGCTTTCTCAAACAACGTCACTCTTCTGTCTTGGTACCTGACCTTCAGCGGAGCGTCCAAGGTCTACAACGCTGACTTCCTTCCTTATCAGTTCCCACCGTACGCCGTAGAAGGACCTGCTGAAGGACACAAAACCGTCCCTGGTCACTTTGCGTGTTTCGATGAGGTAACGGATCACAGTCTCCGGCCCGGGAAGTGGGTTTAGCCTTTCATCGTTGAATCGGTCAAC
>CAZYEC010000101.1:0-3222 GCA_964646385.1 uncultured Eubacteriales bacterium | reverse complement strand
CGCCGAGCCAAAGTACCAGGGCTGAGCTCACCGTGCCTGACGCGGACATAAACGGAAAGAACAGGGCAGAGGCGACAACTGCTCTCACATTGGCCGCATACGATTCTTTGCTGAGGCGATCCAGGCCTGCCACCGCGGTTTTCTGGCCTCCCATTGATTGCACGACCCTCATGCCCGCGATGTTTTGTTCCACTCCCACGCTTAGGCTGCCGAGACGTTCCCTGACTTCCCTTGACGCTTTGCGCATCATGCGGGCCAGGACAGAAGTGCCAAGGAAAATGACAGGTATGACCGTAAGGCTTACAAGCGTCAGCCTAGTGTTCAGCGTGAACATGAAAATGACGGTGGCCACAACCGTCAGAAAGTCGCTGACAGCGCCCACAAAGCCTCTGGAAACCAGTTCAGACAAGGAGTTCACGTCATAAGACAGCCTCGCCATGATATCTCCCGTTTTTCGACTTTCGTAAAAGTCTAAAGAAAGAGATAAAAGATTGTGATAAAGGTCCGGCCTGATCTCCGCCACCGCCGATTGTCCCGCCAACCCGGACAAGTAGCTGCCCCAGTAGGAGGCGACCCACAACAATGTGTAAATGCCTGTATAGGCCGCCAGGATTAACCCCAGGCCACGCGTGTTCCCCTTCAGCACATAATCATCAACAGCAATTTTCACCAAATAAGGGGCCGTCACGTTTGCGGCAGAGACTATGAGCATGGCTCCTGTTGCCAGGAAAAGCCGACGGCCCTGAGATTTCAGGTATCTCAGGATCATTTTCTTGACCCCTTTATCAAGGTCTTTCAGACGGTAGCGTTCTACGTCTGCCGAGACCCTCCTATGGAAACCGGAGCCCATCGACATCTTCCATCCCTCACACTACAGGGTGCCGTGTGAACACCCTTTGGATTTTATCCTTGGCAGTCAACCCTCGCCGGTTGGCCGTTGTCGGACAGATTTGCGCTGTACAGGTTTTTGTAGGGTCCATGGCGTTCAAGCAGTTCGTCGTGGGAGCCCATTTCCACGATCCTGCCGCTTTCCATCACAAATATCCGGTCTGCGTGTTTTGCGGTCCACAGCCTGTGGGCTATCACAAAAACGGTTCGGTTTGCAAACAGGCTGTCCAAGGCGGCCCTGATCCTGTTTTCGGTTTCGGCATCGATGCTCGAGGTAGGCTCATCCAGAATCAGCACTTTGGGATCGGCCAGAAGCGTTCTGGCAATGGATATTCTCTGCCTCTGGCCCCCCGAAAGGTTGGCACCTCTTTCTTCTATCAGGCTTTGGTAGCCTTGAGGCAAAGACATGATGTAATCGTGGATCTGAGCGAGTTTTGCGGCTTCGGCGATCTCTTTGTGGCTGGCCAAGGGTCTGCCAAAACCAATGTTTTCCGCAATAGTGTTGTTAAAAAGGAAAGTTTCTTGAAGTACTATTCCCACATTTTTTCGCAAGTCCCTGATGGCCACTTTTTTTACGTTCTGTCCGTCGAGGATGACGGTGCCCCGGTCAGGATCGTAGAAACGGCCAATCAGGTGAACCAGCGTGGTCTTGCCTGAACCCGTGGGACCGACAATGGCTATGGTTTCGCCAGGATTTACTCGGAACGTTACGTCTTTCAAGACGGGATTGCCTTCATCGTAAGAGAACCAGACGTTTTGCAGTTCAATTTCGCCCCTTACCCGACGCAATGGTACGGGGTTTGGGGGATCCTTCACCTCCGGTTCTGTATCCAAGACTTCGAAAATGCGTGCAGCCGAAGTGAGGGCATTGATGGATTGTCCCAGAAGCATGCCTGTCTGCCGGACGGGCCTCATGAGCATACCTACGTAACTTAGGAACCCGGTAAGGGTGCCCAGAGTAATGGTGCCGAAAATCACGTTTCTTCCCCCGTGCCACAGTACAAGGCCGGTTCCCCAACCCATGAGCACGAATACGTAGGGGATCCAAATTGCGTTTACTTTAGCGGCTTCCACGTTGACTTGGCGGAAAGATTCGTTTTGCCTGTCAAAGAGTCTGGCCGACCTCTTTTCAGTACCCAGCATTTTGGTTACCGGCATGCCCGTCATTTCCTGGTGGAGTACGCTGTTCAGTTTACCTAGCGATTGCCTGGTTCTCTGCGATAAAGGACGGACTTTGAATGTGTAACGGGTCATTCCATGGATCAGGAAAGGGCTTATTGTCACGTATAATAAACCCAGGGACGCGCTCCACTTGAACAGCACGACCAAGATTCCCACCAGGGTCAGGATGTTTGTGGTTATGTAGACTGCCGCGAAACCGAAGAATTGTTGCAAGTTGTCGGCATCGGCGGTAACCCTGGATATGATGTCACCGGTGCTCTGGTCGTCGTAATAGGAGAAGGAAAGTTCGTTTATGTGCCGGTACAGCTCACTCCTTATATCGTAAATGCCTTTGTGGCCCGCTGTTTCCGCCAAGTACCTGACGGCGAAGTCAAAACCGCCTTGGGCCATTGAAGCGGCCACTATTCCCAAAGCGAAAGCCCAAATCAAGCCGGCGTCTTTCCCGACCACGACTCGGTCAACGGCTGCCTTTATGAGAATGGGTGGGGTCAGGCTAAGGGAAGCGGCCAGTATTGCCGACACGAAAGCACCCCCCACCAGGAATTTGTGTGGCAGGAGATATTTGAGCAAGCGAAACAGAGTCTTGGCGGGGCGTTTCTGTCCGCCGGGACGCCTGTCGTTCCCGCCCACACCTAAGGTTTTTGTCGATTTGTGTTCTGGCACGGGCATGATTTTTTCGCCTTTGCTCGGAATATTGGTTTCATACTATCTCATCCCGGCCCAATCCTAAAGGAGAAGGATGGTAATGGCCCTGCTCTCGGACGTCCGACCCGGCGTGCCCCGCTAAATGTTTTTGCCTGCAAAGTAACCTCCGTGCACCGCTCCTAACACCTTGCCCGGCTTGAGGCTGTCGCCCACAACAACGAATTTATCCACATGGGTGGCACGAAGTGCATCCACTTCCTCCTGACGCGGGGTCATGCCCGCAGCAATTATTACGGTGTCGGCTCGTATTTGTTGTTCCTCACCTTTAGGGTCAAGATACCATGCCCCGTCTTCGTCCACCTTTGTGCAGGTGCAGCCGGTTAGGGAACGTAGTCTGTCGGGGAGCTTGGCAAACTCCAGCATCATGGCTTTTAGGTGCAAAATGGGTGCATCGGCGGCCAGTTGGTCTTGCATCTCAAGTATGGTGACGTCCTTGCCTGCCATTGC
>CAZYEC010000100.1:0-3252 GCA_964646385.1 uncultured Eubacteriales bacterium | reverse complement strand
GACCACAAACGTTATCGTAACAAGAGACATCCCAGGCCAATTGAGCTTAATCCTCCGTACCCCCCTTTTTCTAAGTTTCTTAGGTCGCCCTCAGTTTGCTACTTGCCGTCTTTTCGCCAGTTTTAAATGATACTAGTGTACAACATATACACTACAGTGTATAATCTTACACTATGGAACAGCATCCAAACAAACTTCTGTTTGGATGCTGCCGCACATAACACTAAATGTGGGCCTGGGAAACAAAAGGGGGTGATACTGACCACGGCCGGTGTGCCTTAGATCACAACTTTCAGCAGGACAAGGGGAAAATCGTTTGTGGAGGTGTTGATGTTGATTGAGGGACGCGTGAGCCCTCTGGTGTTGCTTGTCGGCTTCACGGTGGCTCTGTTTTACGCAAAAAAACGGTTCCAGGAAACAGGCCGTCTTCACATCAAGAGAATAGCCGGGCTCGACGCCATTGACGAACATGTAGGCCGTGTTACCGAGATGGGCCGCCCGCTTATTTTCGTATTCGGCGGCGGAGCGCTTGAGGCCCAAGGTTTTGCCAGCCTGAATCTGCTGAGTTACGTGGCCGGGCAGGTGGCCAAGTACGATTCCAGGCTGTTGACAGTATCCCCTTTGCCGGAACTGCACCCCATGTGCCTTGAGGTTGTCAAAGCGGCATATGCCAAGGAAGGCAAAACCGATTCTTTCAACCCTTTGGATGTTATGTATCTGCCTTCCGATGCTTCCAAAGCTGCAGTCCTTGGCCTTTACCAAAGAGAACGCGTCGGGGGAGTCATGTTGTTCGGCGACTATTATTTCGAATCCATGGTCTACGCCGAAGCAGCGAACTTGGTGGGAGCGACCCAAATTGCCGGCACGGCCAACTACCACCAGCTGCCGTTTTTCGTGGCCAGCTGCGATTACACGCTCATTTCTGAAGAGATTTTCGCCGCGGGCGTGTACCTGTCGAAACACCCCGCCGAAGTGGGTGGCCTGACGGCTCAGGAAACAGGCAAAGTGCTGTCAGTAGCCATAATGCTCATAGGCAGCCTGTTGGCCGCTTTTGGCAACACGGCTATTTCTGCTTGGCTGGAAAAGTGAGGTGACATTCTGTGAAAAGAGAATTACCGGTTGCTCTTGCCTTTTTCTCCGGCGCAATTATCGTCGCGGCTTACTTTTTCGACTTTCCGGCTCTGCAAAGCTTTTCCAAGACTTACGCTAACTGGCGCGTTATCGTGGCTGCTTTTGCTTTGGGCTTGGGCGGAATCAATATGATGCGGATACACGGTCGCAATGTATCGGAGAAAAAGCAAAACTGGGTTTACAGCATCATCTTTTTCGTCAGTTTTGCTTGTTTCTTTATTATGGGCGTGGCAAAAGGTTCCGCCTCCCCGGGGTACCAGTACATTTGGACCAAGCTGTACCAACCCGCTTCTGCGGCCATGTATTCATTCACCCTGTTCTACATGACCTCGGCCAGTTACCGGGCATTTCGCATCAGAAACTGGCAGGCGGCGGTCCTTATGGTGACCGGAGCCATTGTGATTCTGGGACAGGTAGGCATCGGCGCCGCCATATCCCGCTTCATACCGCTGTTTTCCGAATGGCTGATCGAATACCCCAACGCCGCCGCCATCCGAGCCATCACCATTGGCGGGTCGCTAGGGATGATAAACGTTAGTTTGCGGATAATCCTGGGGCTTGAAAGGACTTACATGCCTGGGGGTGATGTACAATGACGCAGACTACCCAAACCAGAATTATCTGGGTTATTTTGGTCCTCTGTGTGCTGGCGCCTATGGTTTTTCCTCTGGGTTTGCCTTTGGGTTCCAGCCCCGAAACCGAAGCAGGCTACGTTTTCATTGATAATTTGCCCCCCGGAAGCATCGCGATTATGGACACAGAGATATCCCCCGCCCCCGCGGGAGAGCTGTGGCCCATGGCCCTGGCTATTGGCCAGCATCACTTAGCTTTAGGCCACAAAATCATCACTGTGGCGTTTTCACCCGACGGCGTCATGTATTCCCAATTGTTGAAAGATACTCTGGAAGAGCAGTACGGGGCTAAATACGGTGAAGACATAATCGTCCTTCCCTATCGCGCCGGGGGAGAGTCGGCCCTTGCTGCCATGGCCGACGATATCAGAGGGAACTACACGGAAGACGAGTATGGGAACAAGTTGACCCAGTTACCCCTTTGGGAAAAGGTCAAAAACATTGAGGATGTTGCGGTAGTGTCCACCTACACTGCCGGAGATCACCACCTGTGGCTTTCCCGCCACGTTTGGGGCAAACACAAGGTGCCGAGCATCGGTGGGGTCATAGCCCTGTCAGCCCCGGAGGCCATAGTCTACTACAAAAACGGCCAGCTCGTTGGCTTGGTTTCCGGAGTCAAAGGGGCAGCCTTTTACGAGCAGAAGATTGGCAACCCGGGTCCCGCCACGATGTCCATGGATGCCCAGTCCTTGGGCCACGCTTACCTGCTGCTGCTAATGATTCTGGGCAACGTGATTTATTGGCGGCAGAAGAAAAGCAAACCTGTAAGCGATAAGGGGGGATCCTAAATGTCAACTGACATCGGCATTTGGTTGTCAGTGCTAATGACGCTTGGGCTGTACAGCTACCTTTATAAAGAAAATCCCTATTTCCGGGTTTGCGAGCATATCTACCTGGGCCTTTCCTTGGCCCACCTGGCGGTATTGGGAGTCAACAATGTTAAAGACGTCGGTTTTGGAGCTTTGGCGGAAGGTAGATACGCGGCTTTGTTTCCTATAGTGTTGGGGCTAATGCTCTTTACCAGGTATTCGCCAAAGGTTGGTTGGCTCAGCCGCTACTCCCTGGCGTACCTCGTAGGTGTGGCGGCCGGTGTCACCATAACAGGCGTGCTGGAAGCGGGCGTAATCGCTCAAGTTCGCGGTGCGATTCAGCCCCTTAACAGCATCAACTCCGTGCTTATGCTGGTGTTCGACATCGCGTCAATCAGCGTATTCTTCTATATCCTGGGTTCGACGATTGAAGAAGGCAAGTATGTCGGCGGAAATTTGGTTGGCACTGTCATCAAAAAGACATCGGCCTTGGGCCGGTTTGTGCTCATGATCTCGTTTGGGGCCGTGTTCGGAACCACGGTCATGGCAAGGCTCGGTTTGTTCATTCCCAGACTTGAGCTCTTGTTCAAAGATTGGATCCATCTCATCAAGTAGAGGCGCGCAACGTGATTGGAATCTGAACTCAGTCTGTAGGCATATCGCAAACTTGGGGCTCCGTT
>CAZYEC010000099.1:0-3338 GCA_964646385.1 uncultured Eubacteriales bacterium | reverse complement strand
TGCAACGCGATCCCCTATTTCGGGTTCGAGCGCGCGGGCGCGCCTGTGTCCGCTTTTGTCCGGCTTGACGACAAACCTTTGCGACCGAAAACTCAAGTGTATAGACCTGACTGCCTTGTGGTTATAGATCCAACCCTTCGTTTTAGTGTACCGATATTTGATGGAGTCAAGGAAGGCGCTGTCTTGGTGATCAATTGCAAGGAGAATCTGCTTGCGGAAATGGATATTCCGGAAGCAATCTCGACGGTGGGCTGGGTCGATGCGTCCACAGTTAGCCTCGAAGTGTTGGGTCGCAACCTGCCGAACACTACGATGCTTGGCGCCTTCGCCAAAACTACAGGATGGATAAAGGTGGGCAGTTTGGCGGCCCGGGCGGCGGAGGTTTTCGGGATGGAAAACGCTGATGCTGTTCTGCGAGGGTACAACGAGACTGAAATAGTACATCTCCGCTAGGGAGGTTTTCCATTGGTCTACAAATACCGATTCACTGAATTTGAAGTGCCTGTCGGTAAAAAGCTGTATGTGGTGGCAACAGGTGAGTGGCGCACCCACAGGCCTGTTATTCACGCAGGAAAGTGTCGTAGTTGTGGATTGTGTACTATGTTTTGCCCAACCGCTTGCATCCATAAAGAAGGCGAGCATTACGTGGTAAATCTGGAGTTTTGCAAAGGGTGCGGTATTTGCGCTCATGAGTGCCCGACAAATGCCATTAGCTTGGTAGAAGAGGGGGGGGGCTAGAGTGTCTTCCGTCGAAATAGTGACTGGAAACATGTCAGCGGCTTTGGCCGTTAAGATGAGCAGGCCTGGAGTTATTGCCGCATACCCTATCACGCCCCAGAGCTCCATAGTGGAGTATTTGAGCCAGTTCGTGGCTGACGGCGAATTGGACGCGGTGATGAGCGAGGTCGAGTCCGAGCATTCGGCCATGAGCATATTGCAGGGGGCATCGCTTGCAGGCAGCAGGACTTTCACTGCCACTTCTTCTCAGGGGCTTGCTCTCATGTACGAACCCTATTTCAGAACTTCCACGCTGAGGTTGCCTGTGGTAATGGCTATTGTGAACAGGGAAATGATTTCCCCCCAAACCGTGTGGGGCGGACCTCAGGACTCGCTTACGTTGCGAGATGCCGGGTGGCTGCAACTGTACGTGGAGGACAACCAAGAGATATTTGACACCATCATTCAGGCGTTCAGAATCGCCGAGGACAAACAAGTGCTGTTACCCGTCAATGTTTGTTACGATGGGTTCTACCTTTCCCATATGACAGAAGCTATTTCCGTCCCGGAACAAGCCGAAATTGATACATTTCTTCCGACTTATAACCCCGCTCATGTCCTACTGGATCCCAAAGACGTTATGTCTGTGGATCCCCTTACACCGGGGCACCTTTTGATGGAGTACAGGCATCGTCACACCTCGGCCCAAATACGGGCTCTCGATTTGATAGACAAGGTAAACAGTGAGTACGCTGCCATCACGGGACGAGACTGGGGTGGACTCTTGGAAGAATACAGGGTGAGCGATGCGGATGTGGCGCTAGTTACCGTGGGTTCCATGACCGGAGCTGCCAAAGATGCGGTGGATCGGGCCAGAGACAATGACTTGAAAGTCGGCTTGGTTAAAATTCGTGCCGTTCGTCCGTTTCCCCGGGACCAAGTGCGTTTGGCCTTGGGGTCTCTTAAAGCTCTGGCAGTCGTGGACAGGAACGTGTGTTTTGGGCGAGCAACTGGAATCATCTACCAAGAAATACTGTCCGCGATGTATGGTTTTGGAGTCCCGTCATTGAACTTCATTGGGGGTCTTGGTGGTGAGGACCTAACCGTTGAAATGTTCGGGGACATAATAAGAGAGACCCTCAAAGTTGCAGCCGGTGGTGGGGTTCCGGACAAAGCCGTTTGGCTTCAGAACCCCCAAAGAATCGGTGACAGGTAATGTCAAGGGGGCGACAACCCAGTGAATGCAGTTGATTACCTTGCTTCAAGAAAGGATATGATCTCTCCAGGAATTTCTGCCTGTGTTGGGTGCAACGTCGAACTGACTTTGCGTTTGGTAATGAAAGTGCTGGGGCCCAATTCTATTCTGGCCATCCCGCCCGGATGCATGGGAGGGGTAGGAGTGGTAGGGTGGGGACAGACCACCGGGGCAAAGGTCCCCGTTTTTTTCCCGTTGCTCGACAACACGGCGTCGATGCTGGCGGGCATAAAACTCCATTACAACAGGGTAGGCAGAGATGTCAATGTCGTCGCTTTTGCCGGCGACGGAGCAACTGTCGATGCCGGTTTTCAAGCGTTGTCAGGCGCTGCCGAGAGGGGCGACAATATCATTTACATTTGCTACGACAACGAGGGCTATATGAACACGGGGTTTCAAAGAAGCGGTTCCACTTCCAAGGGTTCTTGGACATCCACAACCCCTGTCGGTCAAGACAAGAGAGGAAAGCCCCAAGACAAAAAAGACTTTCCCATGATTATGGCCATGCACGATATTCCTTATGTCGCAACTGCATCTCCCGCTTTTCCGGGGGATCTTGTGAAAAAGGTGCAAAAAGCCATGCAGGTCAAAGACGGCCTGGCTTATATCCACGTTTTGAATCCGTGTCAGAACGGGTGGGGGTTTAGGCCCGAGCACAGTATTAAAGTGGCTCGGATGTCGGTGCAAACCAGGTTTTTCCCTTTGTTTGAGGTATCGGACGGCAAGTTTGTTTTGACCCATAACGTGCGCAATCCTAGGCCGTTAGGAGACTACTTTGAATTGATGGGGAAGTACCGCCACTTTGGACCCGAGGCAATTCAAGAGGCCCAAGATACTGTGAACCGGCGTTGGGCGCGTCTGATGGCGCTAATCGCGGCCTCGGGCAATGGACGGGGGACCTAGAATGAGCCCCGTTTGCCAACCGAATCTGGATGCTTTTTTCCGTCCGGCCGGGGTTGCTGTTTTGGGTGCTTCCCAAGATCCTATGAAAGCCGGTCATCAGATTGTGGCCAACATGTTTGCCGCGGGTTACAAAGGCGGCATCTACCCCGTGAATCCCCAAGGGGGCTCGCTCCTGGGGCTACCGGTGTACCCTTCTTTAGAAGCCATACCCCACAGAATAGAACTTGCAGTGCTGGCGGTTTCTTCACATCTAGTTGACTCGGTCATTGAAGACCTTTGTAATCGCAAGACCCGCACAGATGACCTGAAGGCTCTGGCGGTGATCGCCGCAGGATTTGCCGAGACCGGTACTGGGGATGGCATTTCCAGGCAGAACCGGCTTGTTGGGGCTTGCCGCAGGCTGGGAATCCGTGTTCTGGGCCCTAATTGTGTGGGGGTGTTGGACACCTTCTCGGGGGTAGAC
>CAZYEC010000098.1:0-3400 GCA_964646385.1 uncultured Eubacteriales bacterium | reverse complement strand
CATATATACAAAGCCCGTGAAATTGATTGCCTTCTTAGCATCACACCCGAAAAGAATGTCGGATACCCAAATGGTTCCCAAAGGGGCGTGCAGCAAAATCGAAGAAGGTGACAAAATACTGTTTACCTAGGGTTTCGGTAAGGGAGACAGGACTTGAACCCGGGACTTCTTGCATGGCAATCCAGCGCTTTCGATTGGTGCTTTCATATGGGATGTTTCGAACACTAACGTGAGGAACCCTGCTTCTCTAGATACATGCGGTCGGAGGTACTTTGTGTACCGAAAGCGCCTACCGATGCTGCACCAGGGCGCGAACTTACTAAGTATGTGATGGCATCGTGGGTCGTTAGCGTCTGGGGCTGCAGTGACTGGCTTCGACTGCACTGCAACTGCTGAGACATCCCTTTACGCCCGGCGGTTGGTCCGAATCAGTACTACCCTCAAGGTGAGAGCCACAGGGCGTTGATACCGGGTGCTCATGCCTTTGGCGTACAAAAGCAGTTGGCTACTGCTTTAGGAAGGCGAAATGACAACATAGGAATGTTGCGGGCGGGCACAGAGACCCGCCCCTACAAAAACAATACCGTAACCCGTAGTATATGGGGTGGACTTGGGCCACCCCGCAGAATATGACCGCTGTGTTCGGCAAAGCTACACTGTCAGCGCCCCTTCGGCATCCTTCAAGCCTAGTTCTGATAACTTCTTATCCACAGGATAGCCTGTTTTCAGATCCCAGCCCATGGCTGTATAGAATTCGTCCAGCAGGACTTTTTCATCAACCACCTGCCCCTTCCCTACTCCATCGGGAGCCGGTTCACTTGTCAACCTTTCCGGCAGGGTGTCGTCTTTTCTGTCAAAACCTTCTCGGTAATTGAACAGCCTTTCTATATTAATTATTCTCTCTGATGCCTGAAGCATATCTTCCAGATTTGCATTTTGTCCGGTGGCCGCATTGTAAAGTTCTGCCCAAGTTTTTCCTTTAACCGCCAGGGTAATGTTGGTAAATAGACAGACGCCCAGCAAATTTGTCAGCATGGCCACTTCCATGAGGGGTTTTACCCAGGCCTTGTCAGAGTCTTGCAAAGGGTCCTTTTTTTCGTTGATGCCCAGCTCGGGTTCTATATAGCCAAGGGCGTCGATGGTGGAAGCAAAGGGACGAAGGTGATCTCCACCCCGGGGTGAAATCATGTGGGATAAGGCTTCCGCCTTACTGGCCCGCACATCACAGGCGGCCAGTTCTATTCCTTTGACATGGATTACATACTTTAGGGCATCCTTACCCAGTTTTTTAGCCGCCCGATAGGAACCCTCTGCCAACACATCCCCGAAACCCTGTCGAAAGGCTATCTTGCTCACCATATCCAGCATGGCCCGACCGTTGCCAAATTCCAGCTCAATTCCTCCAGTAGTCTCTTTGTCGATAATTCCCTTTTCATACCATTCCATTGCCGTTGCAATAGTTGAGCCGGTTGATATGGTGTCAAGCCCCAACCGGTTTGCCGTATAGTTGGCCATGGCGATTAGATTAAGATCATCAACATCACATTTGGTGCCAAAGGCGGCAACGGTTTCATATTCGGGCCCGCCACCGGATTGCCCTTTAAATTCTCCTTCTTGTATTTCTGTGTGCCTGCCGCAAGCTATAGGGCAAGCGTAACAGGGGTTGGGCTTTACCTTCAACACCTCATGATAGGCTTGGTAGCCTATTTTTTCTATCCGGTCAAAAGTGGTTCGTTGCCAGTTCCTCGTTGGTAAGGTGCCGCAAGCATTGATAGCATCGGTAAAGCTGGGGGTACCAAAGGGCGTCAAAAGGTCCCTTACAAAGGCTTCGTCGTTGAGTTCTTTTCGAGCCTTTTTGGCCCCTTCCGCCAGTTGACCAGGAGCAGATACTCTAATTTCGGAACTTCCGAAACAGGCAACGGCCTTGAGGTTTTTGCTGCCCATGACTGCTCCGCCGCCGCCCCGGCCCGCCGCCCGGTGGGCATCAGTGATCATAGCGGCGAACTTTACCAGGTTTTCCCCCGCAGGGCCAATTTCAATAATTCGGGCCCTAGCGTTGCCAATCTCCTCCCGTATCTTATCTTCCGTCTCTTTTGTATCCAGTCCCCAGAGTTCCTTGGCATCTCTAAATTGAATATCTGAGTCGTTAATATAAAGATAGGTTGGTTCCGGGGCCTTCCCACTAATGACAATGGCATCGTATCCGGCCCGTTTGACCATGGGGGCCATAAAGCCGCCAACATTGGCCATGCCGATAGTACCCGACTGTGGTGCTTTGAACCCAATGCAAAGCCTGCCGGAGCAGGGAGCCTGGGTTGCAGTTAGGGGACCCGTAGAGAAAACAAGAATATTATCCTCGCCGAGTGGGTCAATTCCTGGCTCAAGGGTGTCATAGATGATTTTTGCCGCAAACCCTTCTCCCCCAATGTACTTTTTGTACCAGCTTTCCGGGATGTCTACGGTCTCGGTGGTTTTGTCCGAAAGATTGATTTTCAAAACCTTTCCTTGGTAGCCCTTCATTCGTAGCCCTCCTTCTTCTTTGTAATAAAAAAGTTCATCTGCAAGGCCGTCAACGCTTCAGATGAACTCCTTTGCACAATGGCAGGCAGGAAGATTGCTCTTCATGCCCTATCGTTTTCAAAAACCAGCTTAGGCTTATGAAAATCGGAGTCAATATTGAATTTCGGGGCGGAACTCTGTTGGAATATTTCCACTCATCTGATTATGTTATAGCATAGCCTGTACTTATGAGCAACGTTTTCGGGAGACTACGTTGCCCTAAGGCAGATCCGTCGCTTTGGATGCTTTCCGGGACTGGCTTCACAAACAGACGCCAAGCATTCTTCCTCGAAGTTTGCTGGGGCAAACTCCAAGGCTTTCTTTTGGATGGCAGGATGGCAGGTTGGAAATTGACAACAACGGGGCAGAGCGTTCCATCAAACCCTTGAGGCTAACCGACACGCTCGGCAATCCAAAATGTGATATTCTGGCTTAAGAAGTCTCATAGTTCCATGAAATTGGGGCCGGCGAAGATGTATATCAACGAAAAACTGCAGAAGATTCTAAAGAACTGGGATGCCGCAGGCGATATAGTTATCAGCGATGTCCGCATCCTAAACGGGCTTTTTGGAGGTTCCCCGTCCTGTTTTCGTAATGCCCTGTCTTGGTAATTCTCATGTCACCCAGGTAACAAACTGATTACACAATTGTATAGACTCGTAAGCGTCAGACTCCCCCCGCCTGACACCCAGGCGGTAAACCTTCGAGACAATGGCGAGGTAAGAGGCAATAGCGTGGGAAGCGGGGACCGATGGCAGTCCCCGCCTCCAGTCAGTACTCAAGACCCCTACTGCATCGACTCCAATGCGGTCTTGATCACGGCAATGACGTCCTTAATCAG
>CAZYEC010000097.1:1003-3407 GCA_964646385.1 uncultured Eubacteriales bacterium | reverse complement strand
GCGGGTCCATGGTGGTCAAAGGAACCCTTACGCCGGGATTGCTTGTGGCGTTCATCGGCTACGTGTCCCGGTTCTTCCTTCCGCTGAGGGACCTCAGCCAATTGTACGGCCTGTACCAAACTGCGGCGGCTGCAGCGGAAAGGGTGCACGAGTACTTTCAGGAAGAACCATCTGTGAAAGAACCCGCTTTGCCAAAACCGTTCCCACTCCCCGCCAGAGGTGATATAGAGTTTCGTAACGTTCGGTTTGGCTATTCTCCGGACAAAGACGTCTTTCAGCAGTTCAACTTGTCAATTGCCGGCGGACAGGCAACCGCAATCGTGGGGCCAAGCGGGGCTGGCAAAAGCACCCTGGCAAAGCTTGCGGCCCGTTTGTACGATGTCGACGAGGGCTCAATCACCATCGACGGGATCAACGTTCGCGACACGTCCTCGGAAAACCTCAGAAATCTCATGGCTTTCGTGCCTCAGGAAGTCATCCTTTTCCCGGGAACCATACGCGACAACATCTCTTTGGGAAAACCCGGGGCACGCCTGGAAGAAATCATAAACGTGGCCAAAAGATGTTCTCTTAACGAAATAGTGGCCACTTTGAAAGACGGCTATGAGACACAGGTTGGAGAACGTGGCGCAAAATTGTCCGGCGGACAAAGGCAACTGGTCTCCTTTGCCCGGGCCCTGCTCATGGACAGACCTATCTTGATCCTGGATGAGGCCACTTCCAGCGTGGATGCTGTCACGGAACGGTTGATACAATCGGCAATGACCGAGCTTTCCAAAGGCAGAACCACTATCCTGATAGCCCACCGCTTCAGTACCATCCGCATTGCCGCGAAAATTGCCGTACTTCATGAAGGAAGGCTTGTTGGTTACGGGACTCACGAAGAACTGCTCAGAACCGTGCCTTTGTACAAGGAATTGAGTCAGAAGCAAACCGGCGAATGATTTCCCGCCCGGGATTACTCCTTTGCGCGCAGTTTATTTAACCACAAGCACGCTGCACCTGGCTTGATTAGTGACTTTGTAGGCTACGCTTCCCAGCAAAAGAGTTTCAACCGTTGTTTTCCCCATATGCCCGACGACGATAAGGTCCACGGATTTCTTACCAGCGTATTCTACTATTGTCCGTGCAGCGCTACCGGTAAGAATCACCTGCTCAAAAGTCACCCCTGCCTCTTTGGCCATGGAAGAGCACCGATCAAGGCATGCCTGAAAACCTTCTTTCATGGCATCCATGATTTGCGGAATCACCACGGATCCCATACCGCTCGCCCATGCTATGGAAGAATAATCGATAACAGAAAGGCCCGTAAGTTTGGCACCGCAGGCTTTTGCTACACCCAAAGCTTTTTCCATCACTTTGTCAGCATAGACAGAATTATCCAGCGCCACCAGTACGTTCGATATCACGGTGGTTTCCCTCCAAGAAACTTTCTCCCATCCCCAAATGATTCTACATCTGCTTTGACAGTTATGCCACCGGAACGGAGAATTCGCAAGATGTGACTGTCGTCTGAGATTCAATTTGGAGCAGGTTTTGCAAACAATGCGACCAAGCCGGAGTCTTTTGAAACTTTGGCACACACAGTTTGCACACCCCAAAAGGTGTGTCACGGTAAAATTGGAAACGCCTCTACCTCGGACAAGACTTCTGATTTTGAGAGACAGGGTGGCTGCACGGCCCACAAGGGCCGACCGCGCCAAGGGTAATTAACGCGTCCACTGCTTCTCCACCCTGGCCCGGCCACAGGACCATTGGGTTGATTTCGATCTCTTTCAACCAACTCCAGTCAAGCAGGGCTTGGCCCAAGGCAATCAATACCTTGTACAACAACTCCAAATCCACAGGTTGCTGCCCACGCAAGCCTGTAAGAATAGTAGAAATGCGGGTCGAAGCAATCATGTCTGCCGCTTCCGCTTCGGTCAGGGGCGCCATTCTAAAGACAACATCTCCGAAAGCCTCTGCATAAATGCCTCCCAGGCCGAACATCACGACGGGTCCGAAATTCGCATCACGGATGCCACCAAGCACCACCTGGATGCCATCAGGCACTTGCCTTTGCACCAACACACCTTCAATCCGTGCTGTTGGGGCTTTCCTTGCGACCGAGAAAATAATGGAGTCCCAGGCGTTTTCCATCTCTTTGGGGCCCCGAATGCCCAATTCTACGCCACCGATGTCAGTTTTGTGGACTATGTCGGCTGACAGTATTTTTGCAACCACGGGATAGCCTATCTCGTTGGCTGCCTTGACGGCAGCCTCTTTGGTTGTAGCCGGAGTACTGGTCACAACAGGTATCTTCAGATGGCTGAGGATCAGGCGGGATTCTTCCTCATTCAGAATGTATCGCTTGCACTCCAGGCACCCTTTAATCATCTGTTCCAAAGCGGCACTCACAGACAAA
>CAZYEC010000097.1:0-993 GCA_964646385.1 uncultured Eubacteriales bacterium | reverse complement strand
AACGCCCTCCCTGCCCGAATTGCCTTCCGCTCTCGACCGAAAAAGGGTATAACCTACCATGTTCGCAAAGGCCCGGGCTGCTCTGTCAGGGGTTTCGAAAGTAACCAACCCGTTTCTTTCCATAAGGCTACGCCCATCCGCAACAGCATCCCCCGCAAGAAGGGCGGAGAACAACGGTTTCCTAACGCCGCCCGCGCTGAGCCTGTTGATGGCGGCGATTGTCTCTCGCGCAATTTCTTCCGGCGGCACGTACAGCACCGGGACCGTGACCAAAATGGCCGCGTCAACAGCATTATCCTTCAGAACTGTCTCCAGGGCCCGCCCGTGCTGGGAAGCCGATGCCGCAGCCGTTATGTCGGCGTACCCTTCCGGTTGGCAGATTGATGAAAAAGCCGGGACAACACCGCGCAGAGCGATCCTGGTATCGCCAGACACTCTGCTGAATCCAACCGACGGCATTTCCGCAAGAACATCCATACAGAAAACCCCGGGGCCCCCCGCTTGAGTGATCAAGAAAACGTCGGGGCCGGAAGGCATGGGCAACAGATCAAACGCCTTCAAGGTGTCGGACAGCTCTTCGATGGAAGCAACCCGCCTCACGCCCGCTTGCTTCAGAGCCCCATCGTAAACACGGTCCGAACCTGCCAGGGATCCTGTGTGTGAGTGCGCCGCTTCGGCACCGTGGGCCGAACGTCCGACTTTGAGAACCACCACGGGTTTTTTTCGTGTGATCTTGCCCATGCACTCCATCAACTGCCGGCTTTGTGGGTACCCTTCAAGATATATCCCCACAACCCGGGTAGAGTCGTCACTGTGCAAATACTCCAGAAGATCGACCAAGTCCACATCTGACATATTGCCCACGCTTACAAACTTGTTTACGCCCACAGGGCAAGGACCCGAAGCCCACATCTCCATTAGCCAAGCCCCAACGGCCCCGCTTTGTGAAACAAAGCTGATGCCTCCCCGTTTCCGGGTAGCGCCCATAATAAA
>CAZYEC010000096.1:0-3689 GCA_964646385.1 uncultured Eubacteriales bacterium | reverse complement strand
ACCTGACGCTCATGCGCTCCCTGTTCATCCCATCAGCAGCGCCCCACCAATGGTGGGCGCGGTAACAGAGATGGTATCAGCGTGAGCGGGTGGCATGCGTGACCGGACGTGAAGATAGAGCAAAAGCGGCTGGGGTCGACCTTCGCCAAGGGCAGCCGACCCCGGGCAACATTAAAGGAGGCATCAGCACGATAGAAGAAAAGTCTCTCGGATGCATATACAAAGCAGGCACCAAGCCTGTTCAAGATGTTTTGAATTACGCCGAAAGACCTGTGGGAAAAGGTCTGTTTGTGATGGACACCCCGGGCCAGGATATTGAGTCGATGGCGGGCATGGTTGCCGGGGGGGCCCAGCTGGTGATCTTCACCACGGGGCTCGGCACACCCACCGGTTCACCCGTAGCGCCGGTAATCAAATTGACGGGCAATCCAAGCACCTACAGGCAAATGAAAGACAACATTGACGTGAATGTCGGAACCATAATAGACAGTGGGGAAACGATCAAACACGCCGGGGAAAGGTTGTTCGACGAGATGATCCGGGTGATTAACGGGAAATTGACCAAGGCCGAATCACTAAAACATAGGGAGTTTGGAATATACAAAGCCGGCTACACCTTTTAGTAAGACGATCATTTGAGGAGCCGCACCAAGGAAACCCCTGCTTTACAAAAGACTAGGTGCTTGGTGTTGTCAGTCGGATAAGCTAGTGCTATTGTTTGTCTCGAGATTCTTGATATTGATCGTATCCAAAGCAGGCGCCTCTCTGTCGCGATTTTGTGGGAATGCACCTGCACACGGGGCGTGCCAATGTTAACCCTTATCATACCTTTTTACAACGAGGAAAGGTTTCTGGCAGATACCATTGAAAGGGCTACGGGCTGTCTGTCTTCAGAATTTACCGATTACGAATTGATTTTGGTGGATGACGGGAGCACCGATTCGTCCTGCAGTATTGCCAAGACTTTCCAATCCAACAGCACACGTGTTTTGACATACAAGCCTAACTTGGGCAAAGGGTACGCCGTGAAAACGGGAATGCTTGCGGCTTCAGGGGCGGTCGTATTCTTCACCGACGCTGATCTTCCCTACGGCCTGGACGCCTTGAAAACAGGCTATGCAAGCCTGAAATCAGGACAAGCCGATGTGGTGGTAGGATCCCGTAATATGGCCGGAAAAGGTTTCGGTTCTTACCCCCCGCTAAGAAAAGCTGCTTCCCACGCATTCTTGTTTGCAGTAAACGCCTTGCTGGGTTTGGGCTTATCGGATTGTCAGTGCGGGTTCAAAGGTTTCACACGGGAGGCTGCCCGTAGAGTGTTTAACCGTGTAAAGACAAAAGGTTTTGCTTTCGACATGGAGGCATTATATCTTGCCCGGTGCGCACACCTTAAGATTTTGGAAATTCCTGTTGAACTGAAGTCGCACAGTGACTCCAAAGTCAGGCTGGGGCGAGATTCGTTGTTGATGCTGCGGGACCTCATAAGGATAAGAATCACCGGCGTCGGACGAAAACAAGACATGGAGTGACTTGCATGCGCTGCCCAGAAACCATTGCGGTATTTCCTAAAGCACTGCAATAAAGACGAGCTGAGTCGGCTCGCTAGATTTTGCACGACCGGCGTAACTAACACCGTCGTTGACTTGGCCGTTTTTTTCTCTTTGGTACGCTTCCTGGAAGTGAGCGTGTATGTCGCACAATTCTTGGCTTATTGCGCCGCCACCCTCAACAGCTATACCGTGAATCGTAAATGGACATTCCGGTCAAAAAGCCGCTTCGGCGGTGGCGAACTGATTAGGTTCGTAGTGTTGAATTCTTGTTCGCTGGGTCTCGGTTTGCTAGTCCTGCATTTGCTTTATGGCCGTTTTGAATTTCCCAGAATAGTGGCTAAAGTCTATACAGTCGCCTTTACCGTGCCCATCAATTATCTCGGGTCTCACTTTTGGGTTTTTAGAAAAGCAGTTGAGCCGGGGAAAGCCCATGAAAACACTCAGTAGGGAACAAGTGCTCAAACAGCGACTGCCGCTCATGTTCGGTCTCGCGGTATTCCTGTTGACCCTCGCGATAAACAGAAACGTGGCGGTATACGGGGATGACTACGGGTTTCACGTTTTCGTTACCGGCGGTTTGGATACTTTTATAAAGGAACACATTCGCCATTATATGCAGGACAACGGGCGGTTCATTGTTCACCTGCTTGTAACAGTATTCTTGGCTTTGCCGAAAGTGTTTTGGCGGGTCACCAACTCCTTGCTTTTGGGATCCTTCGTTTACACGGGACTGAAATTGATTGCCAAAGCCGGACAAGTCGGGACGGCTCTTGAGAACATTGTAGCCGGGGTAGTGATCGGCTCAGGGATTCTTGCCCTGGATATCAGCCTCGCCAGACAGAGCGTGTACTGGCTCACAGGCTCTTTCAACTATGTATTCCCGATAGTCTTATTGTTTTTCTGCTGGTACAGACTGGAAGACGGGAGCAACAACCTTTTAACGGCACTCATGTTTTTCCTCTCTGCCGCTACTGTTGAACAAAATGCCGTAATGACCGTGGGGCTGAGTCTTTTGTATTTGGTTCGCGGGTACCACGAAAGTGCGCAAAAATACCGGTTCGCAAATCTTGGGTTAAGTCTGGCCGGTGCCGGCACCGTACTGCTATCTCCGTCTGTTGCGGGCCGTTTCAGAGCAGATGCCGGCACGATCACAATTGTGGATCGTCTGATTACTAATGTGAAAGTCCAATGGGTGGACTTTTTTGCAGCCCCTCACAACGTGTTTTTCCAGATTGTCTTTATCGTCTCATCCTGCCTGTTTCTCATAAGCTGGAAACCTGTGTTGAATTCCAAAAAGCGCCTTGTTGCTTCCGTTTTGGGGATCTTTGGGTTTGTGGAAGTCTTCCTGATTCTCCTTCTGTCCAGACAACAAGGTTACGTCATGACCATCAACAGATTCGCAATCCTTCTTATCATCTCTGCTTACTATCTGGTTTTGACGGCGTTCAATGTTTTCATTTTGTTCAGACATAAGCTGGCGAAGGACCGCCACCTGCCCCTTTTTGCTTTTTCGCTCGGCGTAGGATCGCAACTTATGATGGTGGTATCGCCGACATGGGGCCCTCGGAACGGATTGTGTGGAATTCTTATGCTTTGCTTTTGTTCCTCCTTCTACATCGTCCACACAAACAGGCAACAGAATCTCCAAACCGTAAAAACAGCCTTAATCGCCCTTGGCGCCATTGTCGCGTTCGTCTCCCTGAGCAACACCGCCAAAACGGCGGCGGGCTACGCAGCAAACATGCCCGTCGAAAGAAAAAACGTGGCTCTTATCCAAGAATACCGGGAACACCTCCATGAGAGTGATTCTTTTGCCAAATTGGAGCAGCTGCATCAGTTTAAGCTGATCGATGGCCGGTACGGCTGGTCCATGCCTTACGAGAGCACATACCACGAACATTACTACAAAATCTGGCACGGCTTGCCCCGAGACACAGAGATCAAGTGGCTAGACTTCAATAACTGAATATCCCGGTCAATTCGACAATAGGTTGGCACCGTGGATGGACCTATCTCATAGGAAGGCACGGACGTTTTGTCGGCCACAACTGAACTCTTCACGTGAACGCGTGTGCTGCTTGACATTTGGGTTGAAGGAAAAACACGCCAAGTGAAGAAAGGTGCTATGGGCGCAAGGAAGGG
>CAZYEC010000095.1:0-3913 GCA_964646385.1 uncultured Eubacteriales bacterium | reverse complement strand
CGATTATGATTGCGCCTTCCGGCACTTCCATCTGGAAGGCGCCCGAAATTGCTATCTGCCTCACATCGTCGGAGGTAATGACAGCCCGGGATTTGATTGGTTTAGCGTACAAACGTCTCACAAAATACCGCCCTCAATGTTTCATGTTATCCTCAATGGCAGTTATGGCAGAATTCCTGGCTGCCCTCACTTCTGACTCTTTTCCGGACAAATACAAGCGGCCAAAACGGCCTACCGGGTCAAAAGATACGAGCGATATATTCGCACCCCTTTCGGCAGCGTTGGCGGCCAAAACGATGTAACCCGCAGGCTGTACCTCCATAACAAACAGACTTTGCCCAGGCACCAACACTGACCCCAGGCGGTTCCTGTTAATGATCTGGGCCTGGTGAGGCGTGACATTGGAGACTATGTATTCGCTAACAACCTCGGGACGTATGCGATCGTTTAATGAGACTCCCGCTTTGTCGAGCATAGCCCGGCCTGCCTCCCGAACTGCCTCAATGTCCTGGGAGTGTACTTCAATCTGGCCAAATTCCCTTTCAAGGACTTGGAATCCCGGTCGCACGTCAGCTGCCTTAAGTGCAGCATCTAGAAGGCTTAGCACCGAACTCCCGGGTGCCACTTCCAAGTAGAGCTCAGCCATCCCCGGGATTGGAGTACCGCCTTTACACACAGTGCCACTGATGGCGGCATACTGGGGTTGCATTCTGTCTACAATCGCATAAACACGTATCTCCGTCTTAACCTCGCTGGCCACATCACTCACCTACATTTCTGGTGTTACACGCCGCCCTCGGATGATGGCATAATCCACAATCCCCACTGCCACGGCGTCAACCTTGGAGCCACTCATCTCCTTGGCGGCTGACCCGGTGTTAATGACTACGACACTGCCCTCCAGTGCCCCCACAAGATCTACCGCGACTAAAGATTGCCCTCCCTGTTCAAGACAAACCTCGCCCCGTTCCGCAATTGTCAACGGGTGGCAAACAAGCAAGACCCTACCGGTCAGATTCGGGTCTTTTGCTGTAGAGACCACAGTACCAACTACTTTGGCCAAGATCATGTGGTTACCGCCTCCTTTCTTGAAGCACTACCGCCTCTCTCGGGCCAAAATCAACTGGAGCTGATCCAAAGTTGTGTCGATATCTTCCGCCGTACAGAAAAAATGCGGTGCGATCCTTATGGCAGGTCCCCTTGCAGAGGTCACTATATTACGTTTTCTCATAGCCACTTCGATATCGTGGGAGTTCCCCGGCACCCTAATGGCTGTGGTAGCACCCTTCTTGCTGACATCGAGGGGACTCATCACTTCCATACCGCGCTCCAGAGCACCCGATAGACAGTAAGCAGACAAAAAGTCAATTTGCTGGCCGATGCGTTCCAGACCCACATCCAGAATGAGCTCCATGCCCGCCCGCGCCGCAAACGCTGCGGTTACTGGAGGAGTACCGCCTTCAACTCTCCGGCCCGATTTGGCATAATCCAAAGCTTTAAGGTCGAAAGAAAAGGGGTTTTCTTGGCCGAACCAACCCGTCTCCGCGGGGCGCATTCTCGACACAATCTCTGGGCGCATGTAAACAAAAGCTATCCCCGGCACCCCCAAGAGGTATTTCAGATTACCCGAAGCCAACATGTCCACGCCCAGTTCCTGCACATCCAAAGGGCAAGAACCCAGCCCCTGGTAAGCATCCACGAACACCAAACCACCTTTGGAATGAATGATGTCAGTAATACGCTTAAGGTCTTGTTTGAAGCCCGTCTGGTAGTAAACATGGGTAATTGAGGCCATCAATGTCTCGTCGCCGGACGCGCGTTCGTAATCGGACAAAACAATTTCGTCTCCTGTTAGTGGCACAAACTTGACATCTGCCCCATACTTTTCGTGGGCAAGCCAAACGTGCCCCACCGTTGGAAACTCAGCTTCGCTGAGCAATATTTGCCGTCTCTTGCCCGCATAATCCAGCGCACTCGCCACAGTCGAAACGGCCTCGGAAAGCGAACCCACCACTCCAACGTCGCTTTGGCTGCAATTGACCAGCCTGGCAAACACCGTTTTGGCTTTGTCCACTTCTTCAACCCAGAAGTCCCAGTCCATACCCGACGAATTCCAGCTGTTCATGTACCCTTGTACCGCTTCGCTGACGCGGGTTGACTGTGCTCCTTGGGAGCAATTCGCCACATGTACAAAGTCTTTGAGACAAGGAAACTCCGAACGCCATCTTTTCATCTCCCCATCACTGAACGGGGAACTGGTAGCAGTTGGCATGACAGAACCAAAGGCTGTTCCTTCGGATACAGCGGAAGTTCCCAAGCGGATTACATTGGACGGGGACCGGCTTTCCGGTGTGGATTTCGAAGGTGAAGCTGCGACAGATGCAGATTCTTGAAGAACCAAAGAAATCCCAAGCCTGTATGCGGTTTCTTTTGCTACGTCGGTCAGAACATCTTTGGGACCATAGAAGAACGGTCCGCCGCCTTCTCTAGCGTGGCGTTCAACATCATCGGCCGTGATAAACTTTCTCATCTTTTCCCACCCTCAGACCGGAAATGGCTGCCTCGATTACAAGTCACCGTCTGTTTTTCGCAGGAGGGCAAGAATGTGTTCCAAATCTTGATGAGGTCTCGGAATCACATGCACCGAAACGATCTCGCCGACCCGCTTGGCAGCGGCTGCCCCGGCATCGACCGCCGCTTTAACAGCTCCTACGTCTCCTTGAACCACAACGGTTACTAGACCTCCACCTGCCCTGCCCACTCCAAGCAAAGTGACATTTGCCGCTTTAACCATTGCATCAGCCGCCTCTACCGCCGCAACAAACCCTTGTGTTTCGATAAACCCCACTGACTCCATTTTTTATGGCCCCCTCCTCTTTTTGCCATCCTCACTACGAAGAATTGCTAAATCGTCCGCAACATAATCCAACCCAAGGCTCCTGCACAATGAATCCAGGGGCATTGCCGTCTCGGGATCGAAGCCTCTGGCCTTGTAAAACTCGTCAAGCATGGGTTCCAGATCCACAACCGAACCTGCAGACTCTTTCGAGTCTGAGGGCAGAGGCTCTTCTGTAAAACGTTTTGGAAGCGTGTCGTGTTTACGCCTCATACCCAAACGGTTGTTGAGGGCGTATTCGATGGTTATCATGCGTTTTGCCACATCCCGCACCGACTCAGCTGTCCACTCTATGCCCGTCACAGAGTGCAGAAAGTCAGGAACCTCGTGGAGTTCAAGGATCTCCATGCAGGTCATGGTGTTTTTGCACACGTTGAAACAGTCCGAAATGGCACACCATTCTCCAAAATCCGCGACCAACAGCCCTTTGCCTTTTTCCTCAAGCCTCAAAGCAGCTTCCGGCACTCCGTAACGTTTGATGGAGAGCTCCGTGTCCCCAGACATTTCAAAGAACGGCTCGTAACGCAAATGGTCCGCACCGCGGGTTGCAGTGGCAAACGTCAGCGCATAACCTTTCATTCCTCTGGGTTCAGCCTGGATGATCTCCAACCCTTTGACCTGCATAGTCAGGTCCATTCCCCGCCCTAGCCTTTCCGCTGCCTTGACTACACCGTCTGCCAAAACGTCGCCGATTCCTTCTCTCTTTCGAATTTTTTCGATCAACTCCATGACTGTATCCATATTGCCCCACGAAAGATCCAGCCCGTCAACTTCTTCGGGTTTCACCATCCCCCGCTGGTGCAACTCCATTAACCAGGAAATGACTTCAGAAGTCGTAATTGCATCCATTCCATACCGGTTGACCATATCGTTGCATTTGAGGATGATAGCCAGATTGGAGTTGTAAACGCGTGAGCCAAAACCGGCCATGGCCTCATATTCGGGCCCCTCTGCCTGAAGTCCCGCGAAATCGCGGTCAGACGGGATCACATGCCATCGACTACAATGGAGAGGACA
>CAZYEC010000094.1:0-3958 GCA_964646385.1 uncultured Eubacteriales bacterium | reverse complement strand
GATGAGATTGCCAGGGAGTTGACAAAGGCGGTAGAAAGGTATTCCTGAGGTATTGCATAGGGCAGGTAGGGGAATGTGGCCTTTTATCCGATGCTCTTTTGCAGGCTACTAATGGGATGAGTTGACATCTCCCAACTAGGCGTGGTACGTTCTGATTTCTGCAGCAAAATGAGTAACAGCAGGCAGCCAAGCCTCGCGTATCGAGGTTTTGGCTGCCTTTTGGTTTTGCAAGATATTGTTGCCGGTCAGGCTTTTTTATTGTCATAACCAGGAGAAAATGTTATGAGTTGACAGTTACTAGTGTAACATGGTATATCTGTCAATAACTGGACATGTTGCCAGTGTTCTAGGCAGTACAAGTTCTGTCTGATGACATCGCGTTTGTGGGGCAAAAAAAAGACCAAACATTTGCGATTGAAGGTTTCAGTCTTACCGGCATTGTCCCTTTTCTTAGTTCCGTGCTTTCGTGTTGGCAGTGTACTAAGGGGGGGTGAAAAAATACGACATACGTTCCGGCTGATGGCTGAGAAGTTCCTCCTTCTTGCCCACGAATTCAAGCCATCACCCGGTTATACGAGCGATTAGAAAGGAGTGCAAAAGATGAGATCAACCAGAAAAGCATTATCATTCCTGCTTGTAGTGATGATGCTTGTTTTGCTTGGCCCTAGTCGAATCGCTTCTGCAGAGGCTCTCGTTTCTTCGGCTGATGTTGCAAGCATTCGCCTTATTGAAGACGGTTGGGTAGAGATTCTTTGGAAAAATCGTATGGCATACACTTTAGGTTCCAACGAGGTCTTAACCACCAGAGATAACTATATCCTGCTGCTTGACGGTGAGCCGGTTCCAATTCACCGGGCTTACTATTACGAGCTTATTTCTAGTTCAACCTATATGACAAGTTTGGAGATAAAGGATTGGAAAGACTACTTTAACTACGATGATCCCGATGGGGCTGATGGGTTGCCCTGGTTAAACGAAGGCCTGTATACCCATAACCACGAGGGGCATTACGACGAGTACACTGGTTCCCCCGTCGATGTGGGGCTTACCCTACAGCTTAAACCCGGCGTGAATTTTGAATATCGAACCGGAGGAACTGCGGCAGACACCAGCCTGGTTTACGATGTCTATTACGAACCCATTTACAAAAGGCAAGCTGAAATCTTGGGCATTAGGGTTCGAACAACTGAAAACGCTAATCCGGCCAACTTCGTAAGGTGCGAGACTATTGTTAACCATATGTTGAAAAAGAGTGTTGAAGAAGATCTTGGCATACACGAGAGCATGGCGCGATACCGTATGCAGATAGTCTTCAGCGGCCAAGGGGAGAATTTGTGGTTTTTGCCGGAATTCCGCTACATGCAGACCTACGGCGCAACTCCTGCTGGCGGATATGGCGCTACCCCGACGGGGCCGACCTTGGGTTTGGCCGGCGGGTCGTCTGTTGCGAGCGCGGCGACGATTGCTCACGAGATGGGCCATTGTGTCCAGCTCCTTGGCTTAGCTGTAATGCCAGAGTATAAGCAATGGATGATAGATTACGGAGATATGTATTTGGATGTTGTGGACCAGGGCATGTATCTCGGTGACGGAACCGGAAGCAATAATCAATTCAGCTCCACTTTTAGCTACGCGTTGTCGAACAGCGGTGAGTTTTTCGCGGAATCTACCAGCATGTGGTTTAATACCTTTCGTCAAAGAAATAACATGCCCACTAGCAGGCAGTCTATGGCTATTTATAACCCCAAAATGTACGTCCTTCTCAAGGAAATCTATCCTGAAGAGGATTTGCCTGATGGACTGTCTTCCTCACCGAGCCAGTACAGTACCCCCTTCACGTACAGGTTCGTTGAAAACCGCGGCGCCAACGATTCTGGAGAAATTGGTTACAATTTCGACGGAAATTATTTTAGCCTCCTTAGCTTTTTGAACACCCATGTGATTACCGACAAGTCCGATCCCGGCGAGCCGCTGACTACGTGGTGGGATTTTTCACATACACCATATAACTACAATTTCGACGGACTGAGTTGGGTTGTAACACCGGTGCAAAAGGGTAGCAGAACTTATTACAACTTTACTCAAAAAGGCCGTAACCCGAATAATCCCGGCCAAGGCCAAGGAACTGACCCAACCTTCGGCGATGGGACTGGAGTTCCGGGCTGTTTCTATGACGAAGATGGTAAAGGTGGTCTTTCTGTAGGCATCGTAGATGTCGATGACAAAGGTCAACCTGTGGTGGGTATCGTGGTGCGCGATCTTGAGGATGACACGCAGCTGTGGAGTGTAGAAAGCTGGATGGGGCGTTACAGTCAGATCGTTAACAAGCATTACGATATGGCCCTCAGCACCGACGGAGGAATTGTGCCTGCTGATGCCACGCCTCTCGTTTTGGTTCCGTTTGCTTTGAAACCCGAAATGGGCGCTATTTGGCGGGTGATTCAGCTCAAGCCTGTTCCTGTGGGTGGCACAGGCAGTAGTCTCAGAAATGACAAATATGCCATCCTTCCCACGCTAAGAGATGTCAAAATGAAGCAAATTTGGATAGATGGCGATGACTACATTAACATCATTTGGTCCGACAGAGTTGATAACGAGGTTGCATCTCTGGCAAGCAATTACCTGGTAACCCTCGGCATGGATGAGGTTGAGCTAGACTCTGATGATTGCACGAGCGTTGGCAACTTCACAAGGCTGAAACTCGCTGATCCTCCTTCCGTTGCCCTACTGAGTGGGCTTAACGCGAAAATTAGATTCGTGGGGGACATGATAAACAAGAACACTGGTTTTCCCGCAAACAATCAGACGGCCTACGCGTTTCGCCATGTGGACAATGCATTTGTTGTCTTCTTCAGCGATAATTTCGGCCCCAACGACGGTATTGCGGCGAGGGTTGATTCTGAAGGTAGGCTAACCGCGGCACCCCAGTCACCCCACAGGTCGCTTTACGGATTTGACGGGTGGTTTACGGAAAAGACCGGTGGTACCCAAGTTGATCTTGGGCAGGTATTCAGTGAGAATACCACTGTTTATGCTCATTGGACTTATGAAGGGCGCCCGAGCGTAGGTGAGACTGGTGATGTGACAATCCCCGGGATTGACGATGAGCCTGTGACGCCCGAAACAGGAGACGAGCTTGGGCAGGATGAGCCTGAGGAGTTTGACAACCCCTTTGTTGATGTTGTTCCCGGTGACTGGTTTTACGATGACATTGCCTTTGTCTACACGAGAGGCTTGTTCCTGGGGATTGACGATACCGAGTTCAGCCCTTTGTCCCCAACGACTAGGGCCATGCTCGTCACCGTGCTTTGGCGGCTGGCCGGCGAGCCCGAATCCGCGGTTGTGGACGGCTTCACAGATTTGGAGCAAGATTGGTATCTCGACGCAGTCAAATGGGCTGCCGAACATGGAATCGTCCTTGGGTCTGGGGACAATCGTTTTGAGCCGGATACCGACATCACTAGGGAACAAATTGTGACCATCCTTTTCCGTTATGCTATGATACTGGGTCTGGATACCAGCTTTGATGGCGATGATGATCTTGGAAAATATTCCGATTCGGCGGATATAAGCGACTATGGTTTCGAGGCCATGCAGTGGGCTTGCAGCCACGGAATAATTGAAGGGCGAGACGATGCAACTCTTGCTCCTAAAGGTATTGCATCCAGGTGCGAAGTTGCGGCCGTATTCCATCGCTTTTTCGAAAACATAATACAGTAATTTAGTTAGCAAAAAGCCCATATTCACGGTCGAAAATTGGCTTTGAGGCGGGGCAGGGAGTTCGTTGGAGGCTGGTCAGCGGTTGCCCGCAAATAACGGGTCGGGCGTGCCAGCCTCTTTGTTTTTGTTTGCGCCCCCGTGGTGCTCACGGTATTGTAGCAATCCTGGACGTCTGGTCAATCCTGTATGAGTAAAATGTTCGTGGGTTTTGAAAAGTAGCGGGTAAGCATTAAAGAAG
>CAZYEC010000093.1:0-4071 GCA_964646385.1 uncultured Eubacteriales bacterium | reverse complement strand
CAAGAGCGCCATAGAAGTTACTTCCAAAGGTGTAAACGTCGCCATTGTTCTTCAGGACTACTGAATGCACGCCTCCGGCTGCAACCTTCTGATTGTCTGTTCCCAAGCTGGTTATTTCCCTGGCATAGTTAGAGAAGTCTGGAAAACCGCATGACGCTCCTCCTGCTCCCCATGACCATACACTGCCATCATCTTTTATAGCCAAACTATGGTTGGACCCCACAGCGATTTGCCTGATTCCGCTTAACATTTCGCTCGAGCTCACGCGTACCTGCTCAGGCGATAGGTAAGTGCCGCCCTTTGTACCGATGCCAAGTTCTGAAGCTCCGTTACTACCCCAAGCCCAGACTGTACCGTTTTCCAACAGGGCTACGGCAAAGGCACCGCCGGAACCGCCAACACTCTTCACATCCTGAAGTTCAGTTATTTGTGCCGGTGAACTTCGTGATTCCCTATCACCAAGGCCTAATTCACCGTTACCGTTAAAGCCCCAAGACCACAGCGTCCCATCAGTTTTTATGGCATAGCTGCAACCATTGCCGGTTCCAATATATTTCACATATTCGATGTCGGCTTGCACGGGGGTCAGCTTCGGGAGTATCGTAAGAAGTGGTTGTACCAGTTCCAAGCTGTCCCGAAGAGTTGTCACCCCAACCCCAAACCGTACCGTCAGAACGCAAAGCTAACGTGAAGCTTGACTCCGGTGCCGCCATTACGACGGTCGGCAATACTTCCGCATGCACCGGTAATGCCTCCGAAAGATTTCCAAGAATCAAAATAAGACTCAGAAGTAAACCGAAAGTCCTTTTTGAGAACTTCATTTCTTTTTCCTACCTCCTTCGAGGGCATTTGGTGGTCCCAACCGGATAGGGGTTATTGTTGTATAGCAATTTGTTCGGAGTAATCCAACTGGTACTGTCACCTTGCTTCATGCAGTTTTTTGGGCTTTTTATAGGTCCCCGCTTAATCCTACTGAGTTTAAAAAGACAAGATAATCCACAGTTGCCTAAGACCGTATTCACAAATGTTAATCAAAGGCGTCTTGAGGATTCGCATAACGATAGAAGAAATTCGGAGAAGACGAAAACATTGTGGCATGTGTCGGACCGAAATATGACGAGGAACACGCAGTCTGGAGTTTCTCGTTCCCGCCGTCTGATGCCATACTTGCAGTGCGACAGTTGTGCACTAAGGGCTGATCTTGCCAGTCGCTGTTCGGCGGTCTTTACCTTTTCAGGGACTTGCTCATAGCAACGTCAGCAATTGTTGGCCATTGGCTCTCCCTTGTTCGAAGTTTAGCGACCCCCGTAGCTCGATCCGCCGCCACCGCCACCGCCACCACCGGAGAAGCCGCCGCCACCGCCGGAGCCAGATGAAGACCTGCTTGCGGCGCGTTGTGCTGTCTGCAAAGAGCGTTGCAGGGAGGCGCCGATGCCGTCCAGAGAACTGCTAAAGTTGTTCAAACTGCTGTGTACACCGTAGGCTACCCACCAGCTGCTGCCAAACCGGTAATCGCCTTCTTGCAGGTTGGGGAACACAATCTGCAATTGCCTAATGACTTCTTTAGCGACTCCAAGAGTGACAGCATAGACCAAATACTGCTCCCACAAGACCAGGCTCGGTATCTCGTGACGCTGCATCTCGGAAAAATGCAGGAGAAATCTTCGAAAGGCCTTCCACCGAACGTAGTCTTCCTGGCCCGTAATTGAACGCCTTTTGAATGCTCTCGGCACAAATAGAAAAATGAGGCCGGACACGAAAATGGCGGCCCCCAACAAACTTGCTTTCCTTACCGCTATAACTCCGCCAAGTAAGGCTAGCACGACTCCCGTTAGCGTCGTCTGAACCTTTAGACGGTCATTGTTTTCAAAAAAACTATGTTGTTCTGACTCAACAGCGGCCCCTGCGGTCCAACTTTTCCAAAACTGCAAGAACTGCGCGCCAGATTTCTTGGCATATTTCTCAACTTCAGTCAGGTAAACGCTTTCTTTGTTTTCACCGGCAGCACTCTGCAAAAACTTAACAAGGTTTTGTTCGTGAGGTTTCAATACCGCTTCTGCGGGGTCACCTAAATCATCGGGCTCAGGCGGGGGCGAAAATTGGACCAAAAAAGTATTGGTCGTTTTGGTTCCCAAAAAGCGGCGTTCTTCGACGACATCCTCGCGCAACTGAAGGAATCCGCGTCGGGCCAAATCCAAAATAGTGGCAGTCAGGTCGCGGGTTTGCATTTTGTTGAAGTTGTACAGAACGCTCAGTTCAGCCGGGCTGTACTTCGCCGGCAGTTCGCGGTAGTAATCGCCTTGAAAAACGGTTTCGTGCTTGCGCCCGAACTTGCGCCACAAGAACCACATGAACGTCAGACAGACAACCAGAACAACCCCGGCGCCCCCAACCTCGGCTCGCGCCAGAAAGCGCCCTCGATTGGCTTCCTTGGCCCAACGCGTTTCTTCTGCCAAAATGTTTTCAAGCTCCCTTTTCCCTGTCACGCTTTCTTGGGGGGCTGAAGGGAAAAGTTCAACAGGCATGGTAATGCGGCCCTCAACAAAAGTGAACGGTTTGAGTGCATTTGCAAGCAAAACTACGGTATCTGGCCCGGCGAAGTCGATTTCACCGTTTTGGGGGCCATGGCCCCAAATTCGAATATCTTTGCCTTGCTCGTATTTCTCGGCCCCGGGCGGTAGGTGTACGGTTACTGTAACGCTACCCACTTTGTTTTCGTTGGCGCTACCTACGAATTTTCGGTATAGCTCGGCCGTATCAGCGTGTATCTTTACAGCATTGGTCACTTTGTAAGAAACATCAAAGGAACGGGTCTCGTTTGTGGCAGCGATACTCCAGTCTATAAGGAGCTCGTCGCCTTCCGGTTTGGTCAGAAAGGTACCGGGCGGACCATAATCGGAGCCGGGGTTGAAAGCGTACGGATGGCCCTTTTCGCTAACCATCACGTTTTCTACAGGCGTGTTCCCTTGGGGGATTTTCACAAAGAAACCGTTCCAAGTACCAGAGAAGTTGACAGTGATTCTTTCTATCACATCTAAAGTCGCATCGGGAAGCACTCGGGCCTCTATCGCTACTGATTCAATGGAAAGGCTACGGCCCGCAAAGGCGATGCCCGCGACCAAATTCAAAGACACGAAACATCCAAACAATATGCCTAGAAGACGACGATGATTTTTTCGGCACAAAAATGCCCTTGCCATCAGAAATTCACCCGGACCGGTTGCCTGGCTTCCGCTTCGCCCTGTAAGTTGAAATAATCCATCGCGGTGAAACCGAACATGCCGGCCACAATCCTGCTGGGAAAAACTTCGATTTTGGTGTTATATTTCATCACGGTGTCGTTGTAGAACTGCCGGGAAAACCCGATTTTGCTTTCAGTCTCCGTTAGCTCCTTCTGCAGCTGCAAGTAGTTGGTGCCGGATTTCAAGTCGGGGTAAGCCTCGGCCACGGCAAACATCGATCTCAAGGCCCCAGTCAACATATTGTCGGCATCGATTTGTTCAGAAACGCTTCCTGCCGCTATAGCCATATTGCGCGCTTTTGTGACCTTTTCAAACGTGGATTCTTCGTGTTTGATATAGCTTTTGATCGTGTCCACCAGGTTCGGAATCAAATCATAACGCCGCCTGAGCTGCACGTCCACCTGGGCCCAAGAGTTCCGCACACGCTGCCGCAAACGTACAAGCGAGTTGTAAACCGATATCAAAACTGCGGATATCAATACTAGCAAGGCTCCCAAAACGATCAAAGCCGGCTGTCCCACGATTTCCCCTCCCTAAAGTTCGTTTCATGCTACACCCGTTTTTCCCTTCACTTTCCCTCTAGGAGATCTATTTATAATATACTTCAAAACGAACTCGAACTCGCCAGGCGGAGCGAAAACTAAATTGCGGGTCACAGTGGAAGCGGTAAGTTTAATCAAGTTTCTTTTTGGGTGAAGATGTATTTTGCGGACTTGCTTAAAATCGGTATAAAGATGTTTTCTTGAAATCGCAATAAGGTTGGCCCCGATGGGCAAGGGGTTCCCGGCCGCGATGCCCGCAAGCACCCCTAACCATGCCAGCAAAACTG
>CAZYEC010000092.1:1231-4112 GCA_964646385.1 uncultured Eubacteriales bacterium | reverse complement strand
TCGTCCTTTAAGAGTCCCATCGACCTCGGCATTGTATACTTGGAAGCAAACCTTGCGGCCTTCGTTGTTTGGAGGTTGAGTCATGAAGGGCGTTTCTGTTTTCGCCACGCAGGACATGGGGTGACGCAAATAGAAAAGAAGACAGTGTCAATCCCGGCGTAGGTAAAAGTGCACTGGCATTAGCGCGGATAACAGCGCAGCGATAGTGCGTTTTGCGAGGCCGACAAGAGCCTGCACAACTGGCCAGGGACGCTCACTGCTAAGCTGCGTCATTCAAAGTGCTGCCGGAAGCAAAGCCAACGAATCATAGGACGTCGCAGGTTGGCGGAAGGCCAAAACGAGAGGGGTGGATTAGCTACGAAAGCTGAGGAAAGTGAAGCAAAAAGACTGGCAGCAAAGGTGAAGAAGTTCTGTCTCGAAAATGGGGCCCATTTGGTCGGTTTTGCACCGGTTCACCGGTTCGAGGGGGCGCCCTGGGGCCATCACCCTGCAGACTTCATGCAGGACTGCAAGACAGTAGTCTCTATTGCCTCACGAATTCTTGACCGTGGATTGGACCATACCCGCATGATGCCGCAAGGTTCCGAGTTTATTCCTGACGAGCACTTACGGGACGTAATGCAAGATTACATGTGGGAAACAGAATCCCACGGTCCGACTTCGGATTTGCTTTCCAGTCTGGCATTGAGGGCTGCAATGCTGTTGCAGGATGAAGGGTACGGCTCACTGCATTTTCGTTCTTCCAACGAAGACCGGTATGGCCAGCGAGCCCTGGGTCGCCGCATTAAGGAAAACACCTCGATTTTTTCTCACAAACATGCGGCGGTTAGGGCCGGTCTGGGTGAATTTGGTCTAAACAACCTCGTCATTACACCCGAATACGGGCCGCGAGTCCGATTTGCCAGTGTTATCACAACCGCAGAAATCGAGCCAACACCGATCCTTAAAGAAAAGGTGTGTCTGGGGTTATCGTGCGGGCTGTGCCTGAAGCATTGTGGGCATCTGGGCGTGCTGACCGTCGGGACGATTTCTGACTCCCAAACAGGCGAGGTTTGGCTGAATACTGTTTCGGTAGTGGACAAGAATCTTTGTCTGGAAATCAGCGGGATAAACTATTGCAAGGGCCAGTGCGTTCGCAGCTGTCCCGTCGGGGTGCGGTCCTAAGGTTTCTTCATTAGTATTACACAACGGTGTGTTCCAGATTAGCGACGGGAATACGACCGTCCGGCACAAGTTCGCATCTCCCCAATAGGCACGTGACGCGTAGCCGGTAGAATTCTATAGCTGCAGATGCGGCGGCTAACAGGTTAGAGCACGTGAAGGAATTTCCATACATCTTCCAATAGTCTGGGGGCATCGGGTTCATGGCAGATAACGTGTCCTGAATCAGGGTAACGACGAAACACTTTAGTTGCTGAGGATACGTGTTCCAGGATGAAATCGGCACTTTTTGGGTGCACAGCATCATCTCTCATGGACTGCCCGATGAACACAGGACATGTCACTTCAGGGAACAAAGGGATGGTAGTTTTGAGTAAGGTTCGAAAGCTGTGCAGTGCATTCACAGGGGGATGGTTCATCAGGCGACGGGCATAACGTCGAATGTGTGTCCTCCGGCCTGTTTTTAGATCGCGCACCACATTGGATATCACTTCTTTTACATTGCCACAGGAAACGGGGGTGTTAAGCAGGATCAGGGCGTCCGGTTTATTTTTCGCCGCAACATGTACGGCGAGCAGCCCCCCCATTGAAAATCCGACAATCGCCACTAAACGCCGCTCAACACCGGTCGCCGGCCTTTGTTTTGTGTGTGTCAGCCTGCAGCCCTGAGGGCAGTCTTGGTTAGTGGCCAGTTCAACAGCTGAGGAACCGGCGTTCGTGCGGTTTTGCGCCGGTCCCCTTAAGCCCAGGAAAACCCTGTTGGCACAACCCAGCCAGTCACGATAACTTGCTGTAACCAAGTCTTTATTCAGGCCGGTATGACCCGGCAACTTGGGGCATTCAACGTTCCACCTTCTGACCGAGAAAGATTCTGCGAGTGGTCGGACGTCGTTGACGCCGCCTGCAAACCCATGGAGGATAAGGCAAGCGTTTCCGCTTAAACCCGCGTTCTCCCCGGCTTGAAGATTCACACTCACCCGACAAACCCCTTTGCCCGTGTTGTGAGCAACACAATTGCCCTTTGCGGCACTCAAATGCAGCCCAGGCAACTTTGTGTCCCTTAGGTTTGTTTCTTGTTCATTTTGAGAAACACCTTCAGCGCACCTTTTAGGTGGCAACCAGCCCACGGCTTACACGTGGCGAGGGCCAATCTGCCAGGCCCTGGTCTGAGGGAAGCAAGAGATGGGGGTCTGACGGTCTTTGGTCGGCAGGCGGTGTGATAGGGATTGAGGCGGCTCCTCACACAACCATGACAAGAAACCATAAAGAGCACTCGGTACATTCTGTTATGGAACATTTTGAATACATTTAAGCGGGCGTCGCAGCGGCCAGCCATAAGCCCGATAAGCAGGTTAGACACAAGAACACGTCGATGGTAAGATGTGTTTATCCAAACCCCGGGGACGCGATTAACGTGATAACGAACGTTCTCCAGTATTTGGAGAATTCTGCTGCCATTGTGCCCGACAAAGTGGCTCTGTCCGATGAGAGCAGCAGCATGTCTTATAAAAAACTATTGGAATCTTCCCGGGCCATAGGTACGGTTTTGGCCCAGGATCTTTTCGGGGTCCGCCGGCAACCGATTTACGTTCATCTGACGCGGACATCAGCGGATCTCGCGGGATTTCTTGGAGTGGTGTACAGCGGTAATTTTTACGTTCCTTTCGACCCTGACATGCCGGACGCACGGGCCGCTGCCATGCGCCGGGTGATGCCCCCG
>CAZYEC010000092.1:0-1221 GCA_964646385.1 uncultured Eubacteriales bacterium | reverse complement strand
TGCAGAGCTCGTCCCCGGCGACTCCACAGATTTCGCCGAAGCGGAACCTGTCCCGAGTCTGCTTGAGTCTATTAGGCGGCAATCAATTGACGCTGATCCTTTGTATGGTATCTTCACTTCTGGCACCACCGGTGTGCCTAAGGGGGTCGTGGTTTCTCACAGGTCAGTGGCGAACATGGCCCGGCGATTCAGTGAGGTTTTCGATATCCGTGGGGACACAGTATTCGGGAACCAAGCGCCTTTCGATTTCGATGTTTCGGTGAAAGACATTTATCTCGCGCTGAGGAATGCGGCATCGACCCACATCTTGCCCCGTAAAGTTTTCACGTTTACTCCCCAGTTGATGGAGATCCTCAACCGTCGCAAGATTAACACTTTGGTTTGGGCGGTGTCGGCCATGAAAATTGTATGCGCCTTGGGTACTTTTCCCGATTATCGCCCGGAACACGTGCGCCTTGTCATGTTTTCCGGGGAAGTGTTGCCTGTGAAGGTGCTTAACGAGTGGAGAGAAAATTTGCCCGGCGCCCAGTTTGTGAACCTTTACGGACCGACGGAGATCACATGCAACTGCGCCTATTACAAAGTGGACCGAAATTTCGTTCCGGGGGAACGTATCCCCATAGGACAGGCGTTCAATAACACCGAGATAATGCTGCTCGATGCGGATGATCTCGTTACGGAACCCAATAAGACTGGGGAATTGTGCGTTCGGGGCGTGTCGCTGGCCCACGGGTACTACAATAACCCCGAAGAGACAGCCAAGGTTTTCGTGCAGAACCCGCTACACCACGCTTACCCCGAACTTATATACCGGACAGGCGATATCTGTTTGTACAATGATCGGGGGGAGCTTGAGTTTATGGGACGAAGAGACAGCCAGGTAAAATACATGGGGCACAGGGTAGAACTGGGTGAGATTGAAGCCGCGGCGCAAGCCGTTCCTCTTGTGCAGTCGGCGTGCTGTTTGTTTGATGAGGCACGGGAACGCATCGTCCTTTTCTATCAGTCAGCCCAACAGGATGATGGCGGCCTAATCCGTGCACTGAAGCAGGTTTTGCCCAAATATATGGTGCCCGGCAAGCTCCGATATTACAAAGAATTGCCGTTAAACAGGACCGGTAAGGTCGATCGGGCTCTTTTGCGATGTCATCTTGCCTAGCCTGAATAGGGGTGGTCAAACAGGGCGGGTTATTGCGAAAGGGACAGACGATATCATGGACA
>CAZYEC010000091.1:0-4146 GCA_964646385.1 uncultured Eubacteriales bacterium | reverse complement strand
ACCCTCACCGTAAGGGCCACGACCGCACGGATGGTAACGGTCCTTCCGTCTGGGCTGACCTGAAACACTGCGTGTTCCACGGTGAGACTGGGAGTGGCCGTCATCCCCGGCTCAATGCCCGGGATTTCTACGAATGTGCTGAATTTGACTTCAGCGTGAAACACGTGCACCGTTTGGGTTTTCATCGTTGCTTCGTAGATTATGGCGAAATCAACGGTGCCGTCCACAACAACTTTGTTCGGCAGGACGGTGACTTTGTCTACCGTAGTTTTTGCCACAAAATCGATGATGGCCCTTGCTGGCGGCTTCTCTTCGGGAACCTTCACCACTTCGCTGATGATAACCTGAGAAGTCCCTTCCCCTACCACTTCTTCCAGTCGCAGTTCTTCGCGCTTTACATCGAGGGTATGCAGATCGATTACCCCCCTTTCATTCTGGACAAAGAATGCCGTTTGACTAGAACATCTATATGCCAGCCCGTTTTACTGTGTGAAAAATAAAGAGACGTCAAAGACTATTGTATAAACCGGATAAGCAGGTAGGTTGGTGACTGAATGATCACCTTGAGGCGGCTTTGCCCGGGCCCAAAACAAAAGAACCGCCGGAAACACGGCGGCTCCAGTAGGTTTGCCGACGACAAGCCTCTTACAAAGCGGTTAGCCCCACGGCCTGAACTTCTTTCACTTCAGGAATCTCTTGTTTCAGAATTCTTTCTATCCCCGATTTCAGGGTCATGGTGGCGAAGGGGCAAGTCCCACAAGCCCCAACAAGTTTCACCCTGACCACCCCGTCTTCCGAAACATCAACCAGCTCGACATCTCCGCCATCGGCTTGCAAGGACGGGCGAATCTCATCGAGGACTGTTTCCACTTTTTCTTTCACCAGTTGTCCCCCTTTCTCTTGTACTTTTCAAGCGAGCCAACTGCTTGCAACTTCATCATTTTCGTACATTTTGTTCTCTTCTTCAATAGCATCAAGGAAAGTCTGATCATCGGTGAAACGTCGGGCCTGGTTCATGCAAAGGTCAACCGTGCGTTTGCGGGATGAATAATCGATGCGGAAAGTCTTGGTAGCCACCACCAGGTCCTCTCCCAAGACATGCTCTCTATCCTTATCAAAAGCTCTGCGTTTGGCCCTGGTTACCAACTCCTCCAGTTCCGCGCAAGAGAAATTGTTCGTGAGGGGCACCACTGCTTCCTCCAGGAATTCCCTTACATGTTCCGCCTTCACATCAAGAGGTACAGGCGTCCGTTTGCCGGAACGGCCCAAGTGCACCAGGAGTATCTCAAGACGAGCCATCGGGCCGGGGTAAAGAAAAGGAATCTTGTAGTCGAACCTCCCGGCGCGCAAAAACGCTTCGTCCAAATGCTCGGGTACGTTGGTCGTGCCCACGATGATGGCTTCCCTGTCGGGCCTGCCCAACCATTCCAAAAACTGGGAGAAAACTCGTTGGGTTTCTTCTTCTGCGGACCCTGCCGAAGTGCCTGTTCGTTTCCCAAACCTGTCGATTTCGTCAACGAATACGATAGCGGGGGACATTTTTTCGGCCAGGACTATGGCGTTTTTCATGTTTTGCCCTGATTCCCCAAGCCATTTAGAGTAAATGTTTTCGGTGACCAAGTTGATGAAAGGGAGCTGCACCTCGCTGGCTAAAGCGTTGGAAAAGAGGCTTTTCCCCGTCCCCGGGGGGCCAAAGAAAAGAAGTCCCTTAGGTAAACCCAGATCAAAGCGCCTGGCCTTTTCGGGTTTTTGCAGGACGTTGATGATGTATTTTGTGACAAAGTCCTTAATGGCGTGATAACCGCCGATGTCCTTAAACGTGAACAGAGGATCCCTTACCTCCAAAACACCGGACCGCTTAACCAGTTCTGATTTCAATTCTTTCATAAGATCCGGGTCAAAACATTTCTTGCGATGGTAGGATTCCAAAAGTATGCTTTCGATCTGGTGCAAGTTGAGTCCTGACAAAGACACGGCGGCTCCTTCGACCCTGGAACGATGGAGTTCCAAGCCCAGCTCGCCTCCTATAGATTCCACCAAGCTGGTCCGCTCCCGGGAGGATGACGGGTCTACGGATATAACCACAACGTATTCTTTGGTGAAATCGTCCATGACCCGGGACACGTCTGAGGTAAGAATAACCACGGTCGAACCTTTGGCAAGAATGTGGGGGTCGATAGCCCAGGCTCTTATGGCAGCCTGAAAGCCGCTGTCCGCTTCACGCACGTCCGAAAGGCTTTGAAGCACAAACACCGTGGGCCGAGTCTTCAGAAAAGAATCCATCTCCTTCAAGATGCTTTTCAGGGCTTGAATCTCCAGGCCGCCATCGGGGCGCAGCCTGGAAGCAAGGGCCGTTTCCTTTTGAATTCTCTTTTTGTAAGGCTCAAACACGGGACCCTCCGCCCCTCTGCGGAGTGTCCCCAATCCTTCCCAGGGATCGAACAAAAAGAAATGTTCCACGTGTCTGAATTCCTGTGAGGCAAACAAAAAAGACTTCAGCTGGTAAATTCGTTTGGGGTCCACGGTTTCAAAACACAAAATCGGCGAATAGTTCGCCTTTCGTTTGAGAATCCCCGATTCTATCCACGATTCATCAAAAATGCTTCCCAAAAGAAGAAATGCCCCCTAGCCGCAAGGTGAACTCACGCGGACGCAAAGTTGAAGGCCCAATTTCCTGAGCGATTCCACAAGCAGGTCCGTAACCCCGTCGCCCATTCTCTCGTAAATGTTGACTATCCCCGGGCCTATTTCGAACTCGAAATAGGAATCCTGGCCCGGCAGAGTCTCGTTTTTTAGGAAACCGGGAATCGACAAGACTGCATCCCCGGGGATTTTCATCAAGACACTATCACCTTTCGTTTGGTCTCAGTTTGGCTGGGAAGTTCGGCCTCGATCTCTGAGGGTTCTTTTGGGGTAACCCAAAGGGGAACTGCCCAAAGTCCCAGCTCTTTCAGGGCTTTTCGAAAAGCGTCGGCTTCGATGAAGCAATCTTCCCCGGGAAAGCCCGAAAACTCGACGGTAACCTTTCCACCCTTGCCGATCTCCACATCTATTTTCCTTGTCATCACAATACCCCTTTGACCAAAACCTTCTTGCCTTCGATGGGATGCAGAACTTCTTCCATTTCCACATTATAGTTGAGCGCCGACAGAGCCTTTGCCACGCAAAGCGCCGAATAGTTTTGGATGACGCGATCTTTTATCTCAGCGCTAACCCTTTCGTAACCACCGTAAGAGTCGCACACAAAAGAAACCTCGCCAGTTTTCCTGTCAACCATGACACCGAGCCCTCTCGGCATTTCCGGCCCTTTTAGCGCCCAATCGCAAAATATCGAACGCCCGTAATAGTCGTGAATAGTGTGACAGACTTCCATACCCATGTCAGCAGCAGCCGCGGAAACTGCTTCCCCCAAAATTTCCCATCCGGGATCTTCTTGCACGGGCCTGCCTGCTTCCAGAGCGCTTTCCAGTTTGATATCCGCTTTGTACGAGCTTATGTGGCTCATTGCCGTCGCCCCCATCTCAAAGTCACTTTTTGTCCCAAAAACTCGGCCTTATCGGCTTTTGCCGCGGCTATCTCACGGTTTATCTCCTGAAGGCGCCTCCTCAATTCGGCGTGCCTGGGCACAATCGCGGGCGTGGGCTCACTCTTTGCCCGTGGCTCTTCCCCGGAGGCTTTCAACCTATCTCTGGAAAGGAGCTCCAGCTTCAGGAGGGCACCTTTCACCCGAGCCTGCTCCTTTCTGACTTGATCCTGTTCTCCTTGAAGGGCTCGTCCCTGTCCCTGAATGTCCTTCAGTATGTCCTCCCGGGACATCCCGGCTATCTCGTCCTCCCATTCAAGAACCTTCAATGACCTGATGCGGGCAGCCCCTCCACCTTCCCTCCAGGAATCGACAAGATCGTTTAGGGACTTGGCCTCATTTCCCTCAAAAGTCTCTTGGGCTCTTTCGGGTCCCAACTCGGGCTCACCCCCAAAAACCGATTGCCACCTGGCCGCTTCAAGGATTCTCAGAAGCCCATCTTCTTCTTCTTCGAGGTTGGCAATGCGATCATCCATGGGGCGCGTTATGACGGCGAGCCACAAGGCGTCGGCAACGTAGGAAAGCAGAGTGAAAACCAAAAAGCCCGCGACCCCAGATGTCAC
>CAZYEC010000090.1:0-4194 GCA_964646385.1 uncultured Eubacteriales bacterium | reverse complement strand
CGTGAATCATCACCATGTCGAAGCCGCCAAACTTGGCGACAAAGGCGGCGTGGGCGAAGCAATCAGCCACTTCTTCCATCATATCCTCGTTCATTTCCGTAACTTGAGTGCCATAAACGCCCATTTCCGCGCTGGGGCCCCAAATCTCGCCTCCGGTGTATCGGGGGTGCGCCCGGGCACCACAATGGAGAATCTCGATGTTGGCAAGCGCATTGTGCTGATGGATGACGTCGGTCAATTGCAGGTGGGTTGGCATATACCGTTCCTCGGCCAAGTTGCACAAGTTTCCGTGGGCACTGTCTGTCTTATGTCCGATCAAAGTTTCCCCTCTGGTTACCACGGCCGCGCCGCCCTTGGCGCGCAGCTCGTAGGCCGCCAAATTCTGCTCTGACAAGAAACCGGAAGTGTTAGGACTTGTGCCCATTGGGGCAACGGCGATTCGGTTTTTCAGAGTGACGCTCCCTATGCGTATGGGGCTGAACAAATTCGGATAGCCGGTCATGTCTTTCCTTCTCCCTTTTTTAGGATCTGTCTTTTCGACCAAAAAACGCCCTCGCTCAAGGTTTATTTCCCGGACATACTGCCTTTTGCGAGATGGTTGGTTCCACAAGCCTGACAGTCTCACAATTTTACCCAACCTCAACAAGCCTGTTCTCTAATGTAGCCCAGGATCCTTCATTGCGGTCCACATCTCCAGACTCTCAAACCCGAGCACAGGATCTTCATCTTGCCTGCTCGTTTGTCTTGCAGGCAGGACAATGCGAAAGGATACCGAAAAGCCTCGTAGAATCCTACAAAGGATATGGAATTACCGCAGGGAATTTGCTTTGTTGAGTGGTATTCCCGTTCTTAAATTCGGAGCAATAGGGAGGAGGGATTGCTCATGCTTGAAAAACCGTCATCCAGCATTACGTTCATGTATTTCAACGACTTTTCCCGGGCAGTGGAGTTTTTCACTTCGGTGTTAGGTTTGGAGCAGGTGATGGATCAGGGTTGGGCAGTCATTTGGAAGACTGGGGAATCGGGGTTCTTGGGCGCGGTTGATGTGACAAAAGGGTCAATACCCGTGACATCAAGGGGAGGGGTCCTGATAAGTCTCAACGTTACCGATGTTTCCGCGTGGCACCAAAGGATCGGGAGCGCCGGAGTGGAAGATCTGACCCCAATAAAAGATAATGACCAAATTGGGCTGAGGTCGTTTTTCTTTCGGGGCCCGGAGGGCTACAATTTCGAAATTCAAGAGTTCCTGAAGCAGCGGGACCGCAAGGTATTTTTGGGGTGAGTGTGTGGCGATGGGAGAAAAACAGACGAGGGCAGACGTTCTGCCCTCAAGAGTCGTATTCCCAACATTGTTGGATGAATTCACGCGGTCACTCTGCTCCAAATTTTGCGTGCCCTGTGAAGGGCCACCTCCACTCTGATTTCTTCCGACACGGGTTTCTTTGACACAGGGTCCACCGCAAGGCATGCCCCGTCCACAATGGCTGTTTCAACTTCCCCGCAAGCAGCCGGGTTCCCGGCCAAGTGAGGCGCATCAAAGAGCCCGCATTTTACGGCCATGGCCAGCAGTACGGGATCCGTGTAAGGGTCTTTTGCACCGGCGTTTTCCCCGGGGCCGTGGCGGCCGCTTACCCCGGAAACCAGTGTCGCCAATTCGTGAATCCCGGCCAGCAGAGTTTTGGCATCGCGGATGAGCTCTCTTTTTCGTGCTTGCACCCGGGGATCTTTAGTCATGTCGGGCATCCCGTGAAGGCAGTTGCGAATTACTCCCCTTGCGATGCGGCAGCTTTCGATGACATCTTGGGGATTGGCGATGTGGTCCCCTTCGCAAAAACCAACAATGTGGGCTATATGGGGGCGCAGGTTCATGGCCACCAGGGTTGAGGTCGCCAATTGTCCTTTAGCCAAATCAAGGTCTGTGGGGAAGCTTGAAAGCCCGGCCCGGGTTTGTCTCCAAACGGTGAAAGCCTCGTCTGCCAGGCTGTTGATCAGCTCGTCTTTAGCAAGCATTTTCCCCAAATCCATTTCTGCAGTTGTACCGGGGGGCGTGTTCAACATGTATTGAGAAACATATTGCCCCACGCCGGCCTTTTTGGCGTTGTAGGCGGCAAGGTACGCCGAGGCAACCGCCACTACGTCTGGGGCGTCTCTTAAGCTCCAGTGGTGGGATTCGTTGACTTCAACGGGTATTCCCCTGGCAGCATGCCACCCAACGGCTTTTTGGGCTTCGGCGATGGATTCCTGAACGCCTCGGGGGCCCCTTCCGTCCAAGGCGTTGTACCAAAACAGGGGAATGGCGCCCCAGGCGTTTTGGATGGTGTCTTTTAACAGCGCTGCCATTCTAATGACATCTTGCGTCCCGCTGTAACATCTCATCAAGGGATAATTACCCCGCCTGCCGGCATCAAACAGCTTTCTAAGGTCGCCCCCGGAACGTATGGTCACTCCGCCGGCTCCATCTTGATCGGGATCCATGTTTTGAGGTCGAAAATAGTTCGCCTGAAAATTCTGGTCCGGCCCCAGGGATATGATATCCAAGACCTTGGAATCGGCGATCATTTTGATACCTTCCGCCGTTTTTTCCACCGAGGGCAAACCAAAATGGTGCCGCAGCACAGGATAGGGGGTTTTTTCCGAGATGCGCCCCTGGAGGCTGGCAGGATATGTCGCCGCACCGCCGGAAAGGCCCCCGCCTCTCAAGTAAGCGATGACTTCATCCAGGTCTTCTTTGCCCGAGAACACTTTTTGGAATATGCCGGTACCTGAGACGACTTCCGCAACAGGGGGAGTGCCCCCGAACAACAGCTTTGGGGCAATACCGTGGCGTTTCAATGCCGCGTCAAGTCTCACGGCCAAATTCTTGGCGGCGTTCGGATCCAGCCGGTACCCTACTGCTACGGTTTTGGCGCTCATCTTTTTGGCGGCAGCCGCTATGGCCTCGGGGGATTTGGCGGCCCCCAAAAACTTGGTCCGGTACCCTTCTTTGGACGCAAGCTGAAAGAAATTCAGCACCCCGGCCACGTGAACGCAATCGCCCATTGCGGCGCCCATCATAAGGCCTTTGTCAGTCCGAACCATTTCACAACACTCCTTCCATGGCCATATCCCGGATTTCTTGGGAATTCAGTCCGGCCAGCCCCATCTGCTCAAGCCCCCTGCCCCGGTTTCGAAAGTCTCGGCCCAGCATGTTTTCAGCCAGGGATACGATGGACTCCAACACAGGAGTGGCGACCCCGGTCGCCCTCCCCAAGGCCATAAGCGGAACCAAGCTGAAGGGAATATCTTCCGTGACGTACCTCGTTTCCAAGGATTTGGGGCCCGCTATGGAATCATAAGCCGGGTTGTTTTGAATAGCGGAGTAGAGGTCGCTGCCGGCAACCCCGTAAGTATCCTTCAACCATTCCAAAGCGGAGCGGGCCGCCACACCCAGCGCCTCTGCTATGGCCAATCTCTCTTCGTCCATTCGGTGAAGCAGATTGGCTACGGCCGGGGAAATTCCCATTTTGTAATGCTCGTAAGTCTCGTTCAGTTCGATCCTGCCTGCATTCAACAGAGTGGGAGCAGGATGGAATATGGCTCCCATGTTGTCCAGCCCGGTTGCCAAAACGCTTTCTGCCGGGATGAACTGGGGAAAGGCAGGCCTAAGGGCTTTTAGCACGTCCATGGTTTTTCTGGCAGGCAGCGCCGCTACCCTCACACGTTTCTTGACTCCGAATATATGGCTCCTGCCGGGTTCCGAGGTACGGCTTGCATAAACGAACGTCCCCGTTTCTGCCAGAAGGATGTTGGCCTTGCAGCCGAATCTTTCCAGGTCGCGCCGAAAGGCAAAAGCCCCCCCGGTTCGGCCCGGGTTCAATACCACTATTTGATCGTCCACAAGGGATCTGGCCATGGCACGCGCCACGGCGGCATGCCCGGACGCGGGCACGGCTACCATGATAATTCTTGCGCCCCAAAGCGCCTCACCCATGTCGCCGGTCACCAAGTTGGGTACGGCGAAGCCCGAATAGTGGCCTTCCAGTTGAATGCCTCCGGACCTGTTGATACTGTCCACGACCCCCCGCGACCTGTTCCACAAATTGACGCTCAAGCCGCGCATAGCAAGGAACCCGGCCATGGCCTGGCCTCCGTTCCCGGCACCGATGATCACATACATAGGGTCGCTGCAAACTGACTCAGTTAGAATATGTTTGG
>CAZYEC010000089.1:0-4214 GCA_964646385.1 uncultured Eubacteriales bacterium | reverse complement strand
TCTTTACCACCAGGGCGGATTTCCCTTCTTGCCAAGAAGGGGGCATTCTTACGGTGACATTGTCAAAAGACAAAATCGAAGCCGTCGAATTCGTGCCAACAAAGATTCTTTGGGGCAAAACTTTCTTGGCAGAAGGGCGGGACAAGCTGGCCGCACTGTCTTCCCTTGCTTCGCTATGCACGCCTTTTGGGACTGATGTGGACACCCGTGGGTTTGTTCTGCCCATCCTTTTCCCCGACATGTGGGGGCACTGGGCACGGTTCACGGTGGCCCGACTGTCTTTGAAAGGAATAGTTGAGGGATACGACAACGGCAAGTTCCTGCCGGAACGCCAAGTAAGCAAAGGGGAGTTCGCGGCCTTGTTTGCCAGGACAGAAGGCTTCATCGGGGGCATGGCCGAAGAAGGCACCACCGGAGATCCGGACACAGATCAACAGACTGAAAGCCGACACTTCCAAGATATAAACGATTTTTGCCTTTGCACCCCAGACCACTGGGCACGCCCGTACCTGGAATATCTTGTGTCGAGAAAACTGATCTCTCCGTCGGATGCTTCTTGGGCACCCGACAACCCCTGTGTCCGCAAAGACGTGACCCTCATCATGTGGAAAGGGGAAGGATCCCCTGTCGTTCAGGGTGATTTTGTCTCAACCTTCAAGGACCTGGGCGCGTCAAATACGGATCCCGAGTCTTTGGCCCTGGCCAATTGGGCGGTTTCCTCCGGCCTTTTGAAAGGGTACGACGATGGCACGCTTCGCCTTGAAAGGACCATTACCCGGGCCGAGACTGCTGAGATGTTGTGGCGGTATTATCTCGATTGAAGATTGGTTTTCCGCAGGGACCAAGATAGAGTTTCCGCTGCTATAAGTCCTCCTCCGACAAGGAGGGTAAAGTAATAAGTGACAAGCCGCCAGACAACCACGAACGTGCCCAGTATCTTACCGGGCAGAAACGGCGAGAAGAATAATGCGGAACCGACCTCAGCCCCACCGCTGGCGCCGGGCGTCGGCATGCAAGCCATCACCAGATACACAGTCATGCTCAAGGGCACGATTTGCAGCAAGGAAAGGCCGCTCCCCATCCCCCTCAAAATCAAAACCGGAACAGTTATCACAAAGGCCCAGTACAAAGTGCTCAAGAACAAGGCGATGAGCGCCGAGGTGCGCTTCGACCGGAACGCCACAATTCCCGTGCGAAATTCCCTTGCCGCAGACTCCACTCTCCCAACAAGCTTGTCAATGAATTCCGGTGAAACCACCCTTTTCACGATTTTGCGCTTACAAAGCCACTGAGCTGCGCCGCTCACCCAGTTAGGCAGGAGGGCCGCAAGGAACAAAAACGCCATCAAAGAAACATAGAAAAACAGGCCTATACACAAAGTAACCTTCATTCCCGGCCCCATTTTCCACTGGAAACCGAAAGCGAAAGCGGCCAGTGGGAGCATAGCCCACAACAGGAATCTGGTAGTGGCGTGGAATACGGCCGCCAAAGCCACGGCAGCAGTGGCCTGCCCGATTCCCATACCCCGTTTGTGTAGAAAGAAAACTTTGAGGGGTTCGCCTCCTGTATCAAAAGGCGTGACCCCGGCCATAAAGGAGCCCATCACAGATATGCGCACGGCCTCGGCAGCCGACAAATTTCCCCCCATGGCCTTTGCCAAAACCAGCATCCTCAAACCATCCGCAAGCCAGCTGGCCACCACAAGCCCACCCGCCAGGCAAAGAGTTTTCAAGCCAACTTGAAATATCCCCCCCAGGAAATGCTTGTTTTCTGTCCAGCGAAGGATAAAGAACAAGCAGAGCCCGCTGACCACAACGGATACAGCCCCCCAGAAGAGAACTCTTTTGGGATCGAACCCTTTGGTGACCCTTGCCCCGCCCGCTGCGCTATCCAAATCCCATCACCTGTTCCGCAATCGATGGATACATCTTAGCACAGGAAGTGAGGGTTAATGCATCTTTTGCACCAAACAAAAGGGAAACATCCCAGCAAATCAGGCTGCGAATTGCAGCATGTTTACTTAACCTCGGGCATAGTTTGAAAAGTGTAAGGGGGCGAGGCCTTGGACGATACGGTAGTCGAACTCCTGAACTGGGAGGAAAGAGCCAAACAGCAGTACCAAGCCTTGATCGGCAGGCTGCCTTCGGGTACAGGCCGCCATCTGCTTGAACGGATCCTGACCCAAAAAAGGTTTGAAATCGAGACGCTGAAGCTGTTGAATAGCGGGACTATACCGGACAGGTTTATCGGTTTCGGGTCTATTAGTGACGACGACGTAAATTTCCGAGAATCCCCCAGCCCCCAGGCGTTTATCTTAGCCATTTTGGAAAGTGACACCCCAGTCATTTTGACTGAAAGAAGGGGAAATTGGGTGGCGGTCCAGTTGTACGACGGCAAGTCCGGTTGGGTGTTTCGGGACTACGTCCGAATTTCTCAATGAAACCGGGAGAGGCGGATAAAGAACCCGCCTCTCCTGTTGATGCTGCCTATTGATGTGGGCTGTCTGTTGCTGCCGGGCCCTGTCCCGGCTGTCATTTTGGCAGCCCCGGCCTACCGGTTTCGGTCAGGGCTCTACTGGCCCGTGAACATCTGAGTGAACATGTAACCGTAGGCGCCGCCTTTGACTACACCGATGCCCACATGGTCAAAAGCCGAGTTCAGTATGTTTTTTCTGTGACCATCGCTGTCCATGAGCCCCTTGTGAGCTGATCCCAAAGTGGGTGCCCCTGCAAGATTTTCTCCGGCGGTGATGTAAGTAATTCCCGCGGCTCTCATCATGTCAAAAGGTGAACCGTATGTAGGCGACGTGTGAGAAAAGTACCCCTGATCGATCATATCTTGACTTTTCTTGCGGGCAAGTTCCACCAACCGCATATCCACTTTCAAAGGCAGCAAACCTGCCGCCTCCCTTTCTTGGTTGACCAAATCCACCATGCCCTGCTCCATAGCCGTCAGACCGGAAACGGGCAGGTTTTCCTCCTGTTCGGGAGGTGTTTCCGGTATTGGAACCTGCGGCTCAGGGTCGGGGATAGGGAGTTTATGTTCCGGCGTTGGGGACGGTTTGGGAACCGGTTTTGGATAGACCGGCACAGGTGTTGGTCTGACGGGCGGTACCGGCTTAAGCAGATCCCACGGATAGGTGTCAAATCCGTAGAAATACCTCATAATCAAATTTAGCCCCGGAGAACCGTTGGTGAAAATGAAAAGCGTGCCTCCGTCCGGGGCAGGCGCTACGTAGCGAGTGTAGCCGCTTGCCACAGCATTTTTGGGCAAGAACAACATGGACAAAACCATAACCGCCAGGAGAACAACCTTTGTTTTGGGTTTCATGTCTTCCATCTCCTTTCTTGGGCTTACCTGCCAGTATGTAAACATAATATACCATCGGAGCCCTGCTCAAAACCCGGACTACCGGGAAAGAATGCCTGTTAGTGCCCTAAATTGGGCTATCGCAGCCCTCTTCTGCGGCCACCGTCACCCTTTCGCCAAATTCCTTACGCTTGGTATCCAATGGAAAAAGCCGGGGACACTGGGTTTGTGTCACCCGGTCTTTTTTGGGGCAGAACCCTTCACTTATCCGAGAGGCGTACAGTCGTGCCGCACGAAGGCTGCCGAGACCCACCCCACAACTCCGGTCGGCAAACGTACCTTGAGCCATTCCGGGGTAAACTCCAACACCGCGACAAGGGTTCCCGCGTTTACCTGAGCGACAATCGCGTAGGTAGTCCCGGGACCTTGCCTCACGTTAACTAGATTCCCGGTGATGGTTCCGCTACAGGCCGGTTTCTGTGATCCGAGAGCAACTTTCACCACAATGTTCATCACTCTAGTTTTGAACACTCTGGCTACGAGCTGTATAACTTTGGTAGCCATTATGGGATCGCCTGCGGGTGGCACCTCGTAGTTGGCATGTTCCACCTGCAAATCGACCCTGGCTTGCATGCCGGGTCTTGCTTCCGTAAGCACCACGAACTCAGAGAACGGCACAGTGAAGTGCAACGTGTGCACGTGCTGGCAGGGGTCATCCAAAGGCTCGTAAATGATCCTTTGCGCTATGGCCCCGTCAACAATGACTTTCCCGGGAGCAACTATGATCCTCTTGACTTCCGGAGACGAGCTGGAATCCAAAACTGCTGCCACGGGAGGCTTCTCTTCGGGCACGTCGACGATTTCCCTTACGATCCCCTGGGACTTGTTCTCGCCCAGCACTTCCT
>CAZYEC010000088.1:0-4730 GCA_964646385.1 uncultured Eubacteriales bacterium | reverse complement strand
GTCCGTGATGTTCCTTTGACACTCCCTCAGAGCATCGTGGGCGCTTCGTCCCACCGCAGGTAAATGGAACGAAGGTGAAGCGTCTTACCCCGGGAGGCTTGTACGCTCGGTACAAGTTGTCTGAACAAACGATTTCCTCCAACAGCCCTACCTCTTGCTTCTTTGTGTCGGCGGTATCCGTTTCGGTCATCCTTGGCGACACACACGCTTCTGCGTATCCTTCCTGTTCCGCAGTATCTTTCCGCAGATAGCCCCACAACGTGAGTTGTCTGTGTTTTAGCCCGTCGCTTTTGGTGGCCTTCATTGACCTCCACCTCATCTGGTTCAGCCCTTCCCTTCCGCCTTTCGGTTCTCCGGTACTATGGCTTCGGCTGACTTCTCACGACAAATCTTGTTTCAACCGGGCTTCCTACTCTGTTTCCGCCCGTCCGTGAGACCTCCCGGGGTAAGACGCTTCACCTTCGTTCCATTTACCTGCCACATTTACACTCTCAGGTCCAGGTAACTTTCGGGTTTGGTTTGTCTCGCAACCTTGCCCCCCTCGAAATGCCTCATATGTGGTTCGTGTTCCTCAGGCCGGAACTTTGCCGCGGGCTTCCTTCAGATTCCACCTCGCGGTGGACACCCTTGCCCTTGGCTTGCACTTGGTCGTTACCTACCCGTGCAGGGGACTTTCACCCCCGTGTGAAGCGCCATGTCCGGCGCACAAACAAAAACGACGTCCCGATTTCTCGAAACGCCGCACCATCTTCAGTTTTGGTGTCGGGAGGGGGACTTGAACCCCCACGGTGTTCACCATACGCCCCTCAAACGTACGCGTCTGCCAGTTCCGCCACCCCGACACATACCATACGCAAAAACCATGATACTCCAGGAAGCAGCAGCTGTCAACGAAGCCAAAGGCTGCCCGGCCGCATCGCCCACCAGGTCGCTACAGCCCGCTCACTGGGATAATCTCCAGCCCCATCTCCTCAAGTTTCCTAATATAAGGATTGATGCCGGCCGCATCCGACGCTATATGCCCCGAGATTACCAAGTTCTTCCCCGCAGGGAACTCCTGACGCAGTTTGGGCATTTCGGCGGGAGAAATATGGATATAAATCACAGTGTCAACTCCGTGATTGAAATAGAGCCTGGCAAGGGTCGCTCCCCCGTTGGTTCCCGCTCCGTGTACCACAACGGTCTTCCCCGCCTTGTTGTCTTCGAGCCCTAACCGGACCACGACTTCTGTAGGTGCACTGCCTATTTCGGGCACAGTCCGCAAGGCCGTCATAACGTCAGCTACAGTGGAATCCGGACCAGTATGGTCATCCACAGCTTTCTGCATGAGCTGACGACCAATCTCATCCAAGGGGTTGTGAATGTTCAGAAAGGGTATGCCCAAAAGACGCGCAAAAGACGGGGCATGGTCATAATTGGCCGAATGTCGCGCAAAGGCGCTGGCTTCTTTAAGACGGTTCACAGCCTCCCACGCTTCACTTTCAGGGATCCCGCTTCGAACCATGATGTTCACGTGAAGGTCCAAGACCTCGGGGAACGTCAGGACACTCGGATCCGGGTGGTGAGCCATTACACAGTCAACGTCCAAATGTCTTCCGACCATCAATTCGGCAACACCCATGTCGATGCCAAACAGTATCTTTTTGATGTTTTTGCCTGAAACATAGACCGCCGAGTCGGCAGGCCACCGGGTTTGGCCTGCGAGATCCACGGCTGTTTGCATCAATTCTTCGGTTGTAACCCCCTGCGTTTTGACCATGTCAATTCCCCCCAGTTTGTGATGATAAATATCCCTGTAAAGTGCCTCCAACGGCAATTGGTCGGAACATAAAATGTCCTTGTGCTACATTTCTTCGCAATTAAGCCATACCCTTCCGTCTGCATCTCGGCCGAGAGGTGAACCGGGATTGAAAAGTGTGGTTTGGAAGAGGAAGAAAAGGGTCAAACGGTCGTTTGCTGGCCTCGATTAATTCAACAAGGAAAGTAACCGGTTCATGTTTTCTTCCGCGCAGATTTTTCCCAATTCGATTAGAGCCTGAATTTTCCCGGGCGACGGGAAACCCACATCGAAGACTTCGGGCTGCAAAATGACGGAGGCGTATTTGTGGAGGCTCCTGAGAGTATCTCTTCTACAGGCCAAAGAAAAGCACCTGGAAAGGACAGAAACAAAATTGTCGGCTTTTTGGGGCCTTTCAGCGTGAAGCCCTAAATCTACGGCCACAATTTCTTCTGCTCCCATGCGCCGGAGTTCGTCAACAGGCACCATGTTGCGGATGCCTCCGTCAACGAGAGATCTTCCTTCAAGATTCTTTGGGATAAATAATCCAGGCAAAGAGATACTGGCCCGAATCGCTTCTGCTAATTTCACATCGAAAAGAAAAACCTTTTTCCCGTTTTCCGCCCAGGACTTTCGGTAGCCTGGCTCTACTTTCGGCACCTTGGCTGCATTAGTAAAGATTACTTCCTCGCCTGTTTCCACGTCGACGGCGGTGATTGCCAAAGCGACTTCCACATCGGCCATGTATTTGCCTTTAGCCAGCGTGTCCAAAGTCGTTTCAACAATAGTCCCGGGAATTATGCCTTTCAGGGCAGTGGCGGGCACGCTGTCCGTGCTGGGAAGGGTAATTGGAGCCGACGTTGGCATGAAACCCGCTTCAACCTGGGTCAAGATTTCCAGGCTTTTCCGAATCCCCATGAAATCGACCCCTGCCCCGTAAAGCCCGGCAACAATCGCGCCGGCGCTTGTTCCCGAAAGCAGGTGGGGACGCAAACCGTTCTGCTCCAGTGCCATGAGGACACCAATGTGGGCAAAGCCCAGGACCCCTCCCCCGCTAAGCGACAGCCCCCAATAGCGATTTCCCACCGGGCATCCCCCTTAACAGGCTATGCGGCGACGAAGGGATTTTGCTACTTTAGGTTGGGGTAGTAGAGGGCTAACACACGGGGCCTGGAGAATCCGGCAGACACTGGAGTTGGTCTCCATCTTCAATAACCCTGCGGCCTTCCCACCATCTGCGGTGCATATCCGCGGAAAACCTAACCATGGGCGATGCCCGTTAATCCAACTGACCATGGGCGTGGTAGGTTCTGCGGCCTCCCCACCATCTGCGGTGCGTATCCGCGGAAAACCTCACCATGGGCGATGCCCGTTAATCCAACTGACCATGGGCGTAGTTGGTTCTGCGGCCTTCCCACCATCTGCGGTGCGTATCCGCGGAAAACCTAACCATGGGCGCTGCCCGTTAATCTACTAGGTAACGAAGTCTCTGGAATCCGGGAGCCGCCAGGCCACAATGCAAGTCAGGACCTGAACTCCACTCATTACGGCAAAAAGCACCGAGTAATCGAAGGTTCCTAAAACCCAGCCGCCCAAGAGGCTCAATAAGGTCAAAGGAGCCGCGATGGTATTGAAAACTCCCAAAAAGGTGGCCCTGTTTTGCTGCGGCGCTATATCCATAATGTAATTGTTGAATCCGATCCAGATTCCACTCAAAACTCCGCCCAAAGACAAATACAGGAGGAAGTACAGCACATACGTGAGAACCCGATTGCCCAAGAAAAACACAAAGCGCGCAGCCAGGGCCAAGAATCCCGTCGCCGCTGCCATGATGGCCACCATTCGAACGACCTTGTAGGCTCCATGGCGGTCCCCCAGGTAACCAAGAAAAGGCCCTCCCACCACCGAGCCCACCATTTGGGCCGAAACAAACAAACCAACCACACTCTGCGGAAAGCCCAGAACTGCCTGGGCGTGGATTGCAAAAAACGGAAGTGCAAGATACAAAGACCCCAAAAGCACCCTTGTAATCAAAACGTTACGAAACACACGGTGCCCCTTTACCGCCAAGGGAAGACGGCGCAAGTACTCCAGCATGGGAACAGTCTCTTTAGGCGCTTTGCCGCCCGGGTCGACGATGAAGGACATCGCGACCAGAGAAACGCCCATAAACAGAGTTCCCATAAACATGACCCAAAAATAGTTCATAGGGTAGTTCGCGTTATGTTGGATGAGCGCCTGCACCACGAAGCCTGCAAAAAACGCCGCTACCCCGCCTGTGGCTTGCATTCTTCCGAAAAGTCCCGCCCGGTTCTCCTGGGGGATGGTTTTGGCGACTATGTCCAACCAGGGCAGGCCGCCGAAACCGTCGGCTAGGGCGTAAGCCGTGAGCGACACGAAAAACACCCAAAGGGCAAGTGTGGGAGCAGTTCTAGATATCAGGGCAGAAAGAGCCAGACACAATGCAGAGATGCGCATCATCTGCCCAGCTTTCATCATGAAAGCCTTTTTTGTTGGCAGCCTTTCGATAAGACCCGCGACAAAAATCTGGGGAATCAAGTAGCCGAAGTTCCGCACCGCGCTCACTAAACCTATGAGAAAGGCGGAATCCGTCAACGTGGCCACAAAAGTCGGCAAGACAGTGTTGGCTTCCAGAAAAGCCCCACCGACGCTGAAACTGGCACCATCGGCGATGAAGGCAATTGTGTTTTTCCTGGTTATTCTTGCGTCATCAGCGCCGGAATCCCGGTGGCCGGAATTGCCGGTCACGCTTGCGTCTTTGGGCGGCAGTCAAAAAACCTCCGGTGGTCCTGTTTTGTGCAAAATTTAGTCTTGCGGAAACCTGCTCCCAACCAAACTTACCATGTGCGGGTTTTGGTGACAATGACGAACCCGGCATTGCGGCAGTTTGCAGCCGTTCGTTCTATTCGTTCCACCGGAGTGTCACCGGATC
>CAZYEC010000087.1:4255-4737 GCA_964646385.1 uncultured Eubacteriales bacterium | reverse complement strand
ACGGGTTTTAGATGGAGCTGGAGCCACGTCAAATATCACCGATATACACCAAAGCACACCTTCGCACGGCCGTGCGGACGATGGTCGAGCGCTCTTCAGGCCCTCGTTCGGGCGCGGCGGCGGACCGCGGGCCATACCCGGTGAGGGATATGTCATCCGAATGGATGCTCCTGTTGACAGGCGGCGCTTTGACCATTACAATGGCTATGGAATCGATCGAGTGGTTATGAAGGTCGTTACGAGGGGCCTGTTGGCGGATTTTGTCCGGCTCGTTCCGGAGGCCCTGTTGGAGGAGCTGAGGCGGCTGGTTCATGTCTTGACGGAGGTGCAGAAATGAGAGTGATGGTTGCGGGGGCGGGGGCTCTGGGCTCGCTGTTGGGAGGCTATCTGGCTCGGGCCGGGGAGCAGGTTTTGCTGTTCGGGCGGGAGGCCCACATATCGGCGGTGCGCGAGAGCGGACTCCGTTTCAGCGGGATACCGGG
>CAZYEC010000087.1:1902-4245 GCA_964646385.1 uncultured Eubacteriales bacterium | reverse complement strand
ACGAGCCCGACATCTCAGGATGGGCCGGTGGATTTGATCATCCTGGGCGCGAAATCTCAGAACATCGAGGAGGTGCTCGGGCAGATCGAGCCGGTGGTCGGCGAAAGGACGCAGATTCTCTCCCCTCAGAATGGGGTGATGACGGAAGAGCTTGTGGCCAATGCCTATGGCGTGGATCGGAGCCTGCCCGCGGTGACTACGGTGAACGTGGGCACGCTGGAACGGGGACACTTCTTCTATGGCGCGGAAGGGCTGATGGAGATCGGTCAACAGGGCAAGCAGGACCCGGCCCTGGTGAGCTCGATCGTCGCCATGTTCAATCGGGCCGGACTGGCGGCGGAGCAGCGCGACAATGTGATGCAGTTGAAGTGGCGCAAGCTGGCGCTCTACTGTGTGGGCTCTATCATCAACGCGCTGACCGGAGCACAGCGCCTGTCGGAGGACGCGGACATCCGCAAGCTGATGCGAGATATCGCCGATGAGTTCATCGCCGTGGTTGAAGCGGGCGAGGTGACGGCCTTTCCAATACGTCCGCTCGTGGAGGAGGCGATCCATCATTTCGAGACGTGGCTTCCGGCCAAGTACTGGCTGGCGAGCGTGGGTCAGGACCTGCGCCGCGGCAAGGAAAAGACGGAGATCGATTACCTGAACGGCTACATCGTCACGCTGGGGGCCAGGTATGGAGTGCCCACGCCGGTGAACCACTGCATCTACACGTTGGTGAACGCGATAGGCAAGTCGGGCCATTTCAAGCAGAATTGAGGGACGTGGGACGGCGTTCGACTAACCAAATTGGGTCGTGACCGGTGGTTCAGGGGCCTTGCCGGGCAGGTGAGGGCGGGCTGCGAGAGCGGCTTTTCAGTGCCCTCCCTCTCGGATCGATAATTGGAACTTTTTGATATATATTGCAATTCGCTTTTCATCTTCAATAATTAGTATTTTCATGAATAGTATGTCATTTTAAATATAGTACTCAAGCTACCAAAGTCTCGAATCTATAAACAATAAATTGATTTGCAAATATGGATCCCAGACATTGAAGCACAACACTTTCGCTTCTGAAATGACAAAGTGAACTCAATTATATAGAATTTATTGAGAATTAGTTGAGAAAAAATATCTAATTATTTTTCATCAGATATTAGCATGCTAATTGCTGCTATTTTGTGTAATCATCACAAAGATTAAAGTTTCTAGGTTATGAAAATTGAATCGATGAGCTGACTCTGTACGAGAAAATCCGAACTGATTTCAAGGGAGTGGCGGCTGCCCGCCCCCAACCGCCACTCCCGACGGCTTTCCAATCCATACTGGCTGGACAAATGGAACGATTTTAGGTCAGCAAACTGGTTAGGCATCCTGGAATTCCCAGAAATAACACTCAAATCTACCCAGCAACTTTTAGCTGTAGCCTAAACTTCAATTCCTCTTTTTTTAATCTCCTCCAGGATTTTCCGACCCAAAGAACGGCATTGACAATTTATGGCGTGTTCAACATGCCATTTGACTCTTTGGTCGAGAGCTGGGTTCTTGGGCATTTTGTTGGCTAAATGCCACTTAGCGTTTATTTTTGACATTATAAATTACCAAAAGAAACCCAATCATCAAAAAGAAAGGATACCAATCCTGCATTTGAAGATAAGAGGTAAGTAAAAAGATCGGGCGATAATAAGCCACTTCATAACCGCCTTCAGGAAGTATAGCTCGTTCTCTGAGGAGAGGTAGTGAAAAAAATAACAACCGTCAGAAGAATGTTTAACAATCGAGGCTTCAGAAAATCAAGTTTTATTTTCATAATCCCATCTCCTTATCAATTATCCCACATTCCTCATCAAAAGGCTTCTCGTAAGGTGGGTTGCCTTGTTTTACCCACTGGTCATCTTTACAAACCCAAATATCTACTTCCTTGCCCGCAGTTAAACCTGTTATCAGATAACCAGCAACAGTAAGTATGGTCAGCCAGAACAGTAAACCTTTGACAGGGTTAATATCATTGTTTTTTCTCCATTTACCAACCAGCCAAAGGACACCAGCAGCCACAAGGAAAGCGACAACCTGTAACCATATTTTATCGGTAAAGAAGTTGGCGCTGTCGGAAATATACCTGATATACCCAGGGCGAGAGTCAACATAATGCAGAAGCGGTAAAAGAAGGTAAGTGGAAACCAAGCCAGAGAGAAAGATATTTATTTGAGAGGCACAAGGCTGTTTGAAGCGCTTGTAGAGCAAAGTCATAATCCAAAGCCAAAACAGCCCTGCTAAGACAATGACCAATGGGGCAATTACTGTAACTGGCGGAAATGACTTTCTCAAACCGTAGTCAAAAGAAAGAGGAAGCAGTTG
>CAZYEC010000087.1:0-1892 GCA_964646385.1 uncultured Eubacteriales bacterium | reverse complement strand
AGTATTGGTATCAGTGCCGAACCGTCGAAGAACACAAAGACCGACTGACGGAAGTTGGTAACAATAAAACTACTGGCGTATAAAGCCAGCCTTAAAAAAGCGGAAAGAACAACTAAAATCCAAAGTGACAGCAGGACAGATATTGGAGGCTTACCCACAAAAGTAAGGATTATAGAAAGAGGCAAAGCCAAAATCAGGCAGGAATACTTCCAAATAACCTTCCAATCAGGCAATTGATAATTACGACTGATTTTTTTGATAACCAGATTGGAAATGGTGTAAGCAACTAAAACTACTCCGCTTGCCACCAAACCCGTCATCCAGTAACGGCTGATAGTCCTTGCGTCAAAGGGGGTGCTGTGTAGATGTCCGTAAAGAAAAACAAACCTACGGTCAAGGAAAATAAACCAGAGGGAATATAAAGCCAGAATTACGACAGAGATTAAAGCTGAATGAACAAGGCAGGGAAATCCCTATCGCATTATAAAGAATTTATTCGTTTTCATCTTCGTCTGTTCTACCCATAAAGCAGGTGGTGCTTTTGTGTAATTCTTCTTTTGTCAAAGTCCCCTTTGTGTGTTTATCAAGGACTTCGTCGTAGACTTTTTTTACATTCTCGGCTGAATTTTTAACTGTTGCCGCCTTATAAGGAGGGTTAGACCAGTCAAGTTACTGGTTACGATTGAGCGTAACCAGTGCGTAACCAGTCCAAGCCAGAATTCCCCTTAAGCGTAACCAGTCAATCACTGGTTACGCTTATTTTGGAACTCGCCAGGTTCCCTCTCCGGAGTAAAATGGTAGGTACCCTATTCCATACCAGTCTGAAAAGGAGAGAGAACCATGACGAGCAAACCTATTGTACTCCCATTTGTGCGTCTCAAACAATCTTGGCGCGCGGTCATCAGGCCTAAAAAGCCGGAGCAACGCCCAAACCTGCACCAACTGGCCCAAAATCAACAACTGTTGCCCTCTTTCGTCCGTGAGTCGGCGGTGGCTATGCGCTATCTGCGTTTATTAGGCCCGCTCGACTGGAGTCGTTTTCCGGAGCGCAACTTACAGCGCAACTGGGGACAGGCTACCATACCTCATGCCGCCTTCGCGGCTGCTTGCCTGGTCAAGCTCGATCAGCACTTGCTCTACATGTCCGATTTGTGTCAGTATCTCGTCGAACACCCGCCACTCACTTGGTTACTGGGTTTTCCCCCGGTCTCTCTGTCCCATTTCTCCTCGGACTTCGATGTCGAGGCCAGTTTGCCCACTCCACGTCATTTCACCCGCCTGTTGCGCCACATACCTAATATTACCCTACAATTCCTGTTGGACGAAACAGTGCGATTATTGCAGGCCGAGTTAGCCGCGCTCGGCATCACGCTGGGCGAGTCCATCTCGCTCGACACCAAGCACATTCTTGCTTTCGTCAAGGAGAACAATCCCAAAGCCTATGTCAACGGCCGCTACGATAAGGACAAGCAGCCGCCAGGCGATCCCGATTGCCGTCTCGGTTGTAAGCGCCGCTGTAATCAGCGTGCTTCGTCCAAAGAACCGCCGCCCACCCCAAGGGACAATCCGGTTCCGGCCAATACCATCTCCGTCGGCGAGTATTACTGGGGCTACGCCTCGGGTGTGGTGGCCACCAAAGTGCCTGACTGGTGCGAAGTTGTCCTGGCCGAACTGACTCAACCCTTCGATCGGTCCGATGTCTCTTACTTCTTCCCACTCATGGCCGCTGTTGAGCGCCGCCTGGGCTTTCGCCCCAAGTTTGCGGCCTTCGACGCCGCTTTTGATGCCTTTTACGTCTACGAATACTTTCACCGCGATGATGGGGATGGCTTCGCTGCCGTGCCTTTCTCTGAACGCGGCGGCTACCACCGCTCTTTCGACTCAATACGGAT
>CAZYEC010000086.1:0-4781 GCA_964646385.1 uncultured Eubacteriales bacterium | reverse complement strand
CTTTGCAAAATGCTGTGGGTTTCGCTCAAAGCGCCTTCAGCTGTCTGAATTAGTGAGATTCCATCTTGAGCGTTCCTTGACCCCTGACGCAAACCGTTGATTTGGGCCTTCATCTTCTCAGAGATGGCAAGACCTGCTGCGTCATCGGCCGCCCTGTTGATCCTGAAGCCCGATGAGAGTTTTTCTAAGGATTTTCCCATCAAAGTGTCTGTAATGCTTAAATTCTTCCAGGCATTTAGGGCGCTGATGTTGGTGTTGATCCGCATTCTTTTCATCCTTCCATGAATGGTTTCGGCCCGTCCTTGGGCCGCAGCACTTGATGACTTATGTATGTTATCGCCCTATCGCTTCAGCCCGTTACAGGTGTGCGTCATTTTTCGCCGGATAAGGAGCAAGTTCCGGGCAAAATGGGGAGAACAGCAACGCTACTCACCCGCCCTCCACAAACCTTTTCATTATGGTCGCCACTTCGGCTCTTGTGGCAGTACCTTTGGGATCCAAGAGGCTCCCTGGCTTGCCCTCAATAAGCCCCGTTGAAACCGCCCACCCCATCGCATCGGCTGCCCAGGGAGAAACGTCTTGAGCGTCGGCGAATCCGTCCAAACCCTCGCCGTCCTCCTCCGGCACGCCCGGCTCCCCGGCATACCGGTGCAGCATGACGACCAGCTGCTCCCGAGTAACATCATCGTCAGGACTGAAATTCCCGCCATCTCCCGCAACGATCCCTTGCCCCCGGGCCCACAGCACCCCATCGAAATACCAGCTGCCTTCCAGGATGTCTTGGAAAGGCTCAGAGTCGCCCTGAGGAAGCCCCGCCATGCGATGCAGCACCGTCACAACCATGGCCCTTGTCATGCCGGTGTTCGGTGAAAAGGAGTCTTCCGACACTCCCAAAAAGAGATCTTTGGCACAAACGTACTCCACGCTGGAATAGAACCAATCATCAGGAGAAACATCAGAAAACGGATTTTGCCACAAAGGCTTCAAAGGCGGCTCAGATTCCTCCTGGGGCGGAAGTTCAGGCACGGCCGGCTGTTCCGGGGTCACAACGATTCCGCCGCCGCTTCCGCCGCCGGAAGTCTGCGTCCAATAAGCGTAGACCGTGATGGTACCGTCAACCGAACCCAATTCTTCTGTTATGGGAGTGGTGCCTGTTACCTTTGTTCCTCCACCTTGGGGAGCCGTGAACCAGCCCTTGAACGTTTTCCCCGCAGCGCTGGGGGAAGCCGGAAGGGCAACGGTATCCCCATCCCTGACCCCGGTGACGCGATGATACTCGGTGCCGTTATCCATGAACACCACCTTGTATTCGGGAGTGCTGTCCGTCACCGTGAGTGCAAGTTCGGCAGACTTTGAGGACTCCTCCCTGCCGTCGCTGAACAGAAAACTCATAGAATGCATCCCTTCTTCCAACCCGCTCAAAAAGTCCGCACACAAGATGACCTGCCCTTCTCCTCCCTCTATGGCAGGTACATTGGAAAAGGTGTATTGAGTGTCGGGAGTGAGCGTAACATCTCCTTTTTGGATGGATACCAAGGAATTGCCGTAAAGCCTTACGGTAACCGCTATGCCCCCGTCATCGGGGAAGCCTTTGTCGAAGGCAACTTCATTTGGGTCCACAACAGAGTCGCTCACGGGAACGGGCCCTACTTGGATGGAAACCGCAACTCCCTCCCTGCTTGCGAACTGACCGTCTTCCGCCTGCACAACGACCGTTACTGACGTCCCGGCATCGTCAGATTTACTCCGTCCAGCTCCGCGACTCCGAACCCGTCTGACGACGTGACGATGTAACACAAATCCTCGCCGTCGTCGGTGAACCACCCGGACATATCCGCCGTATACGAAACGGCTCCGGTTATTAGATCGTAGGAAGCCGGAATCGCCGTACCGAGCTGGCTTTCCTGCGACTCGGCCACCGCAGGGGCGGCATTGTCCGACACTACCACCCAGAGCAAATAAGTAACCTCATGGCCCGACATGGTTTCGAAGGTCAATGTCCAGGCCGCGCCTCCGCTGCCAGGAACTGCTTCAACCTGGGCAGGCATGCCGTTGGCGGGCTCCGCGACTATATCCCCGGCAGTTATATCCTCCAGTTGTGTCCCGGAGGGAACTTCAGCGACATAAGTCATACCCGTGAGATCCTCCGGGTCCAAAGCAGCCTCGACGCCCAAAACAGCAATCCTGGACATGACCATCGTGGAAGTTTCAAGCCATTTGGCGTAGAACGTCAAATCCCCCACCGATTTGGGCGGCACCGAAATCACCGCCTCACCGTCAAAATCAGGGTTATCGAACCACCCTAAGAAGGTGTGTCCCTGGCGTTGGGGCACAGGAAACACCGCCGGTTCTTCCCTGTCCAGGGTGTAAGCCACGGGGTAATCGACGCCGGGTTCGCCCTCTATGTTTCCTCCGCCAGACTCGTATGCGATTTGGTACGGCCATGATAGCAAGTCTGCCAAGTTGCTGGCGTTTACCAAGCCCCAACCGTAATGGATGTCGTATCCTTCATCTCCCTGATCCACCGACGAAAGTCGCAGAAGCTCGGCAAAAGCCGTTGAGTCTATTGCGGGGTTAACCTGTTTAACCATGGCAGCCATAGCCGTGACCATGGGGGCAGCGTAAGAAGTGCCCGTCCCTGCGGAGTAGGAGCTGGGTAACGCATACCCCAAACTGAGCACACCACTGCCGGGAGCAGCCACGAAGACGCTTTCGTTTCGTTGGGAGCGGGGGTCCACGATCCCCCATTTGTCGACCATGCCCACCCCGATAACGAAATCGTAAGCCGCCGGGTATATTAGCGTGTCGTTTCCGTCGTTTCCCGCGGCGGCCACCAGGATAATCCCTTCATCGGCCGCTTCCTGGAGCTTCTCTTTCAATGGCAGGAGCAGCGCCTCGCTGGCGCCGCCGAAACTCATGTTGATCACGTCTGCCTCGTGTTCTATCGCGTAACCGACGGCGCTCAGGACAGCAGATACTGAACCGCTTCCAGCATCGTAATCCCCGGCCGCGGTGTTGCTGAAACATCTCAGGGAAAGGATGTTGGCTTCGCTTGATAACCCGGCGATGCCCTTCCCATTCCCGGCCAAAGCTGCCACCAGGCCGGTGACAAACGTCCCGTGCCCGGTCCTGTCGTCGTAAGAATCGAAATGCTCGGGCAACCCCAAAAAACTGTACCCTTGGATCTTGTCGTAATCCAAGTCCTCGTGCGCTCTATATACGCCCGAATCTATTACAGCCACAGTGACCCCTCCGCCCGCAAGCCCCCTGCCCCAGGCGGCAGGCACTTCCATGAGGTCCAAATACCATTGATCCGAAAGACGGCGATCGTCCCAGGGTTCATCCGCCAAAAGTTTCAGTTCAGCGTCGGGGACAGCGTAATCCACAATCCCCAAATCCAGCCAGCCCTGAACATCCTCCAGGCGCTCTGCAACAAAATACCCCTGGGCGTAGGGAACCGGGACGGGGCACTCTTCCCCACGAGACAATAGCGAAAGGGGTTTTTCAGTCCCGGGTTTAAGACGGACTATGTAACGGCCTGATTGGAATCCGGGATCGCCGCCGGATATATTTGCAGCCTGAGTAGTTGCGGAAAATGCCCCCGACGGTGTGTTGGCAGCGGCCACTCCCTGATACGGGAAAAATGCCTGAGCCAAAACTGCCAGCACCGTCAAGGCCACCGGCAGGATTTTGCGTCTCACCCCGGCCCTGCCGGGGAGGCACCGTTCCATCCACATCCCCAGCCAAGGCCCGTCAATCTGGGTCGCCCTACAAAAGTCCCGCACTTTCGCAGCAATCCTGTTCATGTTACCCCTCCATCTCCCCGAAAAACGACCGAGTAGCCAATTAAAAATCGACGCCCTGCCTCATGCGCGTTACTCCCCGGTAACGTGACAGGCCGACGTTCCTTTGATGAGCCGCGGGCAGACGGTCGCTACCCCAGCCCCGGTGGCCATGCCGCAGGCTGAAACGGTTTTCACCTACACCTTTTATTAGACCTTCTGGTCTGCATTCCTGCTAGTTTCGCCTGGGTTCCTGCACCGCTTCCCCGGCCCAGGCGCCTATGAGTGCCGCTTCAGCCAGAGTGGGCATTCCAAAACTGCTCCGACCCGAGAATCTGCCTTGTATCCTGCGAAAAAGACCTCAAGAGCAAGTCTGAGGAGATGTAGCGTCTTCCGCCTGTCTTGGGGGTTTCAGAGACTACCTTTTTGCCCAATACGTAATCTAATACGTAGGTACCGCTAATTGCTTAGGACCGAGGGAGGGGGACTGACTGAGCAATTATCGATTCCGACCCTTGCAAGTCTATCAACCTTTTTCAACACACCGGGGATCCGGTGCGATCCACCCAGATTTTTGATGAAGTCAGCCGAAAAACTGAGATCAACACCGGTGCTGCTTACATAAAGGGGCCGGCCACTTGTGCCGCGATACACTGAGATGAAATTTCGGCAACCTTTGAAATACGTCTTTGCGACACCGATCACCGGCAGCCTCTCCCCTAGCGCCTCAAACAGGTGAGCGCCTAGCCCCTTTTTGCCATCGTCCAGCCAGACGAATCCATCTACAATTGCCAGGTCAAGCTGCTGCCCCACCTCTTGACAGACTTTTTCGTAGACTTTCAGTATGCAGGGAAGTTCCCTTTTGAAAAACTCACCGGGAATGTAATTTTGAACATGCTGCACAACCGCGCAATGCGTTGACAAGACCCTTTCCGAAGGCCCGGCTTCAAATACGACACAGCAGGCCCGTCCATGATTGTTTTCATAATGAACGTCAAA
>CAZYEC010000085.1:4242-4880 GCA_964646385.1 uncultured Eubacteriales bacterium | reverse complement strand
CCCCAAAGAAGGAATCCCTCCTCGAAGGACGGTAGCCTTGTTATGTTGCCCAAAAGATGAAGCTTTCCCCCGGGGGCCATTTTCCAATACTGGACTGCAACACCGTGAAAGGGCTTAACCCACTGGACTTTCTGACACCAGATGGGGTTAAGGCGGCGGTATGGGCGTGTTCTGCTGTCCGGGCAGGTTTGAGAACCGTTGGGAAGAACTCCTCGTACTTCCTGTTCAAACCGGGCCGACAGAGTTTCGAAGAGGTTTTTGGCCATTTGCTTTCCCGGTCCCCCAGTTCCATGGCTTGGGGAATTGACAGCCCTTGGCCGTCTCTAACCTCATCACCCCAGAACATCGTTTCCAACCCTATGAGTCGCGCCTCGTACACCCGGACCAAGGCCAGGGTCTCCCGGGCTCTGATGGCCACTTTAGCCACATATACGCCTCTCTTGTCTGAACTGCCCTTAGAGTTGGCCTGCCCCTTTCACACTTACTCGAAGGGGCCCATTTTGTCGCCTGAGCCTTCTTCTCCTCCGCGAGAACCGCGCTGGTGGAAGACATTTGCGACCCGGTTCAATATCTCCGGGGCTTCGTCAAGCACTCTGTCGTAAATGGCTCTTGAGTCGACTGGAAGGAACCGCACCCTT
>CAZYEC010000085.1:0-4232 GCA_964646385.1 uncultured Eubacteriales bacterium | reverse complement strand
CCCTGGGTTCCAAAAAGTAACTCTTTTCAAAATAGATGGGGTCGACGTCCTCCAGATTGACAAAATCCAAAATCTCGATCACGTGGGACGAAGGTCCGTGTACCGCTTCGATCTCTTCCGAGGACAAAGTCACGTACTCGCCTTTGGAGTACTGAAAGGCCCGAACCAGATCATCTTCTGAAAGTTCCTTTTGGCAAACGGGGCACCATTTCATGTATTTTACCGGCGTGTTGCATTCCTTGTGCAGCAAGTTGAAGCTCGGTGTTTTGCGCGAAGTGGCGGCATGGAGCCTGACGGGTATAACAACCAAGCCGAATGCCAGGGTGCCGTTCCACAAAGGTCTCACATATACGCCTCCTTGTCTGAACTGCCCTGAGAGTTGGCCTGCCCCTTTCGCGCTTACTCGAAGGGGCCCATTTTGTCGCCTAAGCCCTCTTCCCCACCGCGAGAGCCGCGCTGATGGAAGACATTTGCCACCCGGTTCAGTATCTCTGGGGCTTCGTCAAGCACCCTATCGTAAATGGCTCTTGAGTCGACTGGAAGGAACCGCACCCTTCGCGAGCCTACCACCAAGAACCCGACGGGCTTTACCGTAACCCCCGCCCCAGTGCCGCCGGTAAAAGGCATCTGCTCGCCAGATTGACCGTTTTGGCCGTCACCGGATCCCTGACCCTGACCCCCGAAAGGGACCTCATCTCCCCCGCCGGTCACAAATCCGAAAGACACTTTTGAAACGGGGATTATCACAGTGCCCTCTTTTGTCTCAACGGGCTCCCCCACAACAGTATTGACGTCGACCATGCTTTTGAGGCTTTCCATGGTAGTCTTCATCAGGCTTTCAATAGGATGTCCTGGCATCAGGAACTCTCCCCCTTTTGTCTATTGGGACTTGCGGGCGCGCCCATTAGTATTCCACAGTTTGGCCTTTGGCCCCGTTTCCGGCCCCAATAACTTTGGGCCTAAGCAGTTTTTGCACGCACAGCCCCAAACCTGCAAGCCTCCACACCGAAGCAGAGACTATTATATCGGCTCGAATATCCAGATGCGCCCTGCCGTAAACCGGGCTCATAAGGCCCACGGGTCGCTCCGTGAACCGGACCCCTTTCTTGCGAGCCACGGAAAAAGCCAATCCGAACAACGCGTTGAGACCGCCCGCCAGTAGCGCGGTTTGGAAGGCATCACCTGTGCTCACATGGCCGGCCAGGTGGATCCGCTCCAGGGTAATGGCACAAGATGCCCTGGAAACCACCTCTTGGATTTTGGGGATAAAATCGCGAACGGTTTGAACCGTCAGCCTCACCTTTTCGGCCAAAGCTTCTAGTTCCGGCCCTAAGCCGCCCAAATCCCCCCCTGCCGGAACGGAAGCCCCGGAGTCCTGGGAATCTCCTTTGGCCCGGCCCTTTCGGGATACTCCGGGAAGCGAAATGAAGCGTCCCACCAAGGGCGGCTTCAAAGACAAATTGACCTCCGCCCCATCCAAACTGACCCTCACTTTCATCCGCACCTTGAGGGGTATTACCACAAATAGGGCAATGAAAACGACCAAGAGGGCCAAAACTGCCAGTATCCCTTGTCTCATGCCTTTCCCCAACGACCAAAAATCCTTTTGTGCCTAGGATGTCACAGGGGTGAACAGGATAATCGGAATCAGCCGCCCCGGGAATTATCGCCCGGGGACCGTTTTTGCGGGGCTTTAACGGGAGGCAGATCTTCCAGGGTGTTGAGGGATGATTTTTTTAAAAACTCCTGGGTAGTGGCATAAAGTTTGGGCCGCCCCAGGCTTTTTTTCCTGCCTGCTTCCTTGATGAGGCCTTTTTCCAACAACGTGTCTATGCTTGATTCGGGGTTTACCCCCCTGACGTTTTGAATATCCCGCCTGGTTACCGGTTGGCGGTAGGCAATTATGGCCAGGGTTTCCAATGCACCTTTGGAGAGAGCCACCGGCACCTTACGGGACAGCACTCTTTCAATAATTTCGGCGTACTGAGGCCTGGTCACGATCATGAATCCGCCGGCTACCCGTTCCAGGTCGATTCCCCGCCCCTTGTAACGGTTTTTTAGACCCGCCACTGCCGACAGCACCTCGAGCTGGCCCAAGTTCAGGCTTTCGGCCAAAATGTCCAAAGGCACAGGCTCGTCGGAAGCAAACAAAATTGCTTCCAGGATTACGCTTAGATCCTCTTTTGGGCTTCGTCTGCCATTGTGGCTCACAAGGCTTCCACCTCTTCTTCTGCCGCTGCTTTGTCCTCGGCGGTAGAAAACAATATGTCGTCAAACAACCCTCGTTGGCGAGCAAACAGCTGCCGCCTTTTGATGAGCTCCAAAAACGCGAGGAAATTTAATATGGCTTCGGATTTCGTTTTCCCCAAAAACCGAGAAAACCGGAGCGCCACACCCTGTCCCGCAAGACGGCGGACTTCGCGCCAAAAATTCCTCAAATGAACCACAAAACTCACTTTGGGCAGAAGCAGCGTCTTTTGTGCCGGACGGGAACGGGTGTCCATCGATTGCATGGCTTCTTCAAGCTGTAAGACATCGAATTCCACAACAAGCGTCCTTGTTGGACCCGAAGCAGGCGTCCCGCCCCGTGGGAATTTCATGCCGGCATTGGAAATCAGGCCGGCCAATATCCGGTACCCTCTGTTCAATTCCCGGGGCTCCATAACCGAAAGCGCAGCCGCGGCAGCTTGGGCCCGCCCTTCCTCCAAGGCGTCTTCTTCACTGGCATCCCGGCCCGGAAGTCCGGGCAAAAGGCATTTGGTTTTAAAAAGGACCAGTTCGGAGGCGTACGAGAGCGTTTTGACGGAAGCTTCCAAAGAAATTTCTTCCCGTTCCATGCCCAAACGAAACCGCCTCACCAGGGGGCCCAGTTGCAGCAGGTTCATATCCATCTACGGGAAAACCAACAAGGAAATTCTTAACGCCATGTTCTGGATCGCCACCATATATTTTGTGACTACAACCCCCATAATCGGCCTGAGCACACCCAAAGCCAAAAGGGCCAAGAGAATTATCAAACCGTATCTCTCCAAAAAGTCCCATATTTCGTAAGCGCTTCTGGGCAAAAAAGCCTGCAAGATTTTGGAGCCGTCCAGCGGAGGTATAGGCACCAGGTTGAAAAACCCGAGCCCCGCATTGACCCAGGCCGCTTCGGACATGATCGTGGGCAGATACGCCCAGGAGGAACCCCTGAAACTGATGCGGGTGAACAACAGAACGGTCCCAATTTGCAGAATGAAAGCGACGATGAAGTTTGAAAGCGGCCCCGCCAAAGCTATGACGGCCATGTCCTGTCTGGGGCGTTTCAGCCTGTACGGGTCAACGCGAACGGGACGCGCCCAACCAAAACCGAACAGAACAAGCATAAGGGCTCCCAAAGGGTCTATATGAGCCCACGGCTCTATAGTCATGCGCCCTTCCCTTTCTGCGGTATCATCCCCCAGGCTGTACGCCGCCCTGGCATGGGAATATTCGTGTATGCTGATGGCCATAAGAAGGCCGGGGATTCTCAAAATCAACTGCAGTATATCGAACACGGCGTCCCCTCCCAACACGGATATCAGGAGCCCGGGTACGGCGAGCCCCTTTCATCCCACAATTCCCCATCATCCCTGGGTTTACCTGCTAAACCTGCACCTTCGGCGCCGGTTTTCGCCTCTTTGGAAGGGTGGCCACAGGCATCACCCTTTGGGGTTAAACAGCACCGCCATGATGTAACCAAAAATGACCGCGGCCATAAGAGCAGACGAAGTTGCTCGGAATCCCCCCGAAAGCACCCCGAACAGGCCTGCACGCCCCATGTCCTCTACCATCCCCGTTACCAGAGTGTGGCCGAAACCGAACAAGGGGACCGTTGCCCCGGCACCGCCCAGCTGGATAAGGTTGCCGTAAAGCCCTAAACCGGACAGAACCGCCCCGATACTCACAGAAGAAACCATTATAAGGGCAGGGTTCGCTTTGGTACCGTCAAGAAGCAACTGAGCCAAACCGCACAGGATTCCTCCCACAAAAAATGCCCTCACAAGCGTCAACGCTTCACCGCCCTTCTCGTGTTTACCCGGGCCCACCGCCTGGACCCCGTCCACCCGAACCCTCACTCACGATAGAAACTCCGTGGGCTATTGAGGGGATTGACTCGTTTTGCTGACAAGTCGTAGGGCTGTGAAGAGCCCCGGTGGCCACCGCAAGGACTCGGTGCAGTTTTCCGCTCACCAGTTCTGGCCAAATCTTTG
>CAZYEC010000084.1:2781-4964 GCA_964646385.1 uncultured Eubacteriales bacterium | reverse complement strand
CGTTTTCCAGTGTGACCTTGCCGACGTCAAAACCATTCGTGGTTCTTAATTCCTTCTTGTGCACCCTGGATGTAAATTGAAATGTCCCACCAGATATCTCGATGGCCGCCTGGATTGCGGCGAAGGCTCCTCGCAAGGATGCTTCCTTCATGGCCTTGCCAAGAGAAATACATTTGGTTAGAGCTCCGGGTGCGCCGTTGGCTTTAGCATATGAGACCTGGACCGGATTTCTGGCTACAGCAACAAGACCACCTGCTTGAACTGCTACCTGGCGGGCTAATGATGCAGTTTGTTCTGGTGTTCCTTGAGCAAAAGCTTCGAGGTAGTTGCCTTTGGCCCGGCCTCCGCCGCAGGCCGCCAGCAATGAAATATGTTCCGGCCCTCGGAGTCCCATGGAACCCATTATCCCGGTGGGATGGGCTCTGCCGTTAGCTGGACAATCGACAACAGGAATTCCAAATGCTGCCGATTGTATCCACCCGTTAATGCATGCGAGTGCTCCACACTCGTTGGATGTGAACCCGGCAATTTTGAGCGAATTGTGTTCCAGCAGCAGTTCCACTGCTCTAACGTAGTCGCGTGGCATGGTATTTTGATCCACGGCTGCGGGCGCGCCTACAGCAGCTACAGTCAGCAGGTAGGCGTCATCCGCCAGTTCATCAGCAGTTTTTAGCGTTGCGTTTCCGTAGCTGATGGCAAGGCGTCCCAATTCAGTGCCTTGTTTGATGGAACCGCCGCCGCCGCCGCCGTAAAATGCTCCGCCGAGCACAGCTGAATCTAGTACATGTTGGTCCAAAAGAATGGAAACCAAAATCCGAACCCTCCTTGCCAGTGTGGAAGTGTTTTGCAGGATGGACTTGGCTACAGGTTACCGGATCAAACGGCAATTGTAAATCCTTTTAGTACTTTGGCTATCGCACTATATGCATTGGCGGAAAAAGTCGAAATGTGATAAAAAAATTTGCTGTCATTCCCGATAAGGCAGGAATCTTTGTGTCTGCGTCGAATCTAAATACAAATAGTAGATTTAGGAATTCACTATGTGCAACACGGGGAACGGAGGGTCGTGATGGCTTTTTCTGGGTTCAAGACTGTTGAGCGTGCGTTCAGGCTGCTAGAGCTGTTTACGGTTCAGAAACCGCGCAGAAAGCTTGCTGAACTGTGCAGCTGTTCTGGTGAGAACAAAAGCGCAGTCTATCGTTCGCTGCGATCCCTCGAAAAATGCGGTCTTGTCATGTTTGACCGAACAACCGGAACATATTCTCTTGGGTATTCGATTATCAGGCTTGCCAGCGTGTTGGAGGCCGACCTCCGAATTCGGGATATCGCGCTTCCCGTAATGAGACAGCTTGCTACGGCCACAGGTGAGACGGTTGTCCTTACCGTTCTAAGCGGCGACGACACTGTGACCTGCGTGGAAAAAGTTGAATCCGATAAACCTATGAGGGTTACTCTCAATCGAGGTGCGTCGAGCCCGCTTCATGCAGGTGCCTCAGGAAAAGTTCTCATGGCCCACCTATCCGATCAGTCTTTTGAGCGACTTCTCGCGCGGCCACGTCAGAAATTCACCGCAAATACCATCGTCGACGCCGAAGATCTGCGTCGCGAGTGCCTTGCCATACGGAAGCGAGGTTGGGCGTTTAGTGATGGGGAACTGGACGAAGGGGTTTATGCTGTTTCGGTGCCTATTCTGGCCCTGGGCGGGCTACCGGCAGTGGCGAGCCTGAGTGTGTCGGGGCCCAGTATCCGCTTCAGTCAAGAAGATTTACACCGTTGCGTTGCATCTCTCAAGAGTGCGGTAGCGACCATTGCGGGAGGACTTAAGCTAACGAACTGAGGGGGCTTCGACAGTGTTCAGGATAATCGTCGATTCCGAACTGTGCACCGGATGTCGCAGGTGCCAGGTGGCTTGCAGCTTTCACCATTTCGCGGAATACAACCCGTTGCTTTCCAGAGTTAGGATCCTTAACGACGAAATAGAAGGTCAGTCGCTGCCTGTTCTGTGCTGCTTCTGCGAAGAACAGCATTGCGTGAAAGCCTGCCCTGTCGGGGCTATTGATGAGAGCACCGGTGCAATCGATCCTGATCAATGCATAGGATGCCTCGCCTGCGTTGATGCCTGTCCCAGTGCTGGAACCGCTACTGGTGAAACACCGGTTTACGCCGCTTATGATGGCTTTCTC
>CAZYEC010000084.1:0-2771 GCA_964646385.1 uncultured Eubacteriales bacterium | reverse complement strand
GCTCCTCAAATGCGACCTATGCGGTGGTGACCCCAAATGCGTGAAAGCCTGTCCTACTAACGCTCTGAAAATTGTTCCGGTGAATCTTTCCACCATCCACAGGATTCGACAGTATCAGCAACAGGTGGCAGACCGTGTCAAGAAAGGAGATTTGGGTTCATGACTACTCTTCGAATAGTGGGTCTATCTTGCAGCCCCAGGCACGCAAACACGGAGGTTCTGATCCAAGAGGCTTTGGCCAGTGCGAAAAATGCTGCCGAAAGCTACTCTGGAGTCCAGGTCCAAACAGAATACCTGTCTCTTGCAGGGAAAAGTATCAAGCCATGTATTGATTGCGGTGGTTGCGTGCGAATGAAATCGCTTTGTATCCTGAAAGACGACTGGCTTGGTATTATGGAACGCCTCATTGACCCGGTCCCTGATGGGTTCATTCTCGGCTCACCTGTTTACTTTTATGGAGTCAGTTCTATTCTGAGGGCTTTTATGGAACGATTCACTTCGGCGATGAAAAAGGCGTGGTTTCCTGAACATGGTGTGGCCATCCCAGATTGGACCAAAACAGCGGCAGGAGCCATCAGTGTTGGCTTTCATCGTAATGGCGGACAAGAACACGCGGCAGCAGATATCTTGCGGCTGTTGCTGATATCGGGATTTACTGTTGTGGGCAGCACTTCCCTTACTCAAGGTCCTGTTGGTTATATCGCTGGAGCCGGGTGGGCCCATGAGAGGGGTAGGGATGCGGTCCGCAAAGATGAACTCGGGTTGGAATCAGTTCGGGTTGTCGGTGAAAATGTAGGTCGTACTGCCCTGTTCTTGGCTGAAGGTGCAAGACTTGCAGCTTCGAAGACGTCTGGAAATGGGCGATAAGACAACTGTCGGGATAAGAATATTCCCCCTGATGGGCTTGCAAGGAACCCAACATTGGGGTTTTGCGACCAGTACGAAAGGCTTGAAAAAGAAAGGCTTGTTGCGGGGGAGCTCCTGTCATACTGCACGATCGTGCAAAACGGTCACGTTCTGGCTCAGAAATCCACTGACCAAATAGCACAGCGGGACAGATACACTGTCAGCATTGTGATGGCGTTGGCGGGTGGCTAGAGAGGGGGATCTGTTGTGAAAGCAGATTTGGCTATGCGCGTTCTACGTGTCGATCTAACCTCCAGGAAACATTGCATAGAGGAAATATCGGTGGCGGACATCTACAAATATGCAGGCTGTCGTGCTCTGGCTGCGAAGATCCTGTTCGAATCGACAGCGCCGGGCGTCGATCCGCTTTCTCCCGGGGTTCCGCTTATTATTGGAACAGGTACTTTTACGGGGACTGCTGCGCCATCATCTGCCCGGGTGACGGTTGTCACAAAAAGCCCTGCAACTGGACTTTATGTCAAAAGCACTTCAGGCGCGGCTTTCGGCGCGTTTATGAAATCCTCGGGGTTCTCCCTTTTGGTGATAACCGGTGAGTGCGACAACCCTTCTTATCTGATGATAGACAACAGCACTGTCGCATTTGGAGATGCAAGCGAAATCTGGGGCAAAAATGTCAGAGAGACGACGGCTTGGCTGAAACAGAAGGCGCCCAGCATGCTGTCATCTGTTGCTTGTGTCGGTTCCCCGGCCGAAAAAGGGGTGAAGTTTTCGGGGATAATGTTTGATGCCTACAGCGCCGCTGCCCGGTGCGGCGTGGGATTGTCAATGGGCAGCCGAAACCTTAAGGGGATCATTGTCACGGGTTCTAAGGGTGTCTTGCCCCATGATCCTGCCAGATTCTCCAATCTGGCCGAAACAGCTGTCAGCAACTTGTACGACGACCCCGGCGCTCCCAAATATTACATCACTGGGACGCCCGGTAGCATTCCATCAGTCAACGAATCAAGAGGTTTGCCGGTCCGCAACTTCCAGCGGGGGTATTCCCCGGATGCCTTCCGGGTTAGTGGCCAGAACATGTTGGACAAAGGATATATTGTCCGAAGGCGGGCCTGTTTTGGCTGTGTGCTTGCCTGCCACAAGTATTCGGTGGTTCCGGAAGGGCGGTTTGCGGGCAAGGCGGGCGGTCCTGAGTATGAGACGATTGCCGCGCTTGGGCCGGGCTGTGACGTGATGGATCCTGAGGCTGTGCTCAAGGGTAACGAGTTGTGCAACGACTACGGTTTGGACGTAATATCTGTCGGTTCGGCGATTCAATTTGCCATGGAGTGTTTTGAGAAAGGGTTGCTCACATCGAGCGACACTGACGGGTTGGAGTTGACCTTTGGTAATGCGGACGCAATGGTGGAAATGATCCACAGGATAGCCAACAGAGAAGGATTAGGTGAGCTACTGGGCGAGGGTGTGAGAAAAGCTGCACAAGAGATTGGCGGGGATTCATACAAATGGGCTATCGAAGCCCGGGGCCTGGAACAATCGAGAGTCGAGACTCGTTCGGCAAATGCCTACGCCCTGGCCTTTGCTGTGAATCCAAGAGGTCCAGATCATCTGCACGCTCAACCTCTGGCAGAGTGGGGAATGAATCCTCGCGCGAAGGACATCATCGCGGAAATCACCGGCGACGCCAAATACGCTAATCCCATGCTGATAGAAAAGAGAGGCCAAATCGTCCGCTGGCATGAGGATGTTTTTGCCTTGTCCGACTCATTGGGTTTTTGTAGTTTTACTACCACTTCGACTTACGGCGTTACGCCCAAAATCATGGCCGAAATGATGGAAGCGGCCTTTGGGCCGCCCATTTCGGTTAGCGATCTTCTGAAAGCCGGACAAAGGACTGTTGTGCTTGA
>CAZYEC010000083.1:3605-5230 GCA_964646385.1 uncultured Eubacteriales bacterium | reverse complement strand
CGGCGAGACAGTCACCGTCGTAAACGCCAAATGGCACGGCAGTTCAGCCCTTGAAGTCGTCTACCGGGACCAGACCGGGCGGCTGCACAATCGGATCCTCTTCCGGGATATGGAACTCGTGCTGGCCATAGTCACGCCCGGGTCAGGATGGGATCTTGACGTGGATGGGGAATTGCTTCGCCTGGTTTCGGAAGCCATGAGAATCAGGCTGGCGCATCTGTTTGACCCTATGGTCGCCGTGCACACTTCAGTGATCGAGCCGTTGCCGCATCAGATAACAGCGGTTTACGGCGAAATGTTGACCAGGCAGCCTCTGAGGTTTCTTTTGGCCGATGACCCGGGCTCTGGGAAGACTATCATGGCAGGTTTGCTCACGAAGGAGCTCATAATCCGTGGCGATGTAAAACGTTGTCTGGTGGTCTGTCCAGGCAGCCTGGCAACCCAATGGCAAACAGAATTGTATCAGCGTTTTCAGCTCCCCTTCCAAATACTGACTAACGAAATGATCGAAAATGCAGTGACGGGGCATTTCCTGGGTCAAACACCTTTGGTTATCGCCAGGCTGGACAAGTTGGCAAGAAACGAAGATCTTCAGAGCCGCCTGGCGCGTTCGGATTGGGACATGGTTATTTGCGATGAGGCCCACAAAATGTCCGCTTCCTTTTTTGGGGGGGAGATCAAAGAAACAAAACGGTACAAATTAGGAAAACTGTTGTCCGGCCTTACAAGGCACTTTCTCTTGATGACAGCCACTCCCCACAACGGAAAAGAAGAAGATTTTCAGCTTTTCATGGCTCTCCTTGATGGGGACCGGTTTGAAGGCAGATTTCGCGACGGGGTTCATTCGGTTGACGTGTCAGATCTGATGCGACGCATGGTAAAAGAGGATTTGCTCAAGTTCGACGGCACTCATCTTTTCCCGGAAAGATGCGCTTATACTGTCGATTACCGGCTCACGCACGGGGAGGCTCATCTCTATTACAAGGTTACCGATTACGTGCGACAGGAGTTCAACAGGGTCGATGCGTTGGAAAATGAGGGTCGAAAGGGTACAGTTGGATTTGCTTTAACCATCTTGCAAAGACGGCTGGCTTCGTCACCTGAAGCCATCTACCAGTCTCTTAAGCGCCGTCGGGAACGGTTGGAATCAAGGTTGCGTGAAGAGGAGCTCTTAAAAAGAGGTGCCGAAAACCCGTTGGTCCCAGCCGGAGTTTTCGAACTGGATTTGGAAGACATTGAAGACCTGGATGACGTGCCAGGAGAAGAATTGGAAGAACTCGAGCAGGCAGTCATTGATTTGGCTTCGGCCGCTCGGACTATTGCCGAATTGCGTGCCGAAATAGGCACCCTGGTTGAATTGGAACGGTTGGCCCAAGTACTGAGGGCCAGCGGTACAGACAAGAAATGGGACGAGTTGTCCAAACTGCTTCAGGACAGGAGGGCAATGTTCGATTCAGACGGCCGCAGGCGAAAACTGATCATTTTTACCGAACACCGTGATACCCTCAATTATTTGATATGGCGAATCCGAAGCCTTGTGGGGAGGGACGAAGCCGTTTTAGCTATACACGGCAGCATGGGCAGGAAAGAGCGGGAAAAGGCCCAGGAGGCTTTCAGCCACGACC
>CAZYEC010000083.1:0-3593 GCA_964646385.1 uncultured Eubacteriales bacterium | reverse complement strand
ACTATGACCTGCCCTGGAACCCTAACAGGATTGAGCAGCGGTTCGGCAGAATCCACAGGATTGGACAGACCCAAGTGTGTCACCTTTGGAATTTGGTGGCCCAAGAGACCAGGGAGGGAGATGTCTACCTTACGCTGTTGAGAAAGCTAGAGGTAGAGCGGGCGGCCCTGGGAGGAAGTGTTTTTGATGTTTTGGGAAAAGCCATCACCGGAACCGAGCTCAGGGCGTTGTTGCTGGATGCCATCAGATACGGCGATAGGCCCGAGGTCAAGGCGCGCCTCACCAAAGTGGTGGAGACAGCTTTGGACAGAGACCGTCTCAAAGGCTTGATAGAAGAACACGCCCTCGCAGAGGATACGATGGACATATCCCAGGTGCGCCGCATCCGCGAGGATATGGAGCGGGCTGAAGCGAGGCGCCTGCAGCCTCACTTTGTGGAATCCTTCTTTCTCAGGGCATTTCGGAACCTGGGGGGAACTGTCAGGGAAAGGGAGTCCAAGCGTTACGAGATAAGCTATGTGCCTTCTTTGATTCGTGCCCGGGACAGACAAATTGGAGCCGGGGAACCAATAGTCCTCAAATACGAGCGGGTGTGCTTTGAAAAAGCCCTAATCAACGCTGATGGCAAACCCCGTGCGGCACTCATTTGTCCGGGCCACCCTTTGCTGGATGCCACCATCGATATCGTCTTGGAACGTTACAGATCGCTGCTGAAACAGGGCGGGGTCCTTGTTGATGATACAGACCCCGGCGATTCTTTGCGGTGGCTGTTTTACTTGGAACACTCTGTCGCCGACGGCAGGGTTATGTCACCGGGTGAACGGCGACTGGTTTCCAGGAGGTTGCATTTTGTGGAGAGGACCATAGATGGGGAGTTCAGCGATGCCGGTTACGCCCCCTATCTCAACTACCGGGCAGTCAAAAGTGAAGAAAGGAACGTTTTAGAGGCCGCATTGCGAGATGTTTTGACCCCCACCGGTGCGGAGACGGAAGCCGTGGCCCACGGGATAAAGTATTTTGTTCCCGCTCACTACCGGGAAGTGAAGGCCAGAAGACAGGCCCTCGTGGACAAAACCGTAGTCGCGGTGAAAGACCGGCTAACAAAAGAGATCAATTACTGGGACAACCGGGCTATCGAACTGAAACAACAAGAACTTGCCGGGAAGCCAAACGCCAAGATCAACTCCGGGCGCGCACGTCAAAGGGCGGACGAGCTGCAGGTAAGGCTCGGAAACAGGCTTGTAGAACTTGAACAAGAACGAAGCCTTGTGCCTTTGCCCCCGGTTGTCTTGGGACAGGCCCTTGTAGTGCCCGTGGGCCTTATGGACCGGCTTGCAGGCAAAAATGAGCAGCCTGAGCAAAGCGCTTTGGAGACCCAGAGAATTGAGCGACTGGCCATGGAAGCGGTCATGGATGCAGAAATCAGACTTGGCTACATGCCCAAGGATGTCAGTGCCGCAAAATGCGGCTACGATATAGAATCTAAGGTGCCCCGTGACGGAAGTTTGCGTTTTATTGAGGTCAAAGGCCGTGTTGCCGGAGCAACAACGGTGACAGTTACAAAAAACGAAATTCTCACTGCCCTCAATAAACCCGACCAGTTTGTTTTGGGACTGGTACGGGTTGACGAGGATTCGACGTGTTTTGTGAGATACGTCCGGGAACCTTTTGGGCGAGAACCGGATTTTGGGGTAACAAGTGTGAATTACAGATGGAATGAATTGTGGCACAGGGGAGAGGAGCCGGAAGTGCATGAACGGACCCAAGAAAAAACTCATTGAAGTAGCCTTGCCTCTTGACAAAATAAACATTGAGTCGGCAAGGGAAAAATCTATACGCCACGGCCATCCCAGCACCCTGCATCTGTGGTGGGCAAGAAGACCTCTGGCCGCATGCCGGGCCGTTCTGTTCGCCCAATTGGTGGACGATCCATCCGCCCACCCGGACGTGTTCAGGACTGAAAAAGAGCAACAGGAGGAACGTAGACGTCTTTTCGGGATAATCGAGGACCTGGTGAAATGGGAAAATACTAGTAATGAAACAGTGTTGAACCGGGCAAAAGCAGAAATTCTCAGAAGCACAGGCCCCAACCCGCCGCCGGTGTTGGATCCGTTTTGCGGTGGAGGTTCGATTCCCCTTGAGGCTCAGCGTTTGGGCCTGGAAGCCCATGCCAGCGACCTGAACCCCGTGGCAGTGCTCATCACCAAGGCTTTGGTGGAAATCCCTCCAAAGTTCGCGGGATTGCCGCCTGTGCACCCCAACAACAAGCCGGAGATTCTGGCCGGGCAATACCAAGGTGCCCAAGGATTGGCCGAAGATATTCGTTATTACGGTAAATGGATGCGTGACGAAGCAGAAAAACGAATTGGCCACCTTTACCCAAAAGTGCGTCTGCCGGAAGAACACGGCGGAGGGGAGGCCACTGTGATCGCTTGGCTTTGGGCGCGGACCGTGCCGAGCCCCAATCCGGCCTGTGGCGGGGCTCATGTGCCCCTTGTAAGGTCCTTTGCGTTATCCACCAAAAAGGGGAAAAAAGCGTGGGTTGAACCAAAAGTCGACAGACAATCAAACACATACAGGTTTGAAGTGAGGACGGGGGACGGTATTCCATCCACTGGCACCGTCAGTCGCCGCGGCGGCAGGTGTCTGTTATCGGGCGTTCCCATGCCGCTTGATTACATCCGGTCCGAGGGCAAAGCTGGCAGAATGGGTGCCAGGTTGATGGCCATTGTTGCGGAAGGGTCGCGAGGAAGAGTGTATGTTGAGGCTACGGTAGAGCAAGAAAAATGTTCCGATGTCACCCCAAGTTGGGGACCTGGTACGGAACTCGAAGGCAAGGCAGCTGTAAGCGTTCCTTTGTACGGCATGCAGACACACCGGGATTTGTTTACCCCACGCCAACTGGTGGCTTTGACGACTTTCAGCGACCTTGTCATGGAGGTCAGAGAACGTGTGGTCTTGGACGCAAGAAAGGCTGGCCTACCTCTTGAAGGGGAGGGGTTGGAGGGCGGGGGACGGGGTGCGGAGGCTTATGGGGATGCGGTGGAAACTTATTTGGCCTTCGGTGTCTCTCGACTGGCAAATCGGGCCAGCACGATTTGCATTTGGAATGCAGGTGGCGAGAAAGTAGAGCAAACTTTTGGTCGGCAGGCAATTCCCATGACTTGGGATTATGCAGAGGCAAATCCATTCAGTGACCGCACGGGTAGCTGGAGTGGTTCGGTTGAGTGGATCCCAAAGGTGCTGCAGCGAGTCTCTCCGGAGATTGGGGGGGTTGTCTCCCAATTTGATGCAACAGATGCTCTAGCCCTCAGTCATTCGGCAGTAATATGCACTGACCCCCCCTACTACGACAACATCGGGTACGCTGATCTTTCGGATTTTTTTTACGTATGGCTTAGACGTATGCTTACACAGAGGTTTCCAAAAATGTTCAGCACTGTCCTTGTTCCAAAGAATCAAGAGCTCGTTGCGACCCCTTATCGGTTTGGTGGTGACAGCAGGCAAGCTAGGCAGTTTTTTGAAGATGGGCTAAGTCAGGTCTTCGAACGCTTAAAAAACGCTCAGAACATCGAGTACCCTCTGACTTTGTT
>CAZYEC010000082.1:0-5318 GCA_964646385.1 uncultured Eubacteriales bacterium | reverse complement strand
TTCCCCCAGCATTCAGGGAAAGTGTAAGGTTTGGGGAACAAAACCTATATTTCCAAGCCAAAACCCTAATAGGCAACCGAGACCCTCGTGGACACGAATTTTCTGTGCAGCTAAGGGCGATGGACAACGATAGGTCTGGTCACGGCCTTGGGTTGGCAATTCTCATCGCATTGTGTGGCGCTCTCATTGAACGCAGCATGAAAGGGGGTTTGGTGATAGTGGGCGCCCTCAATCTGGGTGGGTCTATCGAGATAATCCCCAATCCTGTGGCTGTTGCGGAACTAGCCGTAGAAAAAGGTGCAGCACAGCTGCTCATGCCAGTGTCCACCCGTCGCCTGCTACTGGAGCTTCCTGACGAACTGGCCACAAGAATTAACATTGTCTTCTACTCAGATGCCGCAGACGCATTTTCTAAGGCCGTATTGGAATAAGGTATCCCACTACAAGGCATCACGCACCATACAATCAAGGATGCTATTCACGGAGCGCAACATCTTGAAAAGCCTCTGTCTCGAATCTGCGTCTTCAACAAAAATGAACGCAGCGGTAATTTTCCGTTTCATGTCCTCGACCTCAAAAGCAATCTCAATGGACTGCCTCACCTGCTCCGGCAACGATCTCAGCAGCGACTCCCACTCGCCGGTGAGCCATTGAACGGTCTCGTCAATGTCTATTGACTCGTTTTCTGCAGGAATTTCCAGCGCAGTTAGCGCCTGCCCTGTCGTTCCCGTTGCTACTTCCTTGAAAGCAGCCTCTTCGGGGACCACCGGGTCCTGCGCCAAGACTTCGTACTGATGACCCACGGATGACCACCGAAATTGACCAAAACTTGAATCAGGCATTCGGTCAACATCCAAAATCTCACCGATCCGCGGCACTTGGCGGAACACCTCGGCTCCCCCGCTGTCCACGACTATCTCGTGGCTGTCGCCCGTCCTTACCCTGACATGAGCCTTTTCGCTATTCATGACGGCAACTTCCCTAGGGCAACCCCAAAAGGGAAAGACGTTCGTAACCACCCCGTGCCTTTTGGGCCCGAATAGCCGCCGAGGCATTCTAAGAAGCTGACCTTTCCACACGACAAACGGCGGGTCTGTTGCACCCCCGGTCCACGGTTCTTGATCAACCTCCAACTCGCAACCAGAATCACTGTCCAGAACTCTAACTGCTAATTCTCGCGTCATGGGATCAACGTTCCCAATTACCTCCAGGCCCGTGGGCCCCTCGGGCACCCTCACCTTACACATGGGAACGGGTATTGCGTCATCTTTTGAGAAGACCAAAAGGTCTGTCCCGTAACCGTCTAGAGTCACTAACGCCCCATTTTGGCCTTTATCTGAGCCTAAAGGTATGTCAGCCCGGACAAAGGTTTCGAGGTTGTGGTTGGAATAGTTCCAAAGACAATAATCGGTGTCGTTCATGTCTTCTACTTTTGCCATCTCGTCTCTGGCCAGGCCATATCCCATTGCCGCCTTGCCAGGCCCCGCAAACCTGTCATCAACTTGACTGTTGGGGCACGCCTGCCTGATCAATCTCATCACAGCGGGGACAAGCGAGCTTCCACCCGACATCAAAACCCTATCTAAAGAGGCCAAGCCCCCATCCAACCGGCCGCCAATATCCAATAGCTTATCCCGGATCTTTGTCAGGTCGTCGCCGATTGCCTTCTCGAAAGCGTCTCGGGTGACGCTGCAGGTTATGGCTTTTCCCAGCCCAACCACAATTGCGGTCTCAACTCTGGAACGGGTGCTAAGTTGCTCTTTCAGAAGCCTTACATCCTTCATCAGACGCACCCACCCGGGGGAATCATGCCTCAGATCGTTCACGGCATTCCCTAGCCTTGCGTCCACCAGATGATCAAATAGCGCCCGGTCAAGATCCGCCCCACCTACCGGCAGATTGTCGTGCAACCGAACGACGTACTTGTGGCTGCGACCTTTTGGTATCAAATCGACGACGCTCAGGTCCAGCGTGCCGCCACCAAAATCGAACACCAGAACCCTTCGGGGATCCCCTCCCGCCACAGCGTACTGGAACACCATCGCCAAAGGCTCCAACAGAACGTGAACGTCTTGCAGACGCTTTGCCAGGCCTGCCCTCACCGCGGCCCCACGCAAACGGGATCTTCCAGTTGGAGAAAAGTGAACAGGCACTCCGATTATTACGCCATCTTCCTGAGGCTCCCCGGTTGCCAAATCGGCATGGGCTTTCAAATGCCGCAAGACTTCGATAGCGGACATATCGATTTCATCAGGAGTGAAGAACGGCACTGTCCCTTCTTTGGTGGTTCCTTCCAGCGCCCATCTGTCTTCGTTAATTCTTATCATGCAGTCTTCTGTTCTTTTGTCATGGATCAAGACAGGATCTGATTCAAGCAAACGCCAGCGCACTGAGCCCCACGCAGGTGTTACCAACAGGGGCTTGAAAAGCCGGACGAACTTACCGTCTGGTCTCACGCTCTGCTGATAAACCGTCTCGGCGCGGTCGCCGGCAACTCTTCCTCCGCCAGGTTCCAAAAAGACCACTGTGCTTTCAAACGGCTGGTTTTGCGTCAAGAGTATTTCGTCGGGTCGTGGTCTGCCGGTTCGCCACACACATATAGACGAGTTGGTTGTGCCAAAATCTACCCCGTACACGGTCGGCCCCTCCTCTAGTGTTCTTCCGACTCCCGCTTAACCAGTGTTTTGGAGAGAGCTGTCCCATCATGCAAATGCAGACCAGGACAGACCACCGTGACCTCAGTGCCTGCGGGAACAACTGCCCCAGGCTCCATCTGATGATCTGACGGCTCAAAGGGCAAAGCCCGAGCATCGCCATCCGCACTTAGGACTCCTGCCGAAGCAAACAACCGGTTGAATCGTCCCAGGAGACCCGCAGGCACACGAGAATATGTGCCATAGTAGACACACACATTTTCAAACTGGTGACTGACAGCATCAGCCACGATTCTGGCTGCCCTAGATCGAAACAACCGAATTTGCGCCTCAAGATCTGCCACATCCTGGCATAGGTTGAACCACGCATTTTCCGTTGAACTCTTGGCGGAACTCGAGAATTTCTCTGACTTGCCCACTGCAACCAGGTCTTTTATCTTGGTCGTGGCCATTTGCACAGAAGCCTTCACAGTATCGAAAAGTATGGATATGGCTTCAGGCAAGCATTCATTTTCATCACCTGGAAGTTCTGTCAGAGATTCAAGGATACCGGCAATGTAGCCCTCGGATTCTCGTATCATTTGGGTTCGAAGCGCAGCCAGCGCGGCTTGTTTGCCCTCAGTGCCTTCGTCCAGAATTCTGGTTACGAGCCCCCCGAAAACGTTCTCGGCGGTCATACGCTTCAGAGTTTGAAGCGGAGCAACAGCAGCAACTAAACGCGTTACAGCAGTAAACAGATTTCCCAGTTCTTGTAGGAATTCTAGTCCCGGGTTTACAGTCAACGCTGGCAATTCTATACACAACTTATCCACAATGCGGACCACGGAATCCGTGTCAATCATGTGGGGCAGGTGAGTTACGGTTTTCTCAGCAAAGGAAAGGGCGTTATCCTTGGCAACAACTCCATCCAGGCCAAGACATCCGGCAGCAGCAAGCCGCAGTAGCCTGAGAACAACCACCGCCGGTGGAGAGGAAGCTAAGCCAAGGATATGGCGAATAAGCGGCTCATCTACTGCAGTATCCAAAAGAGCGGTCAGGAGTCTCAAATTGCTTTTTGCGACCCTGCCTATGCTTAACCCTTCTAAAATCTGCTGCTGGCGTTCCGGAGCTGCATTCCTCAAACACAAAGCAACCGCCACGGGAGAATGATTCAACGCCTCCAACAGCAACCGCTTTTCCTCACGAGGGGTACCCGCCTGTAAAGCCAAGTACCGGTTAATCGCCGTGGCATGTCCCGAGGCATCGGAATACCTGTTTCTGTGTAAGGCGACTAAACCCGACCGTACTCCTTTGCGGTTCACGGTTCTTTCGGTAGCCATAGGGATTAACTGCAGAACTCTGTCCGAAAGAGGATGCACATCAGAAACAGCCACAAGGGCAGACGACAAATGGGGGTTGGATGTAAGCCCCCACAACAGCAATTCTTCAACCAGCGCCAACGGTACTGCCTGCAAAAATGCGGTTCGTCCCTTTTTGAGTCGCCAAAAAGCTGAATACGCAAGTTGTTTGTCTCCTTCATCTTCCGCCCGGGTTCCCACGATCAACACCCTCACAAGAGTGCCCGTCAAATCTTTGGTACTCGTTTTATCTTTAAGAGTGAAAATCGCGGAAGATAGCAGCGATTGGCGGAAGTGAGGATTTGCACGCAGATAGGATTCCACAATGGAAAGCCACTCTCCAGGCACACAATAGCTTGACATGAGCGATGTTACTTCGTCAGGTGGCAGAGCGCCCTCTTGCACATTTTGTTCCGCAGCCAAAGCCCTTATTTGGGCAGCCCCAGGATCGCGTGCCAACATTTCTTTGAGCGCGGTTTCGCACTCTTCTGGAATCTCCCCATCTGCCAGAAACCTTGACAAAAGCGAATGAGCGGCACTGCGTCCGCCCACTATCTTTGCTAGTCGAGGCAAAATGAAAAGCCCCGAACCTTTCTTGGCCTTGGCAATCAAAAGAGGCAACATTTCGTTTACAACAGATTGACGTGTGGAATCGCGCTCCGTCGATTTCCGTTGCACAAAATCCTCAATCCCCCGAAGAATCGCTTCTTGTATGGCGGACCCGGCTTTTGCAAAATTTTGGGACAGCTTACGAGTCTCGCCTTCCTTGCAAAGAAGACTTGTTTGTCTGGCAATATGCTGTAGAACGACCCTTCTGCGGTCAGCTTTGCTCAGATTCTCGTCGAGACCCAAGTACCACTCATTCATTTCTGGATCGGCGGTTTGCTTTCCGGCAAGCAGACTGATCCATTTGCGAAGGATTTCCGAACTCATCTTCTCACCCCAAAACAGCGGAACTTTTCTTCCGCTTAATCCGTGCCAGAGATGTGAGTTCTGCTTCACCCTTCAACTCTCCCCCTCACGAACAAACATGGATCGCGAAACTTCTGCTTTTCTCACAATCGACACCCGGCCTTTATCACCGGACACGGGCGATGCAAAATCCCCGGGTCCACATCAAATCCCGCCCACAAAAGAGCCGCACCGGCGAGGGAAAACACCCGGTTTGAGATGGGGTGCACGTCTTTCCCCGCGGTCTCATAGGATTGGCCTTCGCCATGAATCGCCCTACTGGAACGTTCCCCCACTCCACCCCCGCAAAGAACTTCATCGCGATCGCCCGCCCGCAATAGGTTGTTCACACGCCCTGTCAAAAAAGAAACGGGTG
>CAZYEC010000081.1:0-5530 GCA_964646385.1 uncultured Eubacteriales bacterium | reverse complement strand
GATTTGAAGCACCACGCCCATGGTGCAATTCGAAACCCACAGTCACCGTCCATGGTCAGGGAACCCTAAATACCGATCGTTTGGCAGTTAGTATCTGGTGGTTGGTAGGGTTTTGCCGTAAACACCGGGCGACAATTTTCCGATAACCCCCTTGACCGAAGCGGCCTGCCCGGGTAGACTTTAGAAAATAACTGAAAGCGATGATGGGGACCAGTAACTTGGGAAACACAGCCAAGCGAGTCGGGGACGGTGCGAGCCCGGCCTGATGCCCTGAGCGAATAACACCCCGGAGCGCCACCCGAAAGCGTAAGATGCCAGTAGACGTGGACGGAGCTGCACCGTTAAAGGCAGTGAGGCATCGGGACAAATACTTCGTCCCTGCGCTTCCAAGAGATGGCTTTTTGTTCAAAGCCAATTAGGGTGGTATCGCGAACGACCCTCGCCCCTATAGGGCGGGGCGTTTTTCATTATGGGGGGATTGAAATGGCCAAAGACTATCTTTTGTATTTGCGAACTGAGACTGCGCAATCTGTTTTCCGCTTGGGTCAGGAAATCATGTCTTCACTGAGAGCTTTCCTTGACGCCCAAGGGTTTGTGGAATTCCTGCCTCCCATCATCTCAACAGTCACTGATCCCGGCCTTCGAGGGGCAGAACGCGTGCCGGTCTGCCTTTACGACAGTAAGGTATATTTGACAAGTTCAATGGTGTTTCACAAACAGATCCTGGCAAGCGCGTTCGACAAGATCTATTGTTTTTCCCCCAACGTGCGGCTTGAACCGTGCGCAAACGCACGCAGCGGAAAACATCTGGTGGAATTCTGCCAGCTCGATTTGGAGGAAGCCAACTGCACTTGCGATGACAGCATAGATCTGGCTGAAAGAATGCTCGTTAACATACATCGGGACATTTTGTCCAAATGCCAAGAAATGCTTTCCGTTTTTGGCAGAACCTTAGCTGTGCCCCACAGGCCGTTCCCACGGTTCAGTTATGACAGCCTGATAAGCAAAGCCCGTGACATGGGGGTTCATGCTGACTACGGCGAGGAACTACCGGAAGCGGTTGAAACCGCCGTATCAAGGGAAATAGACAGTTTCTTTTGGATAACTGACTACCCACAGTCTTCCAGGGGGTTCTATTACAAGGACAACGCAGGCTCCGACAAGGTACGAAGCATGGACCTCATTTATCCTGAAGGTTTTGGCGAGGCAATCTCTGGAGGTGAGAGAGAATTCGAGCCCCACGTCGTGAGGCAAAAAGCGCGAGCCCGAGGTCTGGAACTTGAAGGCTTTGAACAATTCCTGAGCGCGGCGGGCCCGGACCTTCAACCTTCAAGCGGATTCGGCATCGGAATCGAACGATTGCTTCGTTACATCACGGGGTTGAAAGACATCGGTTTGGTCAGAGCATTTCCCAAGATTCCCGGACAGATCCGCATGTAGGGACTTATTGGGCGAAAAGATGACCCAAAAAACCCGAAATACTGTTTTGGATGAAGTATAGTTCCCGCCGTCGGATGTCTTGAGGAAATAAAGAAAACTTGCTCAAACACGGGTCTTCTGCGAGTAGTCGGGCAGACCCTTCTTCCAAAATCTTCTCTATTTGGACCGGTACGGGCGAGCCAGGCGACCCCGTCAAAGAATCGGCATGCCCTGGGCAGAGCCGGTTTTCCTTAGTCACTTCGGATAGGACTCCGCGCCAGGCTTCCAATTGACCTTTTGCCGCGCGCAACAGCGAGTCCGGCTCTTGACGGTAACCGTAATGACCAAAACAAGCCAGGCAAGGTTTAGCCTCAATGATCTTAATCACCGACTCCATGGCCTTGTCGAAAAAGAACCTGGGAGGCGTGGCGGGTCGAAGGTAACCGCAACTTGCGCTCCTCGCGGTTTGAAAGCAATTCCTATTTTGAGGTCCGGAACCATCGTCTTCGAGCAAAGGGTGCTCGGGGAAATAATCTTGGGGAAAATAGACCCCCGCCGCTTCCCCAAGGAACATAATACGTTGCCCGTGCCCGGCGTAAAGGTAAGACCGGTGGTGAGAAGCATGACCGGGGGTATCCAAAATGAAGAATCCCGGGATATTGTGTTGACCCTCCAAAAGGTTCACTTCCGACAATGGTTTGATGCCCCCATATGCCCTGGCGACATCACCGAGAGTCGCCAAAGACCCTTCCAAAAGCCTGGATGGGTTGATCAAGTGGGGCTGCCCTCTGGGATGCACGACTACCTTTGCCTCGGGGTAGGCACAAACAAAATCCCCCACCCCTCCCATATGGTCGATGTGGACGTGAGTAAGCAACACGAAATCGATTCTGTCCACTCCCATTTTCCCAAGACATGAAACGAGAGAACCGACCGTGGCTTGAGGCCCCACATCAACGATGTAAGCCTTTCCGTTTTTTTCCCGCAGCAGCCAAGCGGTAAGAAAGTTTTGATACCCTGAAACAGGGGGAGAAACCATTATTCGGTGCAAGGACAATGCATCATTTTCCAAAACCCCAAAAACTTGCGCGTTACCACAGTGATCCATTTGGACGCCCCCCTATCCAAGTGCTTACAAGACCGACACCGCCCCGTTCGAATTTTTCAAAACAGGGGCCTGGGCATCAACAGGCATTGCAGAAACATCCTCGGGTATGTCACCCAATATTTCTTCGATCAAGTCCTCAATGGTGACGATACCCACCGGTTTTGGCCCCCGCAAGACCACGGCCAAGTGAATTCTGTTTTGTCGCATCCTTGCCAACACATCCAGCACCTTTTGTCCTGCGTCCACAACGAAGACTCCCCGAGCGATTCCGCCCACGGTTTTTGGGCAGCCCGACTGGAGCCTGCCTGGGCCCTCGGAGGCAATGTGCACACACCGGACAACGTCTTTCAGATAAACGAGCCCAGTTACTTGCCCAGTCCTTTTGTCAAAAACCGGCACTCTGCTGAAACGGTATTTTTTGAAGATTGCCAGAGCATCTTGGCAAGTCGTTTCCGGCGAGAACACCACGGCTTGTTCTATAGGAATCATTATCTGTCCCAAACTCACGTCCGACGAATCCAAAACGCCGGAAATGACATCGGCATCCTCTTTTGTTGAACCGCTTTCTTCTCCTGCCAAATCCAAAGCCACTCTCACCGCTTCATCTGAACTGGAAATAGCGGCACCGGTTTTGGACCGGCAAAGCTTTGACAATGCAACGGGAACCCCCTGAACAAATCTGGCAACAGGTCGTAAGCAGCCCACAACCGAAAAAAGCGGCATTGCTACATACAGCGCCGTTTCAGTTGGTTTCTCGGAAGCATAGCTTTTGGGCACTAATTCGGCGAAAACAAAAACCAGGAGAGTCACTGCCAGAGGCACCGCCACAGCCTTCACTGCCCCTTGGGCTCCCAGCAAGATCGCTATCGACATAGCCATGACAGAAGCCAACACGGTGAAAACGTTTGTCCCAACCAAAAGGGCCGATATAGTGGTTTCTCGGGTCTCGTGAAGCAACCTGAGTTTTTCGGCGCGTTTGTCGTTTAGCGACAACAGCCCTTCAACAGCCCAAACATCCATTCCCAAAAATGCCGTCTCGGAACCAGAAAAAAACCCTATTGCAAGGAAAGACAAGACAAAAACAAGCGCCCGAACACCGACGGCCAAAATCGGAATGTCCGTGTCCATTTACCCCAAACCCTCTCTCTTTTCCACAGAAACCAGAATTTTGCCAACCCTGGGGCCGCTGGCATCTTTGACTTCCAGGCGCAAGCCCTGCGCCTTAAGATAGACTACATCCCCGGCCACCGGCACCTTATCAAGACATTTCATTAGAACCCCTGCAACCGAATCGCAACCTTCCACGTCGGGCTCTATCCCTGTGGCGTGCCTGAGATCGGCCAGGCTCATGCGCCCCGGCACCTCCCAAGAGCCGCCCACGGCCACTGCGCCTGCTTCACGGGCGTCGTATTCGTCGCGGATGTCGCCAACGATTTCCTCCACAAGATCTTCCAAAGTAACCAGGCCCGATACTCCGTCAAATTCATCCACCGCTATGGCCATGTGAATGCCCGCGGTCTTCATTTCCCTGAGCAGGTTGCGCACGCTTTTTCTTTCGGGAACGAAATGGGGAGCAACAGCCAGCTCCTTGAGAGGAACAACGAAAAGCCTGGGGCTACCCACCAGCCCCACAAGATCTTTGATGTTGACTATCCCTGTAACATTATCCCGAGTATCCGCAAATACCGGGATCCGGGAAAACCCGCATTCAAGCATCAGGTTCAGCCCATCCGCCGCAACCTTGTTCTCGTCCATGGCCACCATGTCGGGGCGCGGAACCATCACATCGGCCACGTCCAATTCCTTGCAGTTTATGACAGCGTGAATCATCCGTTTTTCGTCATTTCTGATGGCCCCGGAAGTCTCACCGAGATTCACGGCCCCCAAAAGCCTGGCTTCGCTGAGTTCCCCGGCCATTGGTTTGGTTCTGGGGAGAAACGACGAGAAAGGCTCGGCGATCTTTTGCAAAACACCCGAAACCGGCCTCATGCAATTCTGAAAGCACAATAACCCTGAAGAAACCCTTACAAGAAAGGCCTCGGGATTTGAAGTACCTATGAATTTGGGCGTAATCTCCCCAAACAAAAGAAGAAGCAGCGTCCCGACCAAAGTCGCGACCAAATCAATAGTTTTCCTGCCCGAACCCAAATAAGCAGCAACAATATTTGCGGTCGTGGAAGCGAAAACAACGTTGGCAAATGTGTTGCCCAAAAGCATACCGGACAGCACAATCTGTGGGTTTCTTTTGAGACGGAGCGCTTTTTTTTGCCCTTTATGATCCCCAAAAGCGCTTTTCAGCCTGACATAGTCCGAGGACAGCAAAACACTTTCTGAACCGGAGAAAACAGCCGACAGCACAAGACAAACGATACCCAGCAAGTACATACTACTCCCAGGGTCGTCCACCCATCATCACCTTCCAAAGAATCTATCGAACAGACAATAGTATAGCACACAATTCCCTTTTTCGGGAGAATGCTTTGGACCCCGGCAGCATCACGTTTTTGAGCCCCCGGTCCCCTCCTCCGGCTGGCACCTTTTTCACAACATACTTGGAAAACCGGTCAAAATCCTGTTCTGAGCGACCGGATTCATGTTCAAAAACTTTTCCAGGCTTTGCAGGCTTACATGGGGCAACCCAAAAATAATCTCGGTGAAGTCTTTTGTATCGTACCTGTATTTGGCCTCAAAGTCAGTCAGAGCCTTTAAACCGTAATAATAGGTATTGAAATACCCCACCTGCAATTCATGAGCTCTTACTTGGCCTCGGGCCGTTTGCCTGTCAAAAGCCATCTCATCCACATAAAGCTGAACCACTTCATCGATGGATTTCCCAAAATAGCGGAGGTGCAGGTCGGCTTTGATTCTGGTAGCCGTATGATGCCTTCTGTACGCTACGAACAACGGGTAGAAAGGATCCTCGGGAAACGTAGTTTCCATCAGACGTTCGGTCCGCAAACATGCTCCTTCCATGAGGGGCACAGCCCTTGCCCCGATCTTCAC
>CAZYEC010000080.1:0-5603 GCA_964646385.1 uncultured Eubacteriales bacterium | reverse complement strand
TTTCAGTTATCCTAAAGGCACCGCTAACAATTTGTCAAGAAGAATCGTTCCCTTTGTTATCGCTCTTTGATAATGTCACCCCGTAACTGCTCTGAGAAAATGTCACCATGGAAAAGGGAGAGGTTTTGTTGAGCAGCAAAGAAGCACGGAGGGTTTATGTAATCGAAAGAGCAATTGATGGGGGACTTACGGTGAAGCAGGCTGCCGAGATTCTGGGTCTAAGCGAGCGTCAGGTGAAAAGGCTGAAGAAAGGAATGAAACAGGAGGGGGTTTCGGCCCTGGCTCACCATAACCGCGGTCGAACCCCCAAACGCACTATACCTGAAGATGTCAGGGCCAAGGTAGTAGCACTGGCCAGAGGCATTTACAAGGACGCCAGCTCAGCCCACATGTCGGAGCTCCTGGAAAAGTATCAGGACATCCGGGTTTCCCACCAAAGCATTCGAAGGATTCTTAAGGCTTCGGGAGTGCCCCTGTCACACGCGAAAAAAGGCAGACGTGGCCGCAAGACCCGGGACAGGGCACCAAAGGAGGGTCTTTTGCTTCAGACCGACGCCAGCCCTTTTGATTGGCTGGAGGACCGTGGACCGCGCCTCAGTCTTCACGGCAACATCGACGACGCCACAAGCAAGATCCTTGGGCTTTGTTTCCGCCCAACGGAGGACTTGAAGGGGTACTTTGAAGCGCTAAGGCAGACTGTGGCCCGGCATGGCATCCCGAGGGCCGTCTACAGTGACGGGCACAGCATCTTCTTTTCCCCCGCCAAAGACAAACTCACGATTGAAGAAGAGCTGGCCGGCAAGCAGGTGGCGCTTACCCAGTTCGGAAGGGCCCTTGACCAACTGGGGATAACCCACATCCATGCCCGATCCCCCCAAGCCAAGGGGCGCATCGAGCGTCTTTGGGGGACGCTCCAAAGTCGCCTTATGATTGAGCTAAGGCTGGCCGGCATTTCGACCATGGATGAAGCCAATGCGTTCCTCCCGGGCTTTATCGACAGGTTCAACGAACGCTTCGCGGTGGAACCTGCCGATCCCGCGCCGGCTTACATGCCTTTATCCGCGGACACAGACTTGGACGCCATCTTGTGTGCCAAAGAAACAAGAACGGCCACCAACGGTTCCGTCATCTCGTACCACGGTCAAACGTACAGGCTTCTGGACCAAAAACAGCAGGCAACGCCTCTGCCTCCAAGGGCGAAAGTCGAAGTGCTTCTTCATCTGGACGGTTCACTGGACGCTTTCTACCGGGGACAACGCTACATACTTCAGGCTTTCGTCTTCCCCAGGCCTGAGCGTCAGCAAAAAGAGCCTGTTCAACGCAAGCCGGTGGGCAGAAAGCCAAGCCCGGACAATCCGTGGCTTAAATTCACGCTACAAAGACCCGGCCGGGATCCGGTTGAGAGTTATTTCCGCAAACACGAGAACAGGCACCTGAGCACTTTGTCCTGACACAAACCGGGGGCAGCGTGATGCTGCCCCGACCAAGGCTAAAGGGTGACAAAATCATTGAGCAAATTAGTGTTTTGGGGGTGACAGAATCACTGAGCATTGACACACCTGATAAATAGATTTTCTCCGTCTTAAGCAGGAAATACCCGAAGATGCGAAACTGCGCCTATTTGGGTCTCATCATGGGAAACAGGATTACGTCCCTTATGGAATCTATGCCGCACAAGAGCATAACAAGCCTTTCAATACCTATACCGAGGCCGCCCGCAGGAGGCATACCGTATTCAAGTGCCGTGACGAAATCCTCATCGTAAGGATGAGCCTCTTCGTCCCCTAAAGCCTTTTGCCGCGCTTGCTCCATGAAACGTCCCTTTTGATCCACAGGATCGTTCAGTTCCGAAAACGAGTTCCCCAATTCCCTGGTCAGAACGAAAGGCTCAAAACGGCAGGTCAAAGTGGGGTCGCCGGCTTTCCTTTTGGCCAGAGGAGAAATTTCCACCGGGTAATCCATGAGAAACGTAGGTTCAATGAGATTGGGTTCAACGTATTGATCGAGAAGTTTGTCTATTACACTTGCTTTACTGATTCCCTTATTGAGTTTCAGTTCCAGTCTTTTAGCAACAGCCCGGGCATCGCCGTCATCTCGAAGATCTCTCGGGGTTATCCCGGCATACGTCTGTATACCGTCCCACACTGTTAAGCGTTTCCAAGGAGGCGTCAGATCGATCTGATGTCCTTCGGCGGTAAGCTTTGCGGTCCCCAAGACCTCCATGGCACAACCCGACACCATATCTTCCACCAGCGTCATAATGTCGTTGTAATCGGCGTAGGCTTGATAGACTTCGAGCATGTAAAACTCGGGGCTGTGCTTAGTGTCGATCCCCTCGTTGCGAAAATTGGGGCCAATCTCGTAGATGCGTTCGAGGCCCCCTACCAAAAGCCTTTTCAGATACAGCTCGGTGGCAATCCTCATGTAAACGTCAATGTCCAAGGCATTGTGATGGGTGACAAAAGGCCTGGCATTGGCCCCGCCGGCTATGGGCTGCAAAACCGGGGTCTGGACTTCAAGGAAGCCGCGCTCATCCAAATAACGCCTTATATAGGAGACGATTTTTGTCCTCTTGATGAAAGTGTCTTGGACCCCGGGGTTTACAATCAGGTCTAAATACCTTTGCCGGTACCTCAGATCAACATCTGTCAAACCGTGCCACTTTTCGGGCAAAGGTCTGAGAGACTTGGACAGAAGGGCCCACTCGTGGATTTCAACCGTGGGTTCTCCCTTTTTGGTGCGAAAGACTGTTCCCTCGACTCCGACGATGTCCCCGATGTCCAAGAAATCCAGAAAATCCCGATAATTGGCCTCACCCAAAAGATCCAAACGCCCGTGCAGCTGGATGCGGCCCGACCTGTCTTGAAGATCCGCAAAAATGGCTTTCCCGTGCCCCCTAAACGCAGTAAGGCGACCTGCGATGCGCACTTTCCCGGAGGCCATCTCATCACATTTCCACCGGATCTCTTTAGCCGTTGAAGTAACGTCGTATCTGCCACCCCAGGGGTCAAGCCCCTTTTGGATGGCCATATCCACTTTGGCCTTTCTACGCTGGATCTCTTCCTGCAGCCTGGATCCTGGAATTGAGTTCATATCTTGGGTCATTGCAGGCCTCCTGAGATCTGGGCCTAGGCCTCTATGCCAAGCACCTCATACTTAAAAGTCCCCGCCGGAACCATAACCGTCACGACGGAGCCCGGACGTTGCCCCAACAAAGCGCTACCCACCGGGGATTTGTCGGAAATCCTTTTTTTGGAAGGATCCGCTTCCGGGGAACCCACGATAGTATATTGGACTATCCGGTTTTTCGAAAGGTCTTTCACCTTTACAGTGGAGCCAACTATGACAGTCTCAAGATTCGCCCCGTCCACTTGAGTCAATTTTGCGTGTCGAAGAATTTTTTCCAAAGTCTTGATGCGGTTTTCCACATATCCTTGCTCGTTCTTGGCGTCTTCGTATTCAGAGTTTTCGGACAAATCGCCGAATTCCCGCGCCGCCTTTATGCGTTCGGCGACTTCCCTCCTTCTGACAAGCTTAAAGTAGCTTAGTTCTTTCTCCACGTTCTTCTTCCCCTCGGGAGAAAGAAGTATCTCGCGTCCTGCCATCCTCCCATATCTCTGCCTTTCCTTGTGGGAATTAATTTAAAAAGTCTGTCAGCACAATATCGTCCTTTTACGGTACACAGTTGAACCTCGCGAAACGCATATCAGTGTATGTCCGTTGTTTCGACTCTATGCTGGGCCCAAAACTGTCCAGATGCCGTTACCACGCGCCCGCCCTCTTACCGCAGTAGGCCTATTCCATGGCAGGTCTGTTCATGAACTGCCGACACTGTCTTGCGCGGCAGCACACGTTCTTACCCCGGCAAGGGTGTGGAAAGACACAAAAACCGCCGTCAAACGCGTTGCGGCAGTGATCGACAATCGACAGCGTCAGGTCCTTCTCAGCATGGGATTATATCACGATTCACTCGGCAGTCAATGCCTGGAACCGGCGATGTTATCGCTCTTTGATAATGTCACCCCGTAACTGCTCTGAGAAAATGTCACCATGGAAAAGGGAGAGGTTTTGTTGAGCAGCAAAGAAGCACGGAGGGTTTATGTAATCGAAAGAGCAATTGATGGGGGACTTACGGTGAAGCAGGCTGCCGAGATTCTGGGTCTAAGCGAGCGTCAGGTGAAAAGGCTGAAGAAAGGAATGAAACAGGAGGGGGTTTCGGCCCTGGCTCACCATAACCGCGGTCGAACCCCCAAACGCACTATACCTGAAGATGTCAGGGCCAAGGTAGTAGCACTGGCCAGAGGCATTTACAAGGACGCCAGCTCAGCCCACATGTCGGAGCTCCTGGAAAAGTATCAGGACATCCGGGTTTCCCACCAAAGCATTCGAAGGATTCTTAAGGCTTCGGGAGTGCCCCTGTCACACGCGAAAAAAGGCAGACGTGGCCGCAAGACCCGGGACAGGGCACCAAAGGAGGGTCTTTTGCTTCAGACCGACGCCAGCCCTTTTGATTGGCTGGAGGACCGTGGACCGCGCCTCAGTCTTCACGGCAACATCGACGACGCCACAAGCAAGATCCTTGGGCTTTGTTTCCGCCCAACGGAGGACTTGAAGGGGTACTTTGAAGCGCTAAGGCAGACTGTGGCCCGGCATGGCATCCCGAGGGCCGTCTACAGTGACGGGCACAGCATCTTCTTTTCCCCCGCCAAAGACAAACTCACGATTGAAGAAGAGCTGGCCGGCAAGCAGGTGGCGCTTACCCAGTTCGGAAGGGCCCTTGACCAACTGGGGATAACCCACATCCATGCCCGATCCCCCCAAGCCAAGGGGCGCATCGAGCGTCTTTGGGGGACGCTCCAAAGTCGCCTTATGATTGAGCTAAGGCTGGCCGGCATTTCGACCATGGATGAAGCCAATGCGTTCCTCCCGGGCTTTATCGACAGGTTCAACGAACGCTTCGCGGTGGAACCTGCCGATCCCGCGCCGGCTTACATGCCTTTATCCGCGGACACAGACTTGGACGCCATCTTGTGTGCCAAAGAAACAAGAACGGCCACCAACGGTTCCGTCATCTCGTACCACGGTCAAACGTACAGGCTTCTGGACCAAAAACAGCAGGCAACGCCTCTGCCTCCAAGGGCGAAAGTCGAAGTGCTTCTTCATCTGGACGGTTCACTGGACGCTTTCTACCGGGGACAACGCTACATACTTCAGGCTTTCGTCTTCCCCAGGCCTGAGCGTCAGCAAAAAGAGCCTGTTCAACGCAAGCCGGTGGGCAGAAAGCCAAGCCCGGACAATCCGTGGCTTAAATTCACGCTACAAAGACCCGGCCGGGATCCGGTTGAGAGTTATTTCCGCAAACACGAGAACAGGCACCTGAGCACTTTGTCCTGACACAAACCGGGGGCAGCGTGATGCTGCCCCGACCAAGGCTAAAGGGTGACAAAATCATTGAGCAAATTAGTGTTTTGGGGGTGACAGAATCACTGAGCATTGACATGCCTGGAACCGGCGAAGTATGAGTAAAATGTTCGTGGGTTTTGAGAATTAGCGGGTAAGCATTAAAGAAGGCAAGAGGCCATCAATCCCGAAGTGTAGGTTTG
>CAZYEC010000079.1:0-5769 GCA_964646385.1 uncultured Eubacteriales bacterium | reverse complement strand
ACCGAACGGTACGCACGGTGGTGTGGGAGGTCGGCTGGCCGATTAACGACCAGCCTCCTACCCGATTACAGTTCCTATGCGAAGATTCAACCAGTCAGGTTTTTGGCGAACAGGCCAAAAAACCATTGCCTCAGACTCTCGGTTGCAATGGCGCACAGAATGACGCAGACGATAAGGGATACTGTGGACACAGCATACGGAAGATGGGAAAAGACCGGGTAATGATTTCGCAGGATGTTTATCCAGAATACGTGGCAAATATAGGCTCCGTATGTCTTGGAAGCCAACCTATTGACGGTCTTGCTGGAAAACTCCAGTTTCAAAAAGAACAACAGCATGAGCACCGCGGTGGCTATGACCAAGGAGTTGCTGCGCTCATAGAAATTGCCCACAAACCCCGCGAAGGGGTAGGTCATAGTCACTCCTACGATCCTTCCAAAGAAAATGAGGGGGCTGTACCGCGAGTTGTAAAGAAAGGTCAGGAACACTATCAAAAACTCGCCTGCCGCGAACAAAAAGAAAAGCTGCCCAAGGCCGAGTTTTGTCTCTCCGTATCTTCTGACATAGGTGCCAATCAAATAGATGGTTATAAAAAGACTCAGTTTTGAACCGAAGAAATCCGACCTGTAGAAACTTATGCCCGTTATGTAAACCACAGTAGGAATAGCCGACGTGATGGTGAAGAGCAGAAGAATGAGGCGCTTCAGTTCGCGTTGTTCCAACCTCGCGGTCAGAATGTTCAGGTACGGAGCCAACAGGTAGGTAACGATGAAAACTTGAACATACCACAACGGATAAAAATGGCCGTCTGCTTTCAAAAAGTCCATGACCGTCCGAAAAGTCGGAGTCTGGTGAAAGGCCAGGGGTACGGAATTTGCCGGGTGGTTCGCCACTCGGGCATCCATGTGATACAAAGCCAAGTAAACGGGGAAGTAGAAGGCTAAAGGTGGTAGAAGCTTCAGGACTCGGCGCTCCGGGTTTTTCCTTCTGGAACCGGACATGAAGTAGCCTGCTATCAACACAAAACCGATGCTTCCAAGGCGCGAACATCCGTCAATCAGATTGGAGAATTGCCAGTTCAAAGTGCCCGTGTAAAAATGTGTTTCCAAGTAGGATCCGGCAATGTGAAGGGACACCACCATGGTGAACAAAACGATTCTCATCAGTTCGATGTTGCTCTTGCGAGCCGTGGGATTCGACTCGGCTACCCCCCTGAAGCGCTCTTGTGATGTCTACTTAAGGGCAATTCGACACGTGGGGCAGGATCCCTCCGCGTGGGGTGCGAACGCAGGCCGCCCGGTGCCAAACAGGGCAAGGATCATCCCACGCGCTTGAAGGTATAATGGTCCCAAACTCCGAATCAAGTACCCGGCAAGTCCAAAAAAGAGGGGATTAACCGTGCAAAATACTCTCAAACCACAGGATCTTATGAGGTTCAAAAGTTCGGGTGAGGCTCAGTTGTCGCCCGACGGCTCGCAAATCCTATACACAGTATCTGTGCCCGACATAAAAACCGACAAAGGGCTCACATTTCTTTGGGCTGTGCCCTCGTCGGGCGGCAGTCCAAAAAGGTTTACTCATAGCGGAAAAGACAGGTCCCCCCGCTGGTCAAGAGACGGCAAGCGTATAGCCTTCATATCCGACAGATCTGGAAAAGCCCAAATATGGGTGTTGGATACGACCGGCGGCGAGGCTTGGCACCTCCCCACTGAGCAGGCGGTGCAGAACATAGCGTGGGCCCCTGATGGAAAATCCTTGGCGTTTAGTTCCCGAGATTTTACCAAGGCTGAGGATTGGGAACCATATCCAGGCGCTCCGGAAAAGGATCGGGAACGGGCCGCGAGCCAGGCAAAGCAGACCTTAGAAGGGTCCAATCCGGCCAGCAATCCAACTTCGGAGGACGGGCCCAAAGTTTCAGACGTAAAGGTCATAACCAGATTCAAATACAGAGCCGATGGCAAGGGGTATATGGGGGACCTGAGAAATCACGTGTTTACAGTGGCTATTCCCGATGAGGCGCGTGAACCGGAAGCGGCACCCAAAGTCAGTCGAATTACCGGGGGCGATTTCGACCACGACTCTTTGGCCTGGTCCCCAGATGGCAAGTTTTTGGCCGTTACCGCATTAAGAAGGGAAGATGCGGATTACCTTGAAAAACAGGATATTTGGTTGGTGGATACAGAATCAAGCGCCATGACCCGGTTGTACTCAGGGGACGGCCCGGTGCACAATCCATCCTTTTCCCCAAATGGCTCCAGGCTCGCCTTCGCCGGCCACGACGGATCTCACGGCGCTTCAACCCACCAAGGGTTGTGGGTCTTAGACCTGGGAGAGTTTTGGGAAGCCTTAAAAGAGCAGGCCGGAGGTAAGGCACTCGCCCCGCTCACTCAAAAAGATGCCGAGTGTTTGACAAAAACCCTTGACAGGCCCTTAGGTTACGGTTCCAGCTCTGACATCCGCTACGGGGCGGCTCCCCCATACAAATGGGAAAGCGATGAGACCCTTTTGTTTTTGGTTTCGGACAGAGGCGCCGGGTCTTTGTACCGGGCTCATGCCGGACAAGGGAACAGCGAAACCTTGCCATCCAAAGTTTGGGGCCAGGAAATGCGCAACCTTGTGGCCTTTGACTATGGGGCAGGCAAGTTCGTCTTCCTTGTCGGGTCCCCTGATGAGACGGAAGATCTGTACTCCTTTTGTGAAGGGGCAGCCCCCACACGTCTTACCGACACCAACCCGTGGTTAAAGGATGTAAACTTGGGAGAAACCCGCAGAATCACTTTCAGGGGCGCTCAGAACTGGGATATTGACGCGTTTCTGACTTTGCCGGTGAATTACCGGGAAGGGCAAAGGTATCCCCTTGTCCTTAGCGTTCACGGCGGGCCCGCCGGGGCTTACGGGCCGAACTTCATATATCAATGGCAACTGCTGGCAGCGAAAGGTTTTGCCGTGCTTGGGGCGAACCCGCGCGGCTCAACCAGTTACAGCCAAGAATTCACCAGTGCGGTAGTGGACGATTGGGGCGGCCAGGATTATTTGGATCTTATGGCCGGGGTAGATAAGATCGTAGCGGACGGCATCGCCGATCCTTCCAACCTGTTTGTGACAGGCTGGTCGTACGGCGGCTTCATGACCAGTTGGATCGTGACACAAACCAACAGATTTAAGGCTGCTGTGGGAGGGGCCATTATTGCCAACAGGTACAGCATGTATTCCACAGAAGATATAGTCTTGGTGGGAGAACACCATTTTGGCGGCAACCCGTGGGATGACGGGGACAAACTGCTGTCCCGGTCAGCAATTGCTTACGTCAAAAATGTCACGACGCCCTTCATGGTATTGCACGGTGAACTTGACATCAGGTGCCCGACCTCTCAGGGAGAGGAATTCTTCGCCGCGTTGAAAAGACTAGGGAAAGAAGCGGTGTTTGTCCGGTACCCGGGAGAGTATCATGGTCTGACCCGTTTTACTCACCGAATAGACAGGTTTGAAAGAACCGTTGCCTGGTTCGAGTATTATGCCCGTAATGGGCAGACTCAAATTGGTTGAGAAGATACGCCGAAGAAAGCCGCAACATTGGTTTTGGGGTGGGTCAACGCTTCTGGCAGAAGAAGACCATTTCGCCGGATTTGTCGTCTATGGGAATGTCTTTTTCCAAAGATCCTTGCTCTCTCACTATTTTGAAGCCTGCGGCCCAAAGCATGAGCCGAACCTCTCGCGGAAAAAAGTAAGTGAGGTGTGCCTCCGTTTTCTCCCGGCGGACCAGAAGGCCTTCTGAGTATTCCTCCAAGGCTATACGGTTCTTTTCGATCTGACGGGTGAAATCGTAGGTGGCTGTCAAGTAGTCGAGAATGTCTGTTCCCGTCAAAGGGTGGACGAACTCGTATTTGCGGGTCACTCCGTTTATTGCGACCATGTACGGAATATTGGGGACGCTGAGATCCAGCATGAACGTGCCTGAATCCTTGAGGTGCGCCTTCGCCCGCCACAAAACCGACATCAAATCCTGCGTTTGCACAAAATGAGCCAGCATATTGCAGGGGGCAATGACCAAGTCGTACTCCTCCCCCAGGTCGAAATCCCTTACATCGGCCTTTACTGTGCGGGTCCTCTCTCTTACAGCCGCTTCCTCGTACCCCAAGCGAATTTCGCAACGGCCCAGCATATCGTCAGAAATGTCAATGCCGGTTGCCCGGAAACCAGCGTGGGCCAAAGGAACCAGAATTCTTCCGGTGCCGCACCCCAGTTCCAGAATTCTGATCCGGTGAGGGGCGCCAAACTGCTTTGCGTACCTGACGTAGGCGTCGACATCGGAAAGGCCCGCATGCAGAATGTCATAGAATTCAGCAAAGAAACCGGTGTATTCTTTGGGTCTTGCCACAGGCTCACCCCCGAAGCAGTCAACGTCCCCATTTTACACGATAGGGCAGGGTTTTTCTCCCCTACAGGCAGTAGGGGCTTGGGGAGGACACGACGATTGAAAGGAGAATGACCTTTTATGCAAGAATGTATAGAGACAAAGGGCACTCTAAGAGTAGACGGGGAGCTATCAAGAGGAGGCGTCTGGAGTGGACAGAAACAGAATGTACCGGCTTATGCTGGAGATATGCAAAATTCCAAGCGTATCCCCAAGCGATCAAGAAAACCGAGTGGCGGAAGCCGTTTACAATCACCTTATTGCCGAACCGTATTTCCAACAGAATGCGGAGTGTTTGCGGTATCTCCCTGTGGAAAATGACTGGCTTGGGCGTCAAAACCTGTATGCCCTGGTGAGAGCCGCGCCCAAAACGCCCAGAACGGTCATCATGATAGGGCACATGGACGTGGTTGAGACCAAAGAGGCCAGGAATCTGGCTGAGGCGGCCTTCGATCCAGAAGAATACTCGCGGCGCATACCCGAACTTTCTCTTCCGGAGGATGCCAGACTCGATCATATGTCAGGGCACTATCTGTTTGGGCGGGGAGTCTTCGACATGAAATGTGGGGTGGCGGCTGAAGTGGAACTCATCAGAAAAGCGTCCAAAAGCCCCGAAAACTTGGCTGCCAACCTTATGCTGCTTTTGGTCTGCGACGAAGAAAACCAGTCGGCAGGGATGATTTCCGCTTCCAGGTATCTGGCAAGAATGCAGGAGGAAGAAGGATTAGATTATCTGGCCTGTGTTAACGCAGAAGGGGAGACTCAAAAGCATCATAATGACTTGGACAGGTATGTATCATTGGGCACAATCGGCAAGATGATGCCCTTTTTTTACTGCGTAGGAAGGGAAAGTCACGTGGGGTCCTATTTTGAGGGTTTAAACGCTAACCTTTTGGCGTCGGCGGTGAACATGGTTTTTGAGGGTTCCGTCGAGTGGGCCGACGGCATCGATTCCCGGATATATCCGCCGCCCGCGGCCCTCAAACACAAAGATCTGCGGGATGTCTACTCGGTCACTTTGCCTGCCCGGGTCATCACATATTTCAACTATCTGTCCGCAACCAAAAGCCCGGGGGCGGCGCTGGAAATGATGAAGCGGGTGGCGGACCAGGCTTTTTCACTTGCGTTGGAAAAGTTGCGGGTAAGTGCGGGTTTATTTTCCCAAAGAGGCGGCGAAAAAGTTGACGTGCCTTGGAAACCCAAAGTAGTCACCTATCAAGAATTGGTTTCAAGCACGGATGAGGGCCCTCATGCACTGGGTTTGCCGGAAGGAATGGATCAGAGAGACAAATCTATCGCGGTAATCGGGGAAGCTCTCAAAGACTACGCCGACAAAGATCCCATGATCGTGGTGG
>CAZYEC010000078.1:0-5949 GCA_964646385.1 uncultured Eubacteriales bacterium | reverse complement strand
ATGGGATTCGGTCGTTTGCAGTGGTGATTTTGGCGACGCTCTTCACGCTGGCCACACTTTTTTCTTCCGGATGCTCGCCGACAACGAGCCCCGCCGGACTGACCGACTCACAATTGATGACCAGGGCACAGACTTTGGCAGACCTTCTCGGCCATTCAGAAGACAAAAGTGAAGAAGCGGTGGGGATGTTTTCTTCTCAAATGGCCGAAGCTTTTCCTGCCGAAGCCGTAAGAGAATTGTGGCCGGGGTTAATTGACCAGTTCGGGGCGTATAAAGGTCGAGGCAGCGTAAGCGTTTTGGAGGAGTCCGGTCACAAGACCGTTCATATCATCTGTTGTTTCGACAAGGCTGACATTGATCTTAAAGTGGTATTCGATAAATCGGGTGAAGTGGCAGGATTGTGGTTGCTTCCTGCCGATCCTTCAAGGGACAGCGAGTATGCTCCGCCCGGCTACGCCGTTGTGGATTCTTTTTCTGAGATTCCCGTGACCGTGGGCGCAAAGGATTGGCCTTTACCGGGGCTCTTGAGCTTGCCTGAAGGCGACGGCCCTTTCCCCGCCGTGGTCTTGGTACACGGGTCCGGTCCCAACGACATGGATGAAACGGTGGGGCCAAACAAGCCTTTTAAGGATTTGGCTTGGGGACTTGCCAGTCAAGGCGTGGCAGTGCTCAGATACGAAAAAAGAACCCGGGAGCACCAATCCCGGATGGCCGAGCTGGCAGCCACCATCACCGTTCAAGAAGAGACCCTGGAAGACGCCGTCTCGGCCCTGGAGTTTTTAAGGTCTTGTGAACTGATCGACCCTGACCGCATATTCCTGCTGGGTCACAGCCTGGGTGGAATGCTGGCCCCGAGAATAGCCTCTGTTGCAGGTTCCGGCTTTTATCCGGGCTCGGGGTCATGGAACCTCGCCGGCGTGATCTTGCTGGCAGCAAATGCCAGAAGCCTTCCGGACCTCGTGGAAGAACAAGTCAGTTACCTCGCGTCCGCAGATGGCCCTGTCTCCTTGAAAGAAGCCGCGGAAATTGCCTCCGCCAAAGCCGCTTGCCACAGGATCAGGAACGGGCAGCTCCAAAAGGATGAAATCGTTTTGGGAGCCGGGCGCGCTTACTGGAAGGATTTGATGGCTTACAATCAAATCGAAACCGCCCAATCCTTGGAATTACCTCTGTTGATTCTCCAAGGGGAACGTGACTACCAGGTAACTATGACAGATTTTGAACTGTGGCGGTACGCGCTGAAAAACTGCAGGGAAGCGTCCTTCAAATCATACCCCGCCCTAAACCATCTGTTCGTGGCGGGTGCCGGCAAGAGCGTGCCTGCCGAATATGAGGTGCCCGGCAATGTGGAAGAAGAAGTCGTAAACGATATCGTTGCCTGGATAAAAGACAGGAAAAACCCGTGACTCCCATCTTAGCCCCAAGACTGCAAGGGGTTTATGTAGTCGACCAAATTGTGTTTTTGGCATGTGCGTCCGGTAATTTCACCGCCGGGCGCCGACGCCAAGTTCACGATGCCGGGCCCATGGCCGCTCACGAAACTGTCGGTGTGCACAACTATACCCAAACTTGTGGCCCCTTGCTTTACACCTCTGGTGCCGTAGCAGTTCATGCAGTCCTGGAGCAAGACAAAATCACCAATCCTGAGTTCATCGAGGCCCATTTGGGCTATTAGAGCACGATCCTGGGTCTTAAGATCGTAGTCTCCCAGAAACACATCCATGCCGATACCGCTTCCCAACACTTTGGGAGATGCAACGGCCGCCACGGGAGCGGACAGCGTCCCGTTTCCTTCGCTGCGCAAAATCCGTTCAACGAGATTGGGGTCTGCACAATGGCAGATTACGTTTTCGAACCCTTGGATTTTGAGCCCGGCCCCAAACGCTTTCACCTGGAACAAATCATTTATGGTCAGTTTGTAAAGAGCATCCGGGTTGTTCATGTGCACCAGCAGGTTTGAGCCCCCGTGGCTGCCAAGCACCACGCCCCGTTCCCCGGCGGCCGCCCCCGTGACGACTATCGTTTCGTTGCCCACGCAAGACAAAGCGCACAGCGTCTTTTTGTCCTCTGGGAAACCGCAAAGAGATACCTCTGGCTCTACGTGATCCCCCATCCAACCGTAAGCAGAGTCTCCCAACCGCAAATTATAGACTACGCCGCCCATCATGGGCAGAGTGCGGGAAACACCGTCAAAGCCAATCGTGTTAACGCCGTTAGCGGGCTCGGCTACTTTCCCTCGGGCGGCTATCATCACCAAGCGATCCTTGTTCGTAGATACGTTCATTTCGCGCCTCCAAGACATCTCAATAGATTTGCATGAGCATCAATCCGCCCCGACAAACCACCGGTATTGCAGGCCAAGACCGGCATAATGCTGACGCCCCTGCCCCCGGTGGGGCAGTCCCCCGCCACCACCAGGCCCACGGCGCAAGCCCCGGTCATGGAACCTTTGCCGTACACCGCGTCGGTATCCTCCAGAAGCACAAAATCCCCAAACCGCAGCCTGTCCAGGCCCTTGGAGCGCAAAACATCCGCTTCATCGGTCATCATGTCAAAACTGGGAGCCCTGTCCATGCCAATCATGTAGCCCATCAACTCCCCGGGCACTTTGGCGGCGACAGGCGCGCACAAACCATCTCCCGTTTGTTGGATATCCATCCTTTCCAACACATCGGGAGAAAGGTTAAGGACGCGCACATCCTCGTGCCCCTCAATTTGCAGACCGCATCCAACCGTACGAACCAAAATCGAATCCCCGACACGAAGCTTATCCAAAGCAGCGTCGGAAAAGCCCAACAGCACGTGATCGGCCCCTCCCGCCTCGTGCTCGCGATGCTTCCCCGTAACGATGCCCTTCTCTCCCTCCCCCAGCCCCGTGACCACTACGGCCTCGTTTCCTACGCAGGCATAAGCCGTAAGCGCGCTGCCTTTGGCCCCTTCTATGGCCACACCGGGTTTGGTATGATTGGCCACCCACCCAAATGCAGGGTCGCCCAGTTTCACCGTATAGTTGATTCCCGTCACACTTGGAAGAATGAGCGGTTTCCCGTCAGGCGCGCTCACAGGACCCCACCAACAGGCTCCGGGTATAGTACCCTGAGCCGACTGCATAATCAACCTGTCACGGTTTGTCTTCATCATCTGTTTCTATCCTTCTTTCAGTCTTTCAGTGCCCCTCTCGGTTCTCCCGTAAGCACCTTTTCGATATCCTTACACGATTACCGTGCGCCGGCAATAGCCTTGTTCCCAAATCGTCAAGTATGTGGGCCTGGGCCTCCGCCAACTATCCGCATCAGTCTGGCTTGGTTAATCCCTTCGCTGGAATCGTGGCGAACGATAAGGTATTGGTCGATCACTATCGTAGCCTGTGTTTCACTGCCGGGGGGCCCCAGAAGCTCAATGGCCTCGTCCACATTGGTCAGTATGAAATGCGCTGTGCGCATATCGCCGCCAATCCTGGGGAGTTTCTTCGATGACTCGTCGTCTGCGAAAAACATCGGCCGTGGCTTATCCGAACCTATGCCAGCCTTTGCCAAATCCTCAACCGTAGCGCAGTAGTATCGTCCTGTCAGAGTGACTTCTCCGCTGAACCTCACTTTGGCGGTGTAGTAACCACTTCCCTTCCGCTCTTCGACATCCCACATGTCGGAAATGGTAAGACCCGCAACTGAGTCACCGATGCTGACCTTCCGAGCGTCGAAAAGATTGCCGGGGTTATCGTACCATTGATAGTAATCGTCCAGTTCCCATGGAAATCTCCCGATGTCCGCAATGACCCAGCTTTCCGCGATCATTTCAAAACGTACGGTCTGGTCGGACCCGATCCCCACAACGGGGCTGTCTTGAAGCTGAAACTCCACGTAACTCTGGTATTTGATTTGGGTCGCCCCATCGCCCGTCGCCTCCATGGAAGTGATAGAAATCTTTTGCACCAGGGGCTCAGAAACCAGTCTCAGGGCCGGATCCAGCCTGGAGCGCTCCATTCGGGTGTTCCCCCAGTCCAGGACGAACCGGTTTCCCGGGTTGTCTGCCACGTAGGCCGGCAAATCCAGCGACCGCATCGTGTACTGGCTATTCCAAAGATCGAAGTTTAGTGCCAGAAGCAGCGCTGTTGCCTCGGCTTCGGTCAGCGTCCCGGCAGACAACGGGGTACTTGCAATCCGCCCGAACTTCGAGCGTTCAAGGTAAGGCGAAGGGAAATAGCCTCCGCAGTTGCTATCAATAAACAGGTCTCCGGTCATCGCGTCCACCAGAAGATGCTGCGGTATATTGGCTTCGCTGCCCGTATCAACCGCCACGATGTCCCAAGCCGGCCTTCTTTCCCCAGAAGCAAAAGGGTACAGGGAACGGTCGTTAACCCACTCTTGGGAAGGCTCGCCATCTCCAAAAACGGTGGTGTTGACGGCCGACGCCTCCGTAAACGCATCAATGCGCGCAAGAATGCCGTGTCCCTTTTCGTACTCGGGTAAGTAGCTTCTCGAATAGTTGATGCTGTAAACGGCTTCAGCAAGAGTGAGATAGTCTCCTTCCACAGCAAATTCTTCTGTGCCGGGAAACACCATATCCTCCCCAAACGGATACTCAATGGGCGGAAATGCCGGATCCGGGTTCGGCTGCAACACGCGGAGAGCCGCATCGGGGTCGGCACTTGTGCCCCCCGGCCCGGTGAAAGTGCAGCCCACAGCAAGCACCATGAGGAGGATTACCAAGAGCGTCGCGGACAACCGTACCCTAGGTCTCTGAACGATCATTTCGATCCTCTCCCGGATAGCAGATTTCCCGCCCGTCATCGTGGTTGCGCCTGACAAAAGGTCAGACGGTCTTGCCTGGGGCTCGACCATGCCGATCAGCGTGTTTCCGTAGGCCTTACGACGTTCATCCGCAATTCCGTTCAAGACGCTCTCGTCGCAGGCCATTTCACAGTCTCTACGGGAGACCACGGCGGCCAACCACGCCAAAGGGTTGAACCAGTGAAACGCAAGGCAAAGGCAGCGGACGTAGGCCCACAGGTGGTCACCGTGCTTATAGTGCGCTTCTTCATGGGCCAACACATAGTTGAGGATCTCATTGTCAGCCTTACATCCGTGAGGGATGTAGACCGCCGGGCAAAGCCCAAAAAGGCACGGCGATTTGACTTGTGATGACAAGTAGACGGGAAGCCGGTACCCAGATATGCAGGCTTTCTGCCGTGTTTTTCGCAATCTCATGTAAAACCACAGATTCTGCGCCACAAACCAGGACGCGACGGTTCCCAAACCCAACAACCAGACCGAGCGTGATGCGCGAATGACGACATCCCCATGGGTCCCCGTGTCACCGGTCACAGGGTTGCCCGCCGTCGCATTGTCCCCCGGCCCAACGTCGGCCCCGGGATCAGAGAGGCTCTGGCCAGAAGAGGCGAGACCATCTGGAACATCCCCCAACACCTGGCGTCCGGGGATTACAGCATAGTTCCGGGTGTTCCCCACTTGAACTGCGCTAAAAATGCTGACTGGACTGTCAAACAGCGGGAAGGGCATGAGCAACCTTATCGCCACCGGCAGCCATAAAGCGTACTGCAGCCGCAAGATGATTTTTCCTTTTAGCAGGCGTCGCAGAAACATGACAATCACAACAAGCACAGAAGAAGCGATTGTCGCTTCAAGCACCTACTTCACCCCCTCAACCCTGTCTACAACGGCTCGCGACTTTTTTGGCACCGTCTCCGGATTTCCCTCATACAGACGAGAAAGAAGACCTGCAGTTTCAGGGAAAACTACTTCCGACCCATCCTTCTCACGCAGATACTCCACGATCACCCACTCCTTCTCAGCCATGTTTCTCCCGCTCTGCGTTCTCACCGGATCTGTTGTTGTGGGCTACACTTGTAATCAGAGTATACTGCACGGGTTACAGGTGTCAACTACTTCTTTTCGCTTAAGACGTCAGACTGTTCGCGCTGGTCAAAGC
>CAZYEC010000077.1:0-5994 GCA_964646385.1 uncultured Eubacteriales bacterium | reverse complement strand
GTGGCCAGCGTGAAGAGCGTCGCCAAAATCACCACTGCAAACGACCGAATCCCATGCACAGGGTTCAAAAGCCTTGGATTGGGCGCCGTTGAAGGAGTTTCTTCTTTTGCGTAGAATGTTAAGAACCAATTTACCATTCTGCAAACTGCAAAAATGGTGGTACGGAGCCCGGCCCCCGCAGTGTCGTGTCGCTTGAGCATGAAGGAGGAGGTTTTGGTATGCCGATCAATGAGAGGTATTTCGATTTGGTTATTGCAGGTGGCAAATGCTCGACGGCAGCGGATCCCCTTGGCGCTACGGGGACATAGGAGTAAGGGATGGCAAAATCGCAGCCATTGCCGCGGCGCATCCTGGTCGCGCTTCTGTTTTTGCTGAAGCGCCAGTGCGAAACGGCACTTTGGATGCCACCGGATTTGTGGTAGCCCCGGGATTCATCGACATGCACTCTCATTCTGACCTCTCCCTCATTACCAACCCTACATGCGATGGCAAGATCCTTCAAGGCGTTACCACCGAAGTTATCGGTCAATGCGGTTTCTCTGCCGCACCACTTACTGAGAGGACCCTGGCACAGCTGAAAGCGGCCCTTGGAGAAACCGGTGAGGCCGATGTGGCATGGAGGAGTCTCGGCGAGTTCGCGGGTCACGTCCAATCCCGAGGTGCCAGCGTAAATGTGGCGGCCCTGGTGGGGCACGGGACAATAAGGACTGCTGTCATGGGATTCGAAGCCCGGCTTCCCACAGAAGGTGAACTGAATGCTATGAGGGCTATGGTGAAAGATGCCATGGAAGACGGTGCTTTTGGCCTTTCCACCGGACTCATATACACCCCCGGGTCCTACTCCGACACTGGCGAAGTACTTGAACTGGCAAAAGCGGCGGCGGAGTACGGCGGCATTTATTTCACCCACATGAGAAGCGAATCCAGGGGTCTCCTGAAAGCGCTGGAGGAGGCCACCGGCATAGGCCGGGATGCGGGGCTTTCGGTGCAGATTTCGCACATGAAATGTGCCGGCGCCGCTCAAGGGCTGGCGGAGGAGTATTTGGCCGCGGTTGAAGCCGCTCGTGAAAGCGGAATTGACGTGACCGGAGACCAGTACCCCTACACCGCGGGGGCTACCGGCTTGTCTGCTCTCCTCCCGCCCTGGGCCCACGAGGGCGGGGAGGAACGGATGGTGGAACGCCTCCTGGACCCCGGGACTCGTATCAGGCTTAAAGAGGATATGGGCAGAAGTTTTCCGGGTTGGGATAATGATTTTCAAAACGTGGGTTTCGAGAAAATTCTGGTGGCGGCCTGCAAAGACGCCTCTATGGTGGGCCTCACAGTGCAGGAGATTGCTGGACAAAACGGGAACGACCCCCACGAGACCCTATTCGATATTTTGGGGGAAAAGGACCCCGGCGCGGGAATGGTTGTTTTCTTCATGACCGGCGAGGATGTTGTCCGAATTATGAAGCACGAAGCCGTGATGATAGGTTCTGATGCGGGCGCAGGGAAGATCGAGGCAGACAAACCGGGACACCCACGGGCTTTCGGCACTTTTCCCAGAGTGCTGGGCCCCTACGTGCGAAACGGTACTCTAACCCTTCCAAAAGCGGTTTTCAAGATGACGGGCCTGCCCGCATCCAAGTTGGGGCTGCAAGATCGCGGGCTCATTAGGGAGGGTTTTGCCGCGGATCTTGTGGTTTTCCACCCGGATGCTGTGGCAGACCGCGCCACCTATCAAAAAGCCCAATATCCCGCAGGGATACTCCACGTCTTAGTGAATGGAAATCTCGTGGTCAAAGACGGTGCCCATACCGGCGCCAGGCCGGGGAGGTTCCTAAAGCGTTCATAATGGGCACGCCCGGGCGATGTTATGTTGCCCTCTGGCCGCTGGGTTAAGAGCATCGGAGAGCAACCAATTACAGAAGGGAGAATCTGGGATGGCGATTACGGACTGGGAAGAGTTTGAGTTGTACGGTACGAAGCTATTGAGCAGGACAGAAACCCCCGGGGCCATCGTGGCGGTGGCGGTGGAAGGGGAACCCGTTTACATGAAAGGTTTCGGTTTTCGTGACGCGAAGAAAACCGCTGCCCCCGACGAGGAGACGATTTTTGGTATCGGTTCTATCACAAAATCTTTTACAGCGCTGGGAATCATGCAACTGCAGGAACAAGGAAAGCTTCAAGTCACGGATCTTGTCACAAAACATATCCCCGAGTTCAGGTTCGGAAAAGGCGGCGACGAGAAGGGGATGACAGTTCATCACCTTCTCACTCACACCGCGGGAATGCCTCCGTTGCCCTCGCTTAACAGGACTATGGTCCGGTCGCTGCTTAAAGATGCCGAAAGAAAAGAAGCGCCCGCAGGCAGTCTCAAACAGCAAAAAGAGGAAGAGAAGCAGCTTCAACAGCTTGCTGCACTGGAACCCATCGACAATTATGATCAGTTTCTGGATTGCATGGCAGGAGTAGAAACACCTTTGTTGGGATCGCCCGGGGAATACTTCAGTTATTCCAATGACAGTTACGCTTTGTTAGGCCTGGTTATAGAGCGCGTTTCCGGCGAAACCTACGAAGACTACGTCAAGAACCACATTCTCGAACCCTTGGGAATGGTCCATTCCTCCATAGGTTTTTGGAAAACCGACAACGTGGCCACGCTTTATGCGTCCAAGCGGATAAAAGGCAAAGATGTGCTTTACCCGTCTCCAGAGTTTTGGGATGCACCGTCTATGATTTCTGCCGGTTTTCTTCGCTCAACTGCAAGAGATATGCTGCGCTACATGGAGATCTATCGCACAGGCGGCAAAATCGGAAAGGAACGGATCCTTTCCGAAGAAAACATCATCAGGATGACGTCGCCCCAGTATCGCATGCCCAACGGTTACACATACGGCTACGGCCTGATGGTGCACCCTAACTATAAGGGCGTTTCTTTGGTGGAGCACGGTGGCAACGTTAAGGGCGTTTCCGCTCAGGTCGCTTGCATCCCCCAAAAGAACATCACCGGCGTAGCCCTTACCAATTACCAGAATACCCCCGCTCCGGACCTTCTGCTGGGGGCTTTCAACGCGGTGCTGGGGCTGCCTGTTTCAAACAGAAGATTCCCGGCTCCCCGCTATGAGATGCCCGACACCCGTTTAGGCTGCTATGCCGGCACCTACGTTTCGGGTGAAGGGTCAGCCATAAAGCTTTTTGTAAAGGACGGGAAGTTGGTTTTCGACCTGGAAGGCCGCAAAATGAAGGCGCGCCCCACAGGAGTCGATTCTTTTGTCCTGTCAATGCACGGCATGCAATTTCCCGTGGTATTCTTGCGCGACGGCGCCGGGGATGTTTCTGCCATGCACATGAGTTACAGAATGATAAAAAGGGCGCCGGCCAAAGAGGAACAAGCGGTGGCGGACTAGGTTGGATTTACGGTACCGGCGCACAGGAGCGATATTGGGGAACAGTGTGGGGGCCTACCCGGTTTTGACAGCCGACTGAGAAGAGCAAGAGACTGTGTGAAAGAGGAGGCTACCTTAATAATGTGTAGATTGATGCCCAGAAAAGCGTGGGTGAGCCTGGCGGTCATTTTGGTTGTGGCGTTGGGGGCGGCCGGTTGCACACCGAAAGAACCCCCTGCGTCATTGGAAACGAACGGTTCCAAAGAGGGCGGCACTCTTGTCTTGGCCTTGCCGGCGGAGCCTCGCGTGTTGGACCCGGCAAAAGCCAGCGCGGCGGTAGATGATGCGGTGCTTACTCACTTGGGGGCGGCTCTTTTGGACCTCAGCCCTCAAGGGGAATTGGTAGGCTGGCTTGCCCGTGATTATTCGGTGTCTGAGGATGGGTTAACAGTAACGTTCCATTTGAAAGAAGGCGTGACTTTTTCAAACGGAGACCCTCTCACTGCGAAAGATTTCAAATGGACTTACGAGAGGCACCTTGACCCCGCCACTGCCTCGCCTGTGGCGGCTTCGCTGCTGACGGGAATCAGTTCCATCGAGGCGCCCGACGATGGTACCCTCGTGCTGCATCTGGAGTCACCGGCCTACGCTTTGCTTGCGAACCTCTGCATTCCCGGCTATACGCAACCTTTGAACAAAAAAGCGGTGGAGGAGGCGGGAGACCTTTATGTCAGCAAACCCGTAGGCGTGGGTCCTTACACTGTAAAAGAAATAAAATCCGGCGAGTACGTGCTTCTGGAACGGAACCCGGACTACAAGTGGGGACCCGATCACTATCACGAAGGGCCGTGGTACATCCAAGAGATAAAGTATCAGGTCATCCCTGATCAGGCTTCCCAGATAGCGGCTCTTGAATCCGGCCAAATCTCGGCTCTGTACCCCATCCCCGTGCAGCAGTGGGAGAAGTATTCCACAGATGCCAGGTTTCAGTTTTATGAGGGATTAGCGGGCGGATTCTTGTACGTTACCATGAACACGGAAGATCCCATATTTGCGGATCCCGCGGTCAGAAAAGCCCTAAACCATGCGGTTGACCGCGAGGCCTTGGTCAAAAGTGTGTTCCAGGGCCATGCCCTGCCTGCTTACGGAGCTTATCACCCGGCCCTCCCCGGGTATCTTGCGGAACTGGACGAGACTCCCATATATTCTTTCGACTTGGAAAAAGCCCGGCAGATACTGGAGGATTCCGGTTGGACAATTGCAGGCGGCAACGGCATCAGAGAGAAAGATGGCAAACCGCTCAGGTTTGAATTCATGACCATTACAGCTGGCACCTTCCCGCTTGTGGCGGAGCTGGTCCAAGCACAGCTGGCTGAAATAGGCGTTGATGCCAAAATTGTCTCTTTGGAGCAAGGGGCGGCCATCGAGAACATGATGGGCGGCCAATATCAGATGGGGATCATGCAATGGGGATGGTTTAATGATGCGGCCGATATCATGTACAACACGTTTCACTCATCCCAGGCCGGGGCGGGGCTGAATTTTGCCTGGTACAAGAACGCCGACTTGGACGAACTTCTCATTGGCGCCAGATTTGGCATGGAGACTCAAAGCCACTTGGATTTTCTGGCGGGGGTCCAACGCCATGTGGTGGAAAACGCCATCCAGATCCCCCTCGTGTATACGGTGGCGGGCTATGTTTTCCACAAAGATTTGAAGGACATTAAGGCGCAGCCTGTCGGCGTCGGTTACACGTATTCCGACGCTTATTTCGAAAACATCGGGGCGTCGGACTAGAATGCCGCTGCTCCAGGCAGGCGCACGCAAGTCAATCTTAAGCGGGGAGCGATGCAATTGGACGACTATATGGAGGTGTATCTGCAAAGAACGCCCAAATCGAGGACTTTGTACGAAAGGGCTAAGAAAGTTATGCCTGGGGGAATCTGTCACGGTCCCCGGTTTAACAAACCTTACCCTTTGTATGTGGGCAAGGCAGATGGTTCAAGAATTTGGGATGTTGACGGAAACGAATATGTGGATCTGTGGATGGGCCATTTTGCTTTGATATTGGGGCACAACCCTGCAGTCATACGGCCGGCTTTGCTGGATTGCGCCAGGTGGGGGACTCACTGGGGGATTCCCAACGAGTTTCAGGTGTCTTTTGCAGAAGATCTGTGCCGCGTGATCCCTAACTTGGAGGAATTGCGTTTTTGCGTAACCGGCACAGAAGCGACCATGTACGCTGTGCGCTTGATCCGGGCCTTTACGGGAAAAGAAATTGTTCTAAAAGTCAGGGGAGGGTGGCACGGCGGCAACACAGATCTGTCTATAGGCGTTCACGTGCCCATGGATACGGTTGACTCGGGAGGATTGCCTGGGACAACTGCTGAATACACCAAACTCATTCCGTTTAACGATCCCAAAAGTGTTTTGCAAATTGTTGAACAATACAAGGATCGTCTGGCAGGCGTTATCATCGAGGCTATGGGCCTGGCTTTCATTGAACCTCTGCCGGGTTTCTTTGATACGGTGCAATCTGCCGTCAGAAAAGCCGGCGGCCTGGTGATCCTGGACGAAATCATTACCGGCGCGCGGCTGGGGCTAAGGGGTGCCCAGGAATATT
>CAZYEC010000076.1:0-6208 GCA_964646385.1 uncultured Eubacteriales bacterium | reverse complement strand
TTGGGCCCTATGCTTTTGGCCCACCCCACGATCCTGGCGGGCGTCCACTCGGCGTTTCGGCGGTGGGAAGCGGGCATGTGTTCCTTGAGAGTCGAGTACTTACCTTATTGGCGAGATGGATGTTCGCCGGGCACAGCGAACAACCATTCCTGCGTCTACCATGTGGGATTTTGGGGATCAGGTGTTCCGGTTAGTCGCCGATTTGGCCTATTTGGGCCTGGAAATCGACGGGTTGTACGACCATTTGGTCCGCGATCTGGGCGTCAAGCGGAAGTGGCTTGAAAAAGCTATCACCTTTCGAAGGTATATACCTCAGGCAGGGCTCATCCCGCCGGGGCTCCCTTGGGGCAGGTGTGAGAAGGGGACGAAACGGATCGCCCAAAAAATTGCCAAGGGGGAGGGAATCTCTTGATTGAGCGCGGGACGTTTCAGGCATCCCCTCCGCTTGTTGGGCCGGGATTTGAGGCTCAAGCGATAGTTTCGCGCCTTGTAAGGTTGCCCCATTCCTTTTTGCCCGAAGATGTGGGAGATCCCTTTATTGAAACCCAAAACCCCCTGCAAATCCGGCAGGCTCTCTTGTCTGACCCGCGTTTCTTGGCCCTTAGCAGCCGGGGCCCGGAATACTTCATTTCCCGCCATTCGCTGGACAGGTGGTTCGTCTGGCTCAACTGCCGGCTGGCTTCGGCAGGTATCTGTTCTTTGCCCTGGGAGAAGGTAGTGGCTGTAGCCTCGGGGTTGAACCCGCAAGGGAGATGGCATTCTTTAAAAAGTGATTTCATAACGTCGCCTGGCCGGTTGGGTCTGGCCTTTTACTCGACGGACCGAAACCGGGTCAATTTTCCTCTGGCCAGGTTGCTTTCGTACCTAACGGGTTCGATTCTTGATGAGGCGAAAGATATCTTGATCGAAATGCTCAACCGGGGGACCCGCACGAAATGTCTGCAAGAGGAAACGGTTTACGAACTGTTTTTGGCCTTGCCCGGGCGGGTGGCCACCATTATCAGGCAAAGGGAAGGCTTGGAGGATGGGCGAAAACGAACCCTGCAAGAGGTGGGGGTCGGACTCGGCATTACCCGAGAGCGGGTACGCCAGATAGAGAAACGGTTCTGGGCCGGTTTGCGCAGCGGTCCGCCCAAGTTAGTGGGGGGTATCCGGCCCGGGGATTGTCTGCGATACCTGGCTGCTTATTACCTCCAGTTCGGGGGCCGGCTGGTTGTCTCTCGCCAGTCCGGGATACGCTCAACCCTGCTATTTGCTTGCAGGTGTCTGGATCTGCCGGTATGTGATGTGCCGGATACGGATTTGGCAGTGCTGGGGAATGAAACCTTGCCTGACAGACGGTTCTGCCGGAATGAAGTCTTGTTCCTTGACGGGGACACATTGCGCGACGAGTTGGCAGCGGAACATGGATTGTGCGGCGAGTATGACGAAATGACCCGTCTGGTCGACTGGGTTCTGTCCCGCCGTAACCGGTCCATGTCAAAGATCGACAGAGTATGTTTTGTCTTGGCCAAATTAGGGAAACCCAGCCACTATTCGGAGGTCGCCCGGGAGTACAACAGGATGTTTCCGGATGCTCCGTCAACGGAGCACAACATTCACGCCGTCTTGAGCCGGGAGCAACGGGGAATTGTGTGGGTGGGGGTTCGAGGCACTTTTGCTTTACGAAAATGGGGTTACGAAAGACCTGCCAAGGGCCTTTGCGAGAGCGTGGAGGAGATCGTCCGCAAGCATTACGAAAAAACCGGCAGGCCGGTACCTTATCAGGTCGTTCAGGCTGAAATAGGGAAATACAGGCAAATCGTGAATCCAAACAGCCTGTACATGGCCGCATTTTTGAACAAAAATCTTTCGTACACCGGTTCTTCCCTTATGCCGAGAGAAGATGAAGCCAACCCAGTTGCAGAATCCTTACCGGAAAACCGGGTTGTGGACCAAATTCTGGCCGCCTTTGAAAAGACTCTGGTGCAAAAGCAGAGGAACAGGTCACAGAATCCCTAGTAGCCGCATGAGCCTTAGCTTTCAACAGCCATACCCTTTTGCTATCATGTGAATCGAGTGAAACGGGTGGTACGAGGGTTCACCCATAATCATATTGCCAGCGGATTTATCGTATCTGTAGTTTTGGAGGTCCTGGCTTGAGTATCCTGGAATATAGGGCGGGTTGCCTGAAAAAGGGCCTCACGAAAGCCAATTTTGAAAAGGGAATTGTTTCGTGGTTCAGGCATTTGAGCGAACATCAAGATACGCGATTTCAGGAATGCCTTGGCGCCAGATGTTTCAGGCAGTGTGACGAGGAGGGCAACTTTGGCGGGCCCTACGTCATAGTTGCGGAATACCGGTCGCTCCAGAGGCTCTGTTCCGGAGTACCCGGAAATTGTGAGGCCCGGGGGGCCGCTGCGGCGGATGGGCCGCTGGATCCTCGCCTGTTGTTCACGGAAAGATTGAAGACTGAGTATCTTCAATCACAACACGAACATATGTGGTTCGATTTTTCTTGTGAGAAACTTGAAAATGAACGCCGGGCTGGAACCCGAAAAATCAGGTACCTTGAATACGAGCACTGGAAACTGGCCAAAGGCGTCGACAGAAAACAATATGAAGATACTATCGACGTCTGGTTCAACTACGTAGTGGAACACAAACGACGTCTTTTCGATGAGTGGGTAAGCGCCCGATACTATCGGAAAATCGACATCAACGGAAATCCGACGGGCGGCTACGCCATGATTTTTGAATACTCTTCTCACAAAGAATTTCAGGCCTACAAAAAGCGTCGCCGCCACAGTTACGACACAAACACCGGGGACTATCTCGCTTACAGGGACAATGACCCATACCAGTTCTTCAACCCCGATTCCGTACACACTGACGGGTTATGGCCGCTGGTAGTCGAGTCTTGGTTCAACTGAAGGTGTGTCACGTCCACCCATCCTGCCAGGAGTGTGTTTACTCGCCACGCTTCCCGTGCTCATGGCAAACAGAACCCGTGGATTTGAGGCTTCCCTGCAAATACCCTTCCGCCGCTGCCTGGGCGTTTCCGTGTGCCCCCACCACTACTTCGATTTCTTTTTCGTTGAAAAGATCCACGGCAGCACCGCCCATACCCCCGGAAATGATTACATTAACACCCAAGTCGTGTAGAAAAGTTGGCAAAAAGCCGCGCCTATGCCCTGGGTTTGCCACAGATTCGCGCCCTGTTATCTTTTCCCCGTCGGACTCGAAGATGTTGAAATTGGAACAATACCCAAAATGTTCGGCCACTGTATCATTTTCACTTGCTACCGCAATTTTGATCAACTCATCTTCCCTCCACTATTGACCTGTTCTAATCTGCTTACACCGTCCCTATTATCCTCGGTTTCCGTGGCACAAAACAACCCGGGGAACTGGTCAAATTGGGATCAGATGAGGGTGATCAAGGGGTGACTGGTGAAATTCTGACCAGATCCCGGGGGGTAGGGGGCCCAGTGTACCGGAAATATTACCAGAACCGAAGGGAACCTCTTCACCTGTGGAGAAAGGAAAAACGAAGCACAACAGTTGGCGAGGAGGCTTAGTCATGTCCTCGAAAGTCGAGATCAGTTTCAACAAATACCTAACGTACCAAGAATTGACCGAATATCTCCACGGGGTTGCAGAAGAGCACCCGGAACTTGCATCCCTTGAATCGGTCGGCAAGAGTTTCCAAGGCCGGGATATATGGGCGGTGACGCTTGCCAACAGGGAAACGGGCGAACCTGGCGAAAAACCGGCGATTTACGTCGACGGCAACATCCACGCCGGGGAGGTTACGGGCTCGGCGGTGGCCCTTTACCTGATTGATTATTTGGTGGATAATTTCGGTTGCGATGAAGAAGTCACTCATCTTTTGAATACCCGCACATTTTATGTTCTTCCAAGAGTGAACCCGGATGGGGCCGAATTGTACCTGACAACCCCCACGATGCTGCGTAGCAGCGTGAGGGTGTGGCCCGATGAGGAGATCACGGAACTTCCCGGTCTTCACAGGGGCGATGTCAACGGTGACGGCAAGATCCTGCAAATGAGGGTTCGGGACGACCGCAAGGGGGAATGGAAACCTTCCGAAAAGGATCCCAGGCTTATGGTGGCCAGAAGGCCCGGGGAAAGAAAAGGGCCCTTTTTCCGGATATACCCCGAAGGGTTCATTGAGGATCATGAAGGTGAGCCCGTGCCCATAAACAGGACATCTTTTGGCCTGGACCTCAATCGAAACTTCCCCTCCAATTGGGACACCCTTGTGCCGGGCGGCGGGGATTACCCCACAGGGGAGCCCGAATCCAGGGCGATTGTCGACTTTATCGTCAAACACCCGAATATAGGCGCTGTTCAGGCACTGCACACCTCGGGGGGCTTTTATTTCCGAAACCCTTGTCAGTATGGGGAGGACCAAATGGACCCGGATGATTTTCGGGCCACCAGGGAGATAGCCAAAGAGGGGACCATTTTCAGCGAATACCCGGATGTGAAGTCTTCCAACAGGGCCACCCTTACGGAATGGGCCTATGAGCATAGGGGTCTCATCTCGTACACCACTGAATTGTGGAACCGGTATTCTCGTGCCGGCATCGATTTTTTGGAATTTTACAAGGCAACAGACCCTGACAAAAGGGAAGAGTTCAACATAAGGCTTTTGGTTTGGAACGACAGGGAACTTGCGGGAAAAGGGTTTGTACCGTGGACTCCTTTCAAACATCCACAACTGGGCAAAGTGGAAATTGGCGGATGGGATACCAAGTTTTGTGTGCAGAATCCCCCCCCGTCCCTGCTTAAACAGGAGTGCCACAGAAACGCAATTTGGATCATGCGGCATGCCTCCGCCCTACCCCTACTACACTTGGAATCGGTTAGTGTATCTGCCGTTGACGGTTCTGTCAGAAAGATTACCGCGGTGGTTGACAATTGCGGTTACTTGCCCACAAACATAACTAACAGGGCAAAGGCAGCCGGAGTCGTCAAAAAAGATGTTTTCCGTATCAACCCGGGTCCGGGCATGAAGGTTGTCGGTCAGGCCAGGCAGGAAATCGATTTCTTGGAAGGCTACATGAACGGACAAAGGGATCGCCCGGCCAGGTCAACTGCCAGGGTGTCCTGGATGGTGAAAGCAGAACCGGGCTCTTCGGGCAGGGTCGAGTTTGTGAGTCAAAGAGGCGGCACAGTTAGACAAGATTTCCAAGTGGATTAGGGTAAATCCGCCCGGTTTGTTGTTGGCGGGCGGTAAGATCTGAGGGGGGGATTCCACTATGCCCTATTGTGTGCACTGTGGTTCCAAACACGACGAGGGCGCCAGGTTTTGCCCCGGATGTGGAAAGCCCATAGGACAGGCAGCAGAACATCTTGTGCCGCAACCAAAGGGACTATCATTGGAACAACCTGCAGTGTTACAAACAGAACAACCGGTCGCAACTGCTCCTAGCGAAAGTGAGAGCTCCAAAGAGCTGCGTGAGAAGGTTCGCCTCACCAGCCATGGACCCATCGTGTATAACGGCAGTAACGCCGCCGAGGTTGTGTTCGGACTGTTTATGAAACCAATTGCCGTTCTTAAAGGGTTGCCCCAATGGCCTCAGTCCCATTTTGGTGCCATTCTGGCGGGGAGCAGGGCACTGGTTTACGCAATTCTTGCGGTCGTCACCTTTTATGTCAAAACGCCCCTTTGGGCGCGTTGGGCACTTGAAGGGTTCGCCCCAAAGCTGTTCTTTATTGTGCTCTTGTCGACTGCATTCTGTTTCGCGCTAATGTGGCTTTGTACATGGTTAGTGGCCGAGTTTGTGTTCCGTACGAAACTTGACCGGTGGGGGCTGTCCAATATGTTGGGCCTGCTAGGCCTTTACCATTTGGCCGCAGTGCTGCTTGCCACAATTGTGGGCCTGGTGTCGGTTAGCATGGCCGCGGCGGTTGTGTCCGGCGCCTGGTTTCTTTCCTTTTTGTGCTTTTTCATTGGCCTCGAGTTTGTGACAAATGGCCAACGCAGCCGAGTTTTGTGGCTTACGGTGCTGTCGCAGACCGTCTACCTGTTAGCCCTTGGATTCGCAGTGCAGGCCTTTATCAAGAGCGACATGTTTGAAAACCTTGTCCACTTTTTCTGGCTATAATGGGTATACTTTGAAGTTCGTTGGTAGGCGACTTGGTAATAGACACTGCCGGTGGTTGGGTCACATCGGGTCACTTCAGATCGGGTCAGGTCAGA
>CAZYEC010000075.1:0-6213 GCA_964646385.1 uncultured Eubacteriales bacterium | reverse complement strand
ATGGAGGTTATTCCTCAAAGGGGAACCAAACCGCAACAAGGCCGGCCCGAAGTCCCGGAGATGGCCCCAGATAACCCCGACTCCCCCGAAAGCGGCGAGGAAGAACCGGATCCCGACCCCGCCGTTTTAGACCCCGGGCCCCCGCAGTCATAACCGGATACCTTCGCTTCATAAGTTTCTTTTGGTTAACCTCACAGGTTTTTCGGAGAAACGTTGGGGGGCGAAGATGTGAAAAGACCCTCGGCCTCATCGCCCTTGATTTTGTGCGCCTTTTTGTTTGCCGTGGGAATCGTTTTGGGAGCGTTGGGCCTGCGGGTCCTTTCGCCAGACGAGAAAGCGGAACTGGTTTCCTACCTGGATGTTTTTATGGGGAGCCTCAGGAGCCCGGGCATAGAACCCGGGGTCGTTTTTCGCCTCTCCTTAATCACAAACTTAAAGACTGCCCTCCTTATGTGGGGGTTCGGTTTGGCGGTGATCGGGGTGCCCCTGACTTTCGTGATGCTGCTGGTAAAGGGTTTTGTGGTCGGTTTCAGCTCTTTCTTTGTGTTGACCGAGCTTCCAACCCGGGGGGCCTCGGTGTTCCTTTCCGGGATATTCCCACACGTGATCATCTCTATTCCCGCATTTGTTATGTTGGCGGCTTGGTCAGTTTCCTTTAGTTTTGCGTTGTTGCGGGAAAGACCCTGGGCACAAGGAAATTTATGGAGAAGAGCTGCCGGTTACACGTTGCGCTGCACTTTGGCTGTGGCGGCGCTTATTTTGTCCTCGGCAGTGGAGGCTTACATAACTCCCCACCTCTTGAACCGGCTTGGCAGGTTTTGAATAGTCTTGGCGGAACTAACATAAGACTCTAGTAAGGAAACATGTTCATTATACGGCATATTTGGCCGTAACAAGGGAAGAATAGGAAAGCCGGAAGGGATCTGCCGCCTTCGGCAGAAACGTAGTTGGTGTGCCGCTTTTGGTTCCGGGGGGGTTGTGCTGTTATGGAAAGCCTGATACAGGAGTTCATTGATTACCTGGGCCATGAAAAAGGACTGGCCGTGAATACTCTGGAATCTTACAGCAGGGATCTGAGGCAGTACCGCGGTTTTTTGTCCGGCCAATCTGCTTTGTCCTTCCAAAACGCCTCCCAGTCCACCATCGTGGCATACCTCATGCACTTGAGAAAACAGGGGAAAGCTACCGCGACCATCGCCAGAAGGCTGGCGGCGTTGAAAGCATTCTACCAGTTTCTCGTAAAAGAGAATTATGTGGCTTTGGATCCCACGGGGGAACTGTCGTCCCCCAAACTGGAACGCAAGCTTCCCAAGGTGCTCACGGTCTCGGAAGTGGAGAAGCTGTTGACCCAACCTGATCCTCAAAACTCCGCCGGGAAGCGGGACAAAGCGATGCTCGAGCTCCTTTACGCTACGGGCATAAGGGTTTCTGAACTGGTAAGTTTAAACGTTTTTGATGCGGATTTGGATGAGGGTTTCATAAGGTGTACGGGCAAAGGGTCTAAGGAAAGAGTCGTCCCCATGGGGGAAATCGCCATTGCCGCTTTGAGGGACTACCTTGAAAATGCCAGACTCAAAATCCTTGCGGACCCCAAGGAAACCGCAATTTTTCTCAACCACCACGGAAGACGCCTTACGCGCCAAGGTTTTTGGAAAATTGTCAAAAAGTACGCGATGCAAGCCCAAATACGCAAAGAGATCACCCCCCATACCCTCAGGCATTCTTTTGCCACGCACCTTTTGGAAAATGGCGCCGACATCCGTTCCGTTCAAGAAATGTTGGGGCACGCAGATATATCGACCACGCAAATCTACACCCATGTGACCAAAGAGCGCCTCAAAGACGTTTACGCCAAGAGCCACCCCAGGGCTTAAAGAAGAATCCCGCAAACCAGGTGCACGAAACCCTAATAACCGGGCGCCGCCATTGGCATCATATCTGAGGAAATCAGGATTTGGAGGCGTTGGGGCATGATCTCGATATTTCGAATGCGCAAGTATGTATCTGTTTTGCTTCTGTTTGGGCTGTTCAGTGCAGGGTTTGCTTTCAATCAGTCCCGGGCTTTTTGTCAAGCGGGCTCGCAGGGCCCCTCTGAAGGATTCGCTTCGGTTCCCGCCCCCAGGGTCGACTCGCCATCCTGCGTTGTGATGGATGCCGTATCGGGGCAGGTGTTGTACGAAAAAGACAGCCGGGTGAAAAGAAACCCCGCAAGCGTGACCAAAATTATGACTCTGGTATTGATTCTGGAAGACGTGGCATCGGGCAAATTGAAACTGACAGAAGAAGCTGTCACGTCGGAAAATGCCTGGGAAATGGGTGGGACTGAGGTTTGGGCGGAACCCGGTGAGTCCATGCCTGTGGAAGAATGGATAAAGGCCATAGCCGTTGCCTCCGCCAACGATGCCTCCGTCATAATGGCGGAACATTTAGGGGGCACAGAAGAGGCCTTCGTGGCCAGGATGAACCAGAGGGCCAAAGAACTGGGCATGAACGACACCAGTTTCATGAACCCCCACGGGCTGGATGCGGAAGGCCATGTAACCACCGCCATGGACCTTGCTATCTTGTCAAGACACGCCGTCAAAGTTCCCTTGCTTTTAGACTACACCAAGATCTACATGCAAGAGTTCAGGGGCGGCAAAAACATGCTCACCAATTTCAACAAACTGGTTTACTTGTACCCGGGTTGCGACGGTCTAAAGACGGGTATGACGAGCAAATCCGGTTACTGCATTTCTGCTACGGCGACGAGAGACAACTCCCGGGCAATAGTGGTTCTTATGGGGGCAGAGAACCCCGATCAGCGGCTGAACGATGCCTGGAGGCTGCTTGACTGGTCGCTGGCCAATTACCGTTCTCTCACAATTTTCGGATCCGGGGAGTGCATCGGACAAGCGCGGGTCCTGAAAGGCAAGTTCGATACCGTGGACGTTTTGCCCCAGGAAGCTCTTGCCGTAACCCTAACCAAAGAATCTGTAGGAGAGCCCAGACAGGTACTTGACCTGACCAAGACCGTGGCGCCCATCAAAAAGGGCGACATTATCGGCACCGTGACCGTGGAAATAGACGGCAAGGCGGTTACTGAAATGTCCCTCGTTGCAGGTTGCGATGTTCCCAGGGCGGGGTTTTGGGATTATGCCCTGCGTTACTTGAGGGCCTTTACGGTAGGGCGTTAGTTTTTGGGGGTTGCGCCCCTGAAGGAATAACCCTTGCGCCGTCGAAGATCTCTGAAGGAAAAGGGAGAAACTGTTAAAAGGACGGTGCAAGGGCTCATGCGTTTGACCTTTAGCCGCGGCCCGGCCTGGGTGGCGGCGCGGGTTTCCGGCGAGATCGATCTGTCGTCAGCCCAGGATTTTAGAACCCGAATAGATCAGGTGCTGCGAAGAACCGGAATCCCCAACCTCATTTTGTGCCTGGAAGACCTCGATTTCATAGACTCAACGGGCCTCGGGTCAATGTTGGGGCGCCACAGGCACATTACTGCATCAGGCGGGAAGATGATCATAGTCAACGTGCCTCCCAGGGTCCTGGCAATGATAGAAATGGCGGGGCTTTCTTCAGTTTTCAGCCTTGCCCGGACCCACCAGGAGGCGCTGAGGGTGCTGGGGAAGAAAGGGTACCCTTCACAAGGAGGTGCCTGTCCGTGAGAAACGAGCTTTACATGCGGTTTTCCTGCGTAGCATCAAACGTCGCCGTTGCCCGAATTGCAGTGGCGACGCTGGCGGCCCCCGAATTCAGCCTGTCAGAAGTAGAAGAGATCAAGATAGCAGTCTCCGAAGCCGTTTCCAATGCGGTTCTTCACGCCTACCCCGACGGCCCGGGGGAAGTAGAGGTCAACGCTGTCGCGGAAAAAGGGCGGTTGGAAATCTGGGTAAAGGATGCAGGGGTGGGTATAACCGATGTAACCCAAGCAAAAGAGCCCGGCTTTACCACCGTGGCCGAACACATGGGGCTGGGGTTGTCCTTTATCCAATCCTTCATGGAAGAAGTCTGTCTGGAATCCCTGCCCGGATCGGGCACCAAAGTATTTATGGTTAAGACGCGATGCCCGTAGACGAGGCCCTGTTTTATAAGGCTCAAAGTGGGGACAGGCAGGCTAGGGACAAGATTTTTTGCCAAAACGAAGGGCTTATTTGGGCGTGCATCAGGCGGTACGCAGGACTACTGGAACAAGACGACCTGTACCAGCTGGCGTCCATCGGCCTTCTGAAAGCCGTCCAGCGTTTTGATCCCCGTTACGGCACGACCTTTTCCACTTTTGCGGTCCCTCACATCTTGGGAGAAATAAGACGTCATCTGAGGGACAATACTCCGGTCAAGATAGAAAGACGCTACAAGGATTTGGTTTTTCAAATCAGAAAAGCGGACCGGGAGCTTCGGGAACGCACAGGTTCCGAAGCGACTTTGCAGGATATCGCCAGTCATCTGGGAGTGGCAGTTGACTTGGTAGTGGAATCTCTCGATGCCACCAAACCCCCCGTCTACCTTGAAGATCTTCCCTCGTGGATGGAAAGGCAGGCAATTGGGACGGGGGATGCCCGAGAGCACGACCTTTTGCCCGATGCCATTGACATCCGCCGGGCTTTGGCCGGGCTGGGCCCACAAGAAAAATCGGTCATAATTGAAAGGTTTTTCAGGGGGCGTACCCAGGCGCAAATTGCGTCGCGGCTGGGAGTCTCCCAAGCACAAGTGTCAAGGTTGGAGAAAAGGGCATTGCTCACGTTGCGCTCCGCCCTAAAGGATTGATCTTCCGCGCGCATGGATTTGAACCTGGCTAAGAAGGAGATAATACACTGACGGCACCACACAAAGAATGCGGAGCGACCGAATATGACTAGAGCCAGCGTCAAAGAGGCGGAAGCCTACAAGACTTTGATTTCAGAGTTTCATCCCCCTCGTCCCGTTCTCCTGAACTTTTCAAAAGCTTTTTTGGTGGGGGGAATCATATGCGTTGTGGGACAGGTCATCTTGGATCATTTGGTGAGCATAAGAATTCCCTTTGCGCAGGCATCATCCATGACTTCCTCGGCGATGGTCGTCTTGGGAGCAACGCTTACGGGCATCGGGGTTTACGACAGAATAGGCAAATTTGCGGGAATGGGCGCCGCTCTGCCCATCACCGGTTTTGCCAATTCCATGGTGTCGCCGGCTATGGAATTTAAGCGCGAAGGTTTTGTTTTGGGAGTGTCAGCCAGGATGTTCCAAATTTCGGGGCCTGTAATAGTTTACGGTTCCATTTCCAGCGCGATTGTGAGCATCCTCAAAGTATTTGTGTTTAAGGCAACGTGACTGGCCAAGGGGGCCTGAGATTTGGAATTCCACCGTCGGGGAACATCCACAGTGGTTCTCCCGGAAATGCCGTTCATTCGCTCTGTAGCCTCTGTGGTAGGCCCAATGGAGGGTAAGGGCCCTTTAGGACCCATGTTCGACCTGGTGTACGACGATACTTTGGCGGGGGAGACTTCCTGGGAAAAAGCCGAGTCCCGCATGCTCGGGCAGGCTTTGGACCTTGCAATGGCCAAAGCGTGTCTCGCCGACGAGGATATCGATTTCCTTTTGGCCGGGGATCTGCTCAACCAGATTGTCTCGTCGACCTTTATGGCAAGAAACCATAACATACCCTTCCTCGGGTTGTACGGTGCTTGTTCCACAATGACCCAGGGGCTCTGTATAGGGGCCATGCTGGTAGCCGGGGGGTTTGCCCGAAAGGTGGCCGTTACTTCTTCGAGTCATCACGATACCGCCGAAAGGCAGTATCGCTATCCCAGCGAGTATGGGCACCAGCGAGAACCCTCAAGCCAGTGGACTGTTACCGGGGCAGGAGCCGCTATGGTCACAAAAACGGGGCCCGGACCCAGGATCGAATCCCTGACGATTGGCCGCGTCCAGGATTACGGAGTAACCAATGCCAACGATATGGGCTCCGCTATGGCGCCGGCCTTTGCGGATACCGTGTGGAGGCATTTGTCAGATACGGCCAGGGCACCGGGGCATTACGATCTCATCCTGTCCGGGGACTTGGGAAAAGTCGGCGCAAAAGCCGCTTTGCACCTTCTGAAGCAAAAAGGTTTGGATCTGAAAGAAGTCCATCAAGACGCCGGACTTCAAATATACAAGCACACATCTGAGATCAAGTCCGGGGCCTCGGGGTGCGGTTGTATGGCCGCGGTGTTAAAACTTATTCAGGTAAATATGGCGTGGAGCTTTTATTCG
>CAZYEC010000074.1:0-6305 GCA_964646385.1 uncultured Eubacteriales bacterium | reverse complement strand
CAGGACCAGGTACCCCGGCCTTATCTAGTCCCCCCAGGCCCAGGTACCCCGGCCCCCCGCGGAAGGAATCAGAGGGTGTGCCAAGAAGAATATGTGGTTGAGTGTTTTTCCCCGCGCCGGTGGCGGGCAGCAATTAGCGGAAGGAGATGCGGCCCATGCTGAAAGGTATTTTTGCTCCTATACCCACGCCCTTCATTGACGAGGAAATTGCCTACGACGAACTGGCGGAGAACTTAGCAAAGTGGGGCAGCACAGGACTTTCAGGTCTCGTGGTCTTTGGTTCTAACGGTGAGGCCCATTTTGTGGACGAGGACGAGAAGGTGGAGGTTTGGGCTTTCGTCAGAAAGCACTTGCCGGAAAATAAGGTCATGATAGCAGGCACCGGACAGGAGAGCACCAGGGCCACTATCCGGCTTACCAAAAAAGCGGCCAAAGTGGGGGCCCAGGCTGCCCTTGTAGTTAACCCGAATTTCTACAAGGGCAGCATGAAGGAACCTGCCTTGGAGAGATTCTACCGCGATGTTGCCGACGCTTCGCCTGTCCCGGTCTTGGTTTACAACATGCCGGGCAATACGGGCCTCAATATGTCCAGTTCCCTGGTTGCCAGGCTATCCGGCCACCCGAACATAGCCGGGGTGAAAGATTCGGGCGGCAACATAGTTCAAATTTCCGAAATACTTCGGGACACCCCGCCCGATTTTGCCGTGTTCGCGGGCTCCGCAAGTTTTCTGTTCCCGGCGGCGGTCATGGGGGCGGTGGGTGGCACTTTGGCCACGGCTAACGTGGTGCCGGATCTGTGCGTCAGGCTCTTGGATTTGGCCAAACAGGGGGAGATACAGGAAGGGCAGGAGCTTCAGAAAAGCCTGCTTGCATTGAACGCCGCCGTAACGGCACGATTTGGAGTGGCGGGTCTGAAAGCGGCTTTGGACATGGTGGGCTATTTCGGCGGGGAACCCAGGCGGCCGATGTTGCCGGCGGGAGACGCCGAAAAGGCAGAAATTCGAAGCATACTGACGACCTTGGGTGTGAGACTTGTCAAGTAGGAGCAACCCAAAGCAAGGCGCCGGGAATTCGGCACGGTCCGGCCCCGCAGGTTCCAAACGCGTTTGGGCGACTGTCCCGGTAATCCTCAACGGCCCGGGGCGGGTGGGGATGAATTTTGCGCGGCTTCTGGAAGAGAAAGCCCATCTGATCGTGGCTAAGACCGGCATTCGCCCGGTCTTAGTCGCAGTGACTGACGTCGACAGATCCGTTCTTTGTCTGGACGGACTTCCCTACAGTCTCCTGGAGAAGTGGAAAGCGGCCGCGGCGCGACCTGCAACGGCTTCCGTCACGCTTAACCTGCCCTATTCGGAAATACTGGACAGGGTAGAATCTGCCTGTGGTTCGACTGTTTTCAGGCATGTCGATGCCCGCGAAGTGCTGGACACGATGTTTCAGCCTGGCATCCCAGTCATCCCTGGCATCCCTGAGTTTCCTGGGTTGCCTGCAATCGTGGTCGAGGCCACGCCCACAAATCTTACGACAGGCGAGCCGGGCCTGAGTCACCTGACCCAAGCGTTGGAACGGGGCTTTTCCGCAGTCACACTGGCCAAAGGCCCTTTGGTAGTCGCATTTTGTCGGCTGCGGTCTCTCGCAGCCACCAAAAGGGCCGGCCTGAAATACAGCGGGGCAGTGGCGGCCGCGCTTCCCACGGTGGATACGGCCATCCACTCCATGGCAGGGACCAGCATAACGGAAATCGAAGGTGTTTTGAACGGCACTACCAACTTCATTCTCAACTCCATGGCCGGCGGGAGGTCTTACAGCGATGCTTTGGCGCAGGCCCGGGCCATGGGTGTTGCCGAAGCGGACCCTACTCTGGACGTTGAGGGTTTCGACTCGGCGGCCAAACTGCTCATAATCGCCAACACCGTGTGGGGCACAGACCACCGGCTGCTGGATGTTTCGCGGCAGGGCATAACCGGGTTGTCGGGCGCGGAAGTCCGGAAATCTGCCGCTGAAGGGACACCGGTGCGGCTTGTGGCAAGGGCCGGATTTGGCGGTGACGCAGGCGCAGGTGCAGGCAAGACAAAAATCTGCCTCAGCGTTCAGCCGGAACCCGTTCCCCGGGACCATCCTTTCAGGTTCCTGCCCGGAACCCAAAAAGCGGTTCGCTTTGAGTCGGCTGAAATGGGAGACATAATAGTCTCGGGCGGGGCATCCGACGTGGTAGGTGCCGCCGCGGCAGCATTGAAAGACCTCATCCACCTTTTGGAGGAACGGGCAACAGGATGGTGGTGACCAGGAGGAGGGATGGGGATAACCCCCTGTCCCGCGCCAATCTGTTTGACAGGAAAGCCTGAAAATGCGCCGCCGAGGCCCATTGTGAACTCGGTCGGAAAGGAGAACTTCATAATGAATCTTCGAGCGCCAAAACCGAAACTGCTGTTGGGGCCGGGCCCCAGCAATTCGGATCCCAGGGTACTAAGGGCCCTGTCAGAACCCACCTTGGGGCACCTTGACCCGGACTTCGTGGCCATCATGGACGAGACCACGGAACTCCTCAAATACGTTTTCAACACCAAAAACAAGCTCACGATACCCATCTCCGGGACCGGTTCCGCAGGGATGGAGACCGCCCTCGTGAACACGGTGGAACCCGGGGACAAAGCCATAGTCTGCGTTGCCGGTGTTTTTGGTGAGCGGATGGTTGACGTCGCCGAAAGAGCAGGAGCAACAGTGGTGAGGGTCGATGCCCCCTGGGGTCAGCCGATCGACCCCGACGATGTGAAAAAAGCCATCCAAAGCAACCCCGATGCCAGGCTTTTGGGAATCGTTCATGCTGAAACATCCACCGGAGTGCTGCAGCCGCTGGACGAAATCGTCAATGCGGCCCACGCGCGCGGCCTGCGGGTTGTGGTCGACACAGTCACTTCCTTGGGAGGGATGGATGTTCCCGTCGACCGCCTGGACCTGGACTTTGTGTACTCAGGCACGCAGAAGTGCTTGTCTTGTCCGCCGGGGTTAGCTCCTGTGACAGCCAACGAAAACACTGCGAACTTTATCCGTGACAGGCAGACTAAATGCCAAAGCTGGTATTTGGACCTGAGCATGATTCAAAGGTACTGGGGTTCTGAGCGGTTCTACCACCACACGGCGCCTATAAACATGATTTATGCGCTGAACGAGTCCTTGCGGATCATCAAGGAAGAAGGACTGGAGGCCAGATACCGCCGCCACCGCGACTCCCAGCAATACTTGATCCAATCCCTTACTTCCCTTGGGATGAAGCCGGTGGTTCAAGAGCAGTACCGCCTGCCCAGCCTCACAACGGTCTGGACCCCCGAAGGTGTGGATGAAGCCGCGGTTCGGAGTCGGCTCCTTGATGAATACAACATCGAAATCGGCGCTGGCCTGGGGGTGTTCAAAGGTAAGGTGTGGCGAATCGGCCTGATGGGTACGAATTCCAGAAGGTCTAACGTCGTATTCTTGCTGGCGGCGCTCAAAGACATTCTAGGGTTGTAGGCGGTTCAGGGAAGGGTAGCGGGGCCCTTGCAGAGTATCTGAGGCGCCCTTCCCGGTTCGGGGCACCGCCAATGGTAAGAGCCAGGTCAAGCCGGGGGTACCGGGGGTACTGCTCCGGCTATGTCTTCGATATCGTAACTTACGCGAGCCGGAGGCAGGCTGCTCAGGATCATCTTCCCGTAATTTTTGAACATTATCCTGGGATCCAGCAGCACCACGGCTCCGCGGTCGGTTTTTGTCCTGATAAGCCTGCCGAACCCTTGCTTGAGTTTCAAGGTGGCCGAGGGCAAGGAATAGTAGATGAACGGCTGAATGCCCTGGAGTTTCCACAGGTCTTCCCGGGCCTGCATGACGGGGTCATCGGGAACGGGGAAGGGCAGCTTGGTGATGACCACACAAGACAGCGCCTCGCCGGGCACGTCGACGCCCTCCCAAAAGGAATCCAACCCCATCAGCACGGCGTTGCCGGCTTCTCTGAACCTGCCCAAAAGGGCATCCCTGGGGGCATCCCCCTGCACCAGAACGGGGAAACCTTTTTCTTCGATTTTGTCCCGAATTGTGCTTGCCACCTGTTCCAAAGACCGTTTGTTTGTGAACAAGACAAAAGCCCGCCCTTGGGTTAGGTCCACGATTTCCAACACCTTTTCCCCGATGTAGTCGCTGAACTGGGGAGCGTTGGGGTTTCTTCCGCGGCTGTCTCTGGGGACACAAAAGCACACTTGTTCCTTGAAATTGAAGGGTGAACCCAGTACCAGGTCAGGGGCGTCTTCTAGAGCCAGCATCTTCTTCATGTAGTCGAAAGACCCGCCCGCGGTCAAAGTGGCGGAAGTGACGACCGCCGAGGATAAGTCGGCCCACAAGGATTCTTTGAGATACGGCCCCACCTCGATGGGCGAACGTTTTACCACTGCTGGAGACCGCCTGGCGCTTCTTTGGGACTCCCACCAGTAGACAAAACTGTCTCCCGAGCCTTCTAAGTTGTTTATCAGTTCGAGATCCCCCGCCATAAGACCGAAGCGTCTGCGAAGTGCGCTCACCTCAAACCGTTCTTCGTCGGAAAGGTCGAGGTCTTCCCATTCGGATATAGACCGGCTGACATCCCTCAGAGTCTGGGACACTACTGGGTCTAAAGTCCCAGAATCCAGCAGACGGGACTTATCCTTGCCGCGCACGGCAAGCTTCCTGAGCATCGACCCCAAGGCAGCACCAAGATCGTCCAGCAGCGTCCGAAGCTTTCTTGCGTCGTCCCTGCTTAGAAGGCGACCCAGACTGCCCGTTGAAGCTCGGCGCACGGTATCGTCGGCCAGCCTTCTCAGGCGGCTCTCGCTCACCTCGTTACCCAGGCTGTTGCGGGTGACGTCTTCAAGGTGGTGGCCCTCATCGAAGATGGCGGCCTCGAACCCGGGCAAAAGCCCCGCCTGGCCTTTGGTTTCTGCCGATATGACAAGGTGGGAAACGAACAAGGCATGGTTGACCACGATGAGGTGGCACTTTTCCAGTTCTTTTTTGTGCTTTTGGTAATAGCACTTCTCGCGGTATGGACACTTAGCCGACATGCACCGGTCGCCTTCGGAACAGACCTCGCTCCAGATTCGGTTGGGAATGGAGATTGGCAAAGTATCCCTGTCGCCATCCCATTCACCCCGGTCTAACGTTTCCGAAAGGTTCGTCAGCAGTTTGTCTTCTGCATCTGGGGCAAAAAGGGATGCTTTCTCCTGAACCTGGGTGAAGGCCTGGTTCCACCGCCGTTGGCACAAATAATGGCTCCGACCTTTGAAAATCGCGTATGCGGCCTTGAAACCGGCTTGCCGGAACATGTCTGCTACCAGGGGGATATCTCTGCCGAACAACTGACCCTGAAGGTTGACCGTATAGGTGGACAAGATGGCCCTTTTGGAAGTTCGGGCGGCCCACAAGAGGGTGGGAAAAAGGTAAGCAAGAGATTTCCCTGTCCCCGTGCCTGCTTCCACAAGCAGGTGGCCACCGTCAGACAGATGATCCCACACAGACAGGGCCATCTGCAGTTGCTGAGGCCTGTGTTCAAAACCGGGAATGACGCGGGCCAAGAGCCCATCTTCGGAGAAGGCCTCGGTCAGTATGTCTTTAGGATCGTCAGTAATGGTAAACGATTCGTTGACCCCCTTCTCCTGCCCGTAAAGGCACCGCCTGAGATGCAAACTGCAGACCGCAAACTGCGAATTGCGAACTGCGAATTGCGAACTGCGAACTGCCAACTGCAGACCGCAGACTGCACCGCCAAATGTACCGCCAACTTCACCGCCGATTGCACCGCCAACTCCACCAAAACAGCTCGGAAAACATCAAGTTGCTACCGATTATACAATCACTACCAATTGTACGGTTTGTGGGGGGGATAGATCAAACAGTTTGGTTTTGGGGGGCCGAATCCTGTTCTGTGCCCGATTCTTCCGAATTTGAGCCCGCTGTCTCGTGACCCGCGGCCAGGTGTCTAGATTCCGATTTCCTATTGTGCTGCGGGAGCATAATAACCCGACTTTGGCTACTTATTGTGCCACCACGACACAATAGGCAGGATGTATGTGGTCCCCAGGACATACTAGACAGGCTCTATTGTGCCGCCAGAGCACAATAACCTGACTTTGGCCGCCTATTGTGCCACCACGACACAATAGGCAGGATGTAGGTGGTCACCAGGACATACTAGACAGGCTCTATTGTACCGCCAGGGCACAATAACCAGACTTTGGCCGCCTATTGTGCCGCTACGACACAATAGGCAGGATGTATGTGGTCCCCAGGACAGACTAGACAGGCTC
>CAZYEC010000073.1:0-6367 GCA_964646385.1 uncultured Eubacteriales bacterium | reverse complement strand
GCCCTAAAAGGCCCACCATTTCACCATTTTCCAGTCTGAAGGAAATGCCCCGCACCGCTTCAACCGTTCTTTTCCTTTCTCGAAACGCTTTGGACAATTCCTTCACACGTAAAAAAGCCATCGCGACACCCCACCACCTGCAATGCTTTGAAGTATGTATGAAGCTTATTTCATTATAACTCAGATTATTCAATGTTACAATGATATTTATTAATTATCCGGTTAATGCTGTCAATATGCCGCAACAAAAGGCATCCCCACAAGTACCGGACAGTCTGCCAAAGGAATCACCCGGCACGGGATGGGGGACTCTTGTAAATGGTTATGCTCTTTTCTGCGGTCATTGTAGCCGTTTGTGCGCAACAGAGGTGACATGATTGCCCTTATTCGGTTTTGTGAAAAACCTGTTCAGACGCAAACGTCCCAAGACCTTTACTCTTGGTGACCGGGGACAACCCGGCATACCCGGTGGCGGCGAAGATGTGATTCGCGGCAAACACCTGGAACGCAGACCTTTTGCTACGAAAGAAGCCGTAAAAGCATCACGTCGCGGCGTGTGGAAAGAACTGCGAGAAGACCAATGGGCCGAAAGAAGCGCGGACAGCGTGATGGATGTACCCCGTGCGACTCCTTTTGGAGGGATGAGCCCCGGAGACAGGCGCTTAATGGGGAAAAAACTCTCCAAGTCCTTGGACGACAATCTGAAAACCGTGCAGTGGCTTTTTAGGGCTCCCAGAAACGCCGATTTGGCAGTCAGAAAGCTGAAGATCAAACGGAAAGGCGGTTACGTTGAAGGCGCCCTGATGTACATGCCAAGCCTGGCAGATGAGAAAATCGTCAGGGAAAACATCCTTAAGCCCTTGATGCACAGCGGGGCGTTGAAAGATTTGAGAAAAGTTGCAGTGCGGGACATAGCGGCATTGTGCATCACCGGGATGAAGACAGCAAAGGCCGAAGTAGTCTCACTTGTGGTTTCTGGTATTTCGACGGGGAACTGCCTTGTGTTATTGGAGGGTGATTCGGCGGCCCTCAACGTAGACACAAAATGCATAGAACACAGGGCGGTTGAAGAATCCCCCACGGAAGCGGTAGTCAGGGGCCCCCACCAAGGTTTTGTTGAAGACCTTGAAACAAACACAGGTTTGGTGCGCAAACACTTGGCCAACCCCCAGCTCATATCGGAACGCTACTTTTTGGGAGCCAGAAGCCACGCCCAAGTCGCAATAATGTATCTGGAAAGTGTGGCCAACCCAAAACTTGTGGATGAGGTCAGAAGGCGAATCACTTCGGTAAAAGCGGCATCCATCACGACAAACAGCCAGCTTCGGGAATACATCAAAGACAAGCCCAGAGATCCGTTCCCCACCGTGGGCGCAACTGAACGCCCTGACAAGGTGGCAAACATGATCGCAGAAGGCCACGTGGCTGTTCTGGGCGACTCGCCCGCCACGCTTATGGTGCCGGGCAGCATGTGGAGCATGATGCATTCATCAGAAGACTATTACATCAATTCCATCATCGCAAGTTTTCTGAGGATGATTCGTTGGGGCGCGTTGCTGAGCACACTGCTGGCTTCCGCAATGTATGTGGCCATAGTAACCCACCATCCCGAAATGCTTCCCACCGAACTCATGTTTTCTATAGCGGCTACGCGTGAAGGGGTTCCCCTGCCCGCCGAATTGGAAGCCACAATTCTGGAACTGGGCTTTGAACTGATAAGAGAAGGCGGAATCCGCGTTCCGACTGTCATCGGCCCCACGATCGGGATCGTGGGCGCGGTAATCCTGGGGCAAGCCGCAGTTCAAGCAGGAATTGTCAGCCCAATTCTTGTTGTGGTAGTGGCTTTGTCCGGCTTAGGGTCTTTTGCCATTCCAAACTACGATCTGTCCTTGTGGGCAAGGCTCGCCAGATTCTTGTTCATCTTTGCCGGAGCTCTGTTGGGCATACCTGGGCTCACACTACTGGGCGTTGTGATGATAACCAGAATACTCAGTCTTCGATCTTTTGGCGTCCCGGTAACTGCACCTGTCCTCCCCAAATGGAAGCATTCACCCGATATTGTTGTGAGGGGCACTTTCAAATCCATGGAATTCCGTCCGGGGTACACCAGGCCTTTGGATCCTAAACGCAAAACGCCAAACCTGGCCAAAGGCTCCCCCGCCGATTTCCCTGGGCCCGGCCCAGACCAGGAGAATAGCTAGGTGGGCAAAAAATCGCAGGGAATTCAAGACGGCCACATCGGCCACATTGAAGCCACCGGGATTCTTGTGGCTTTCGCCATCACCAAAGCGTTTTTGGTGTTTCCTGAACGAATGGCCAAAAATGCGGAAACGGCGGCCTGGGCGGTTCCCGTCTTTTCAGGGCTTATGAGCGTCCTCTGGCTTTGGCCGCTGATTGTAGTACTCATGGCTTACCCTGGCAAAAGCATTGTCCAGATAACTCGACACCTGTTGGGGCGGCCAATGTCGTGGCTTGCAACCTTGATCACTTTCCTGTACATGACGGGGTTAGTGGCCACAGCCGCAAGCGAAGTGGGGCACGCCCTGAACAATGTAGTGCTGCCGCAGACTCCCCACAAACTGCTGATGTTTCTGCTGTTTTCGGTGGCTGTTTACGTGTGTTTGCACGGCTTAGAAGTCATGGGCCGGCTTTGTGTGTTAGGTGCCTTGATAGTTTTTGTAAACGCCATCCTTCTGGCAATACTCTCGATCAACCACTGGGATTTCAATTCAGTCTTTCCGCTTTTGGGGCCGGGTTTAAAAAACCTGGCAAAAACTGTGGTGATAAGGCAAGCCGTCTTTGGCGAATTGCTGGGGATCGGGTTGCTTGCTCCTTTCATCCGCACCCAGAATCAGATTTCTAAAGCTACGTGGCGTTCTTTGGCTCTTGGCACCCTGATTCTGTCTTTGTCCGTGCTCACCTGCCAAATGGTTTTCCCTTTCCCCTCACTCTTAAACGCCTCGATGCCGTTCCTGCGAGTCGCGCGGCTCATCTTCATCAGCAGATTCTTTCAGCGTTTTGACATCCTCTTCGTCCTGATGTGGCTCACTGTGGGGGTGATCAAAATCACGGTGGGAATATGGTTCTCTTCAGTTGCCATCGCTTTCGCTCTATCCTTGGAAACATACAAACCCCTTGTTCCCTTGGTAGCTTTGGCGGGACTGATTCCCTCACACCTGATACCGGATTTGAGCACCACCATCGCCCTTGATTTTGACATCATAAGGCCCTACAGCGTCATTTTCCTATACGTTTGGTCATTCGGGCTTTTTATCGCTCACAAAGCGAAGGGCAGCAGAAACGGAAAAGCCAATCCCGAGAGGACCCCATGAAAAAGACAATCTTGGCAGTGATACTGTGTGCGGTAATCCTGTCTCTTGCTCTCACGTCCTGCTACGACCATATGGAGCTGGAAGACATAGCGTGGGTCCAAGCAGTAGGGTTTGATGCCGCGCCTGAAGGTATCATGGTGACAGTGCAACTGGGGATTCAGGAGAACCTCAATATTCCAGGATCTCAAGGCAACCAAGGGCAAGGCGCCCATTACATTACCATGTCCCTTTCGTCAAAAACGGCGTTTGAAGCCTTCGATATGGCGGCTTTGAGCGTGGGCAGGACGCTTTCGTTTGTTCACACCCAACTTGTTTTGTTTGGGGAAGAATTCGCAAAATCCGACTTGCGAACTCTTGTTCAAGCCATGGACCATTTCAGAGAGTTTCGGGGGACAATGCTAGTGGCCGTCGCCAAAGGGACAGCCGCCGACATTCTCCGGGTAAACAACTCTCCTTTGGAAGTAAGCCCCAGCAGGTTCATACAAACCCTGATTGAACAACACAAACATACAGGGCTTTTCAAAGCCACTGTGTTTACAGTCGGCTTTGTGAACCTTCTTGAATCCCCGTCTCAAAGCCCTGTGTGCCCCGTACTAAGCCTGGCGCAAGATTATGAAGTGCCCGAGGAAAGTGGCGGAGGCGGCGGTGGAGGTAGTGAAGGTGGAGGTGGAGGTGGAGGTGGCGATGCTCGCACCGATCCCGCCCAAAAGTACACTTCCACTCCAAAAGTGGGCCAAGAATTAAAGCCCAAGGAACCCTCGCAAGAAACCGCGCTCCCCGAAAGCCCTTTGGACATTCTGGGGGATCAACTGCCTAAACTGGGAGGGGGCCCGATAGTCATGATGGGTACTGCCGCCTTCCAAAGGGGTGCGCTTGCAGGATATCTGACCGGGGAAGAGACTCGGGCAATGCTCATGCTCACCAACGATTTTGACAGGGGGGCTTTCGTGATTCCCGACCCCGAGGCACCGCATCTCCCTCAATACTCGGTAAGTGCAGGAATGTTGAGCAGAGGAACCAAAATCAAGGTGACGAGGAATGGGGATACGGTCCAGATCGACGCCAAGATAGACCTGGTAGTATCCCACTTGGCAATGAGAACTCAGACGGACTATACGGACCCCCGGAAAACGCCGGTAGTAAAACAGGCGCTGGAAGACTACGTGAAAAGAATTGCCGACCGCACTGTGGCAAAAGCTCAGGCGATGGAAAGCGATATATTCGGATTCGGGAAAAAGGTTAAGCGCACTTTTCTGACCTGGCCTGAGTTTCGAGATTTCGACTGGCTTGGGAAGTTTCCTCAGACCACGGTCAACGTGACAGTCTCGGTGGACGTCAAGCGGTACGGTTTGGCCCTGGGACCGCTACAAGTCCCTCCCCGCGAGACGATGCCCTAAAAAATCCGGTCCGGCACAACCGGAACAGCAATGCCAACAGCCTGCAGGGAGACATACATGATGCCGCAGGAAATTCTTCACCTTTCTAGAATCCCTAATTGCGGGACCGCACGGGACACGCAAAACACTGTTTTGGGGGGATTACCTTGGCAGTCTACGACAAAGCATATGAACTCGCCAAAGACTTGAAGGGTAGTGAGGAATACAGAGAATACCAGAAGGCGAAGGCGGAAGTCGTTGGCAACGAGCAAGCCCTTTCAATGTTGCGACAATATCGGAAAGCGGAGCTTTCCTTTCAAGCAGCGTTTTTGAGCGGAACAGAACCCGATGAAGAAAGCAGAAGAGAACTGGAAAAGATGAGCAATTTGGTCAACATGCACGGCCCCATCAAGAGATATATGGAAGCCGAAAGACGGATGCTGGTAACCCTTGCGGACATCCAGCGGATTTTGACCGATGCTATGAATCTTTTGGGGGTATAACTGGCCGAGGGTATGCAATACTGAATTGCCCCACAAAGCCTCGCACATCTTTGAGCCCCCGCAACTGCAGGCGGGGGCTTTGCAGCTGACGACTTTTTTCTGGCTTTTATCTTCTGGACTCCACCTTGCCGCCTTTCATCACCAAGGTGATTTTGGATATGTCCTGAAGGATTCTGACGTCCTCCAAAGGATTGCCGTCGACCAAGATCATGTCGGCCCAGAAGCCGGGCTTCACCTGGCCCATCCTATCCCCCCAACCCATGAGTTCCGCACCCATTCGCGTCGCGGCGCCCAAAGCATGAGCGGGTTCCATACCTGCGTTCACCATGAGTTCCAGCTCTTTTGAGTTCTTTCCGTGAAAATTGAAAGGTGTGGCGGCGTCTGTCCCCATAGCTATCTTCACGCCGGCTTTGTACGCTTTTTTGAAACTGGCAAGATGAGCTTCCTGCGCTTCCTCTGCCTTGCGCACCCCGTACTCGGGGATACCCGCCTTAAGCCCGTTAACCACGATGTGGTGCACGGCCGACAGAGTGGGCACCATGAAAACATCCTTTTTCAACATGAGGTCAATTATCTCGTCAGTGAGGTGGAAACCGTGTTCAATGGAGGAAATGCCCGCCAGGACAGCATTCTTGATTCCTGTGGAACCCTGGGCATGAGCCATGGCCTTCTTTCCCACGTTGTGAGCCTCTTCGATGGCTGCGCGCATCTCTTCCACCGTAAGGCCCCTGGCTGTTGGCAAGTCCCCTTCCGACATAACGCCCCCCGTTGCGTGGAGCTTCAAGTGGTCCGCCCCATCCCGCAGTTGTTCTCTGGCCGCTCTCCTGGCTTCATGGGGACTATCAACCACCATGCGGCCCTGAAATTCGATGTGAGGGGGCCACCCGTTGCGGGTATCGCCGTGCCCCCCGGTAATTGATAACCCATGACAAGCCACTTGCATCCTGGGCCCGGGCACCAATCCCCCGCCGATGGCTTGCTTAAGGGCGACGTCTACCAGAAACCCCCCGCCTGCGTCTCGTACCGCGGTGATGCCTGCTTCCAAACTTGCTTTGGCATGAAGCGATGCTTTCAACGCCTGGAAAGGGACCGATTCCTTCATGGCTTTAAGTATGTTCGGGTCTCCTGAGCCTGTTAGGTGCACGTGGCTGTCAAC
>CAZYEC010000072.1:0-6763 GCA_964646385.1 uncultured Eubacteriales bacterium | reverse complement strand
AAGGGGTTCCCGGCCGCGATGCCCGCAAGCACCCCTAACCATGCCAGCAAAACTGTTGCCTTCGTGGGGGAATTGGACGATCGGGGCCTGAATGTTTTCCTTGTTACTGACGGACCCATCTGGGCCCCAGGTTTTGTTGATCTCTGCCGGTGGGGCTGTGCGGTACGGAATTTCCCACATGCGTGCCCTGAGGATGATCGCTATCAACCCGGCAGTTGTGTTGAAGGTATCAGGCAGGATTGGGTCGTTTGGAGCGCGATACCTGCTTTGGAGACGTCGGCTCGTCCGCCTTACACCGTAATCGAAGGCAAAAAGGGTTTTCCCGACGAGGTTGCGTGTCACCCGGGATGTTGGCCCCAATTGGGCGCCAAGGTGACTCGAATTCTCCTCGGGTGCAACCACCGCCATGGCATATCAATTGAACGATGTTACTCATGAAGCGGCCGTCGGCATGACGGCGCGAGCGGGAACACGACGCGTGACGGCCCACCAGTACCGCGGTTTGGGCAGGCACACCACAATGATCTACCCTGACGGCAGCCCGCCTCAAGGGCGCGCCGGAGGAAGACTCCCCTTTTCACGCCTGGGCACATTCTCTTTCACGAGTTGGGCGTAAGAGAGGGGCAAGTAGTCAGTAACTTAACCGCGCTCGTCGAAATCGAGGTTATCAATAGTATGCCAGGAGAAACCCACTGCACACAACGAGGTTAGGACAATAGACCACGTGACTGGACCAGAAGTGCTGTTTTCGCAACCCAAGAAAAGACTCCTAATCAACACCGTTTGATGGTTCAAAGGATTAATCGCCCCTAGAAAGCGAACAACAGGCGGAGCCTTCCGAATATCGTAGAAGACCGACGCAGTCAGGGTCACCGGCAGTACAAGCAGAGCTGTTAGGCTCGCCCTGACATCTTCACGGGTAATCCTACATCCTAGGGTAATTCCCAGCGTTGTCCAAAAAGATGATACAAGGAGAGCGCAAGGAAGCAAACGCACAAGGCCGCCCGGCGACCAAGAAAGCCAGCCAAGTATGCACCCGCCCAGATACATGATTGATGACTGAAAAAGGAGCGTTAGGAAACTGCCTATCATTTTTGCTGACACATAATCCGCCGGTTGAACCGAAGCAAGAAAGTAGCTCTTGAGCAGTCCCCACCTACGTTCGTTGGAGCAATCGGTCAAGCTTTGTGAGAAGTGGCCGAAGCACTGCATAGCCACGATCCCCGGAAAAAGAAAACTAAAGTAGGTCACGGTCAAATTGTTGAGTCTGATGAAGCCCAGTGAGGATGCCATGGACGCCGAGAAAAGGAACAGATAGCTGAGAGGAGTCACCAGCATGGTGTACACTGAAGGTTTCCACTTGTTCAGCGCAGTGAACTCTCTCCCAAGCAGTATTGCGATCCTTCGGACAGATAGTCTCAACGATGTTCCCTCCTGCGAGAAAGGTTCAGCCATGCGTCCTTGAGGGTCGGCCTGGAGACCTCAAGGCCGGATATTCGAGGCTCGTATTCAGAAAGAAAACGCAGCAACCTTGAATACAGGTTTTTCTCGTCAGACATGATAATCTGGACCGGACTACCAGGCAAGACCTCAGTGCCCGGTAATTCGATGGCAATTTTCTGGGAAAAGTCAGCCGAGGCCTCCTGGGGCAGCGCAACTGAGACACGTATTCTTCCACCGAATTTATCAATGAACTCTTCCATTGTTCCCGTCTCAACAATCGCTCCCGAATCGATGAAAAGCACGGTTGAGCACAACGCTTGCAGGTCATCCATTTGATGGCTAGAAACAAAAAGAGTGGAGCCTTGGTCGTTGCATTCCTTAAGAACATGCAGAACTGCTAGAGTGGTCGTGGGATCGAGGCCGGCTGTTGGTTCATCTAAGAGAAGAACCCGGGGTGGAACAAGCAGTTCCCTAATTATCTGTACCTTTTTGGTTTCTCCCCAAGACAGCTGAAAGAGCATCTTGTCGGCAAGGGTGCTGGCACCCATCCTGTCGAGAAGACTGCTGATGCGAAGGGCCAGTTTTTGGCGAGTAAGACCCCTCAGCGATCCGAATACGGACAGATTCTCGCGGACACTGAGAATCGGATCCATTGCGAAGTCCTGTGGGCACAGACCAACCAGTGAGCCGCTAACTATACCCCTCCTCCCAACATCGCTGCCCATGATTCGTACATGACCGGAAGTGGGCCGAAGAGTCCCGGCGAGAATGTTGATTGTCGTCGTCTTTCCAGAACCGTTGGCGCCAATATACGCTGTCGCAGAACCCTGCGGACAATCGAAATCTACACCCTTCAATGCTTCTGTTCCGTTGCGGTAAGTCTTGGTGAGCCGCATTACTTCAATCGCCGACGGCAACCGTGTTCCCCCCCAAGAATCTGCAGCTTATCCGTCACCGCTAGACCTGACGTTTCTACGTTCCAGGTAAGCGATCGCGAGGACGAAGATGTCGACCCTGCCGTACTCCACTTCGCCGAAGCCCCTAACAGAAGACTCGCAGAACAAGGTTTTTCTCGCCCCACTTTAGCCCTTCTCAAACTCATGCATCTCAAACTTCAAAGTCCGGCAGTTCTCACCGACAGTCCTCACCACATGTTCGGGGATGCCTTCGGGCACACGTGCGCTCATCTCCAAAGTGATCTCAACATGGGCGCCCTTTAGCCGAGTAAAATGCTGAACCACTTCATCGGCGACGGTTGCCACATCCCGGGACATGCGAACCGGATCAATCTTCACCGTAGCAAAAAACCGTTTTGTTTTCGGTTCTTGCGCTTGAACAGGCGCTGTACCCTCTGCTTCGACCTCCCCGCCGCCTGGCACCGGCGGCAATGAGTAGGGTCCGGGTGAGATGGGGGTTTGTTCTTCCCTTTGCCGTTTGCGTTCTTCTTCGTCTTTCCTGATTTGAGCCAGAGCCACCTCCGGTTTGACAAGCAAGCTTCGGCTGTCTAGGAGCACACTTGTGTGTTGCCCTGCCCTCAGGCCCAAATACCGGCTCTTTGTTTCGTCGTAGGCTTCGGCGTAAGCAAAACCTTCAGACCAAGTGAGTCTGCTAACTCCATCTTGCACGGCTTTTAGTAAGACATCCTGATTCTTCAAACGCGGCAGATAAGTGTAGGATGCCATGTATTCCCAAAGCTTTCTAAGTCCAATGTGAGGGGAATCTTGCCAGATGTACCGGTCAAGTTCAATCCGAAGGCTGGTTGCGGAATAAGCGGTGATAAGGCCTGTTCCCGCTAGACGCTTGCTCGCCTTAACCGCAACCGGATCAGTTCCTTGTAGTCTCCCTTCCTCCCATTCGATGTCACCTTTTGGATCAGGTTGTACCGGTGACAAAAGCCAGCAGTAAGACTCGTTTACCCTTAGAGAAACCGTTTGATCTGCTTCATTTTGTTTGGTTTCGGCCTGTTTTCGTTGCGTTACGTTCAAATCCAGCTTTTCTTGATCGGCGACGATGGATTTCCAAGCCAGATACTGGGCGACGGCCCTTTTCAGATCTATGAGCCCTCTTCTGTCCGGGGCCAAAAACACGAGCATGTTCCTGTACAGACGGGGGGACAGGCCCCTTTGATTCAGTATGGACGATGCCTGTGCCAAAGCGGGAGTTCCAGCCACTCTTGCACTGTGGTCATGTTCAGGACTTAAAATAACGAGCCTTGCAGACATCTCGTCAATTACATCGGCGCTGCTTTTCGGTACCACGTGAACGGCGGCAAAGTCACCTTTGTTGCCGTAACGCCGTAACCGGTTTTCGATCTCGTCCATGATGTCTTGAGAATCGAGCGCCTCCGCCCTGTCCTGAGCAAGACGAGTCACACTGGGTTGGGTCGAAAACCAGTAGCGGCTTCCGTCAACATAAAGATGGGTGGCGTGGTCTGTCAGCCGGCGCAATGCGTCCCCGAATATCGCCGCATTTTCACCGGGCTGAACGCAGCCAAGCTTGACCCGGCGTTCGTCGATCCCGGGGTTGGGGGCTTTGGATACAGGGGCTGAGCCCATGTAGATCGTCCGGGCCACGCGCCGGCATGCGGAATAGCGCCCTTGGTTGGGATTGTCCCTATCAAGAGCCAAGGGCAGCGACTGCGGGCCGTCAACGTCTTTATGTACAATGGAAGACCAGTTGTCATCAAGATACTTTGTGAGTTCCGAATGGACCGTGGTGTCGTCAACGGGCACTGAACCAGGCATGATCATGAGGCTGCCGTCGTTTCTTTCCCAAAGGGCGTGAATTACCGATGCCATCAACCGAAGCACACCTCGGGTTCTCTGGAACTTATCCACGGTGGACCAGGCTCCGTAAAGCTGGTCAAACAGTTCGGGGTGGATAGGGTAAGCCATCCCCAAACGCCTTCTATAGTCACCTTCTCGGCAGGCCGAGGGAAATTCCTGGCTTTGCTCCCGGTACATTTGCCCAAACGCAGTAACCACAGCATTGCGGGCCGCAAACTTGTGAGGTTCCCTGACAGGCTCGAACAAGCGTCTTCTGACTATCTCGAACCCTTCATCGGCACTTGCAGGCCGCCATGACAAGACCATGCGACCGAACGTGTTCTTGATCCGTTGAAGCGCTTCATGGCCCCCTTCGCCGCCTATTTCAACGTCAGAAGCCGGAATGCTTGCGACTAGCAAGGTGTCGTTCGCCTGCCGTACGGCTTCGGTGAGCCCTTGGGCAAAAGTCATGTTGGCGTCAAAAGAACCCGCGGGTAAAGTCCCCCCCGTGTGATACAGCTGACGAACGAAGGCTATCCATTCATCAATAAGAATTAAGCAGGGTCCGAAACGCTTGAACAGCTTCCGAAGAGCGTCTGACCCGGGGCTCACACCTTGGGCATCGGCCTGTTTAACGTACTGAAAACCTTCTGCTCCCCCTAGTTGCCACGCTAACTCGCCCCAAAGCGTGTTCACGTGGCCTCCGGGCACCTGCCTCAACGGCTGGCCCGGCGAAAGTGCCGTACCCACCAAAACAGCCCTTCGAACCGAATCCGGCTTGGGGGTGTCCGCTTCGATTACCAGGTTGTCCACACCCAACAGATCGGAGGTGGAAGTACCTGAAAACAGGTGATACAGGGCCAACATGGAGTGAGTTTTTCCCCCTCCGAAATTGGTCTGCAATTCCACGATGGGGTCTCCACCTTTGCCGGAAAGCCTCAAGAGCGAATTGACTAGAAGCTGTCTTAGCCCTTCCGTCAAGAAAGTTCTTTGGAAAAACTCCCTGGGATCTTTGTACTCGCTGGTGCCTTCACCCCGAAAAACTTGCGACAGATCCGCTGCGAATTCTGCTTGTTGATACCTGCCCGAGGCTACATCCCGATGAGGTGTCACCACCTCACGCCACGGCTTCAAACCCGGCATAGGTTGTCCTTCGGTTGGCAAGAAGGAGGCCTTTCTTGCCCGCCTCCTGGCCTCTTCGTCAAACCTCACCCTGAGAAGCTGCTGCTTCATAGCCTCCACTTCTCTGGCCTCGTTGGCGGAGACGGCAGTAAGCAGGCGGGACACGCTATCCAACGCCCTGTAAGTGTCGTCGGTGGAAAAGGGCTCTTGATGGGCCCACCGGTTACGAACTTCTCGCAACTCACTGACAAGACTTCTTTCGGCGTGCCCCAAAATTTGCTTGAGCACTTCGTTCCACTGGTTCCACATGATTACCAAAAGAGCGTGGGAATCCAGGGCGAATTCACCGCTCCAGTCAACCCAGTCAGAGTCTCTTCCCAGGGCTTTCAAGGCTTCTTGTGTCCAGGAATCCCCGTAAACCGCTTTCAATTCCCGCTCTACAAAAGGGGTTAAACCATCCCGCAAGAAATCAAGGGCCTTGCCTACCCTTTCCCGGTTGCTCATACTCATATCGGTCACTCCCTACATCAGCGAACGGTCTTGTCTTGCCAGGTCGCTTTTGGGTTCCGAAACTTTTGCTATGTCGGACCAAGAAGCAACCAGAGCGTTGTACCCGTAGCCTTCAGCGGCCCGCCCCTTGCGTTCACAAATGATGTAAAATAGGTTACATGCCGAAGAGCAGGGGCCGAATCCGCAAGTCCGCCAAGCCTGTTCATTAATTCCCCGGCTGCCAAATCGCCGCCGGTCCGGTGCGCCAGCACCAACCGTTGCACTGCTTTCCAAACCGTGAGGTTCCTATCTGTGACTGGGTCCCACTCACCGTTCATTTCTTCGGGCTTCAACAGCCGAACCCTGCCGCCGCGGGCAACCAGTATCCCATCTTGGTCCAACGCCTGAATTGAAACGTTCTTTGCCTTGGAAAGAGTCTCGGCTTCGCCAAAGGGGCCTTCTTCTGTACCGAACTGCTCAAACCAAGACACGGCCCACCTGGTGTCGGGATCGTAATCCCCCTCCTGCTCGGTGAAATACTCGTCCACTACCTGGTTAATGAGGGCCAGAGCAGTGCGCACTCTCATTGCCGTTCCATCGGCCTCAATCACTTTTGAATAACGGGAGAACACCGCCATCCCCGGACCTATGCACGATTGTGCCAAGTCCACAGGAGCAATGTTGCCTTGCTGCAACCTCTTAAGCGCTGAAGGCAGTTCACGTTTCAGAGATGCCAAAAAATCGCGCCGAGTTGTGGGCGAAGCGGTTGTTGGGCGCGGACGGCAGACAAAAAGAATGGAAGACGCAAGAACATTGTCACCTGTTTTTAGCCCTTGATCCCGTTCTGTTCGCAAGGGCCATGTCCCACTGATTATAAATCCTGTATTCATTAGGGATTGGAGCATCGTTTCCCAGCCTGTCGACACGGCAACAATTCTACCGTT
>CAZYEC010000071.1:0-6932 GCA_964646385.1 uncultured Eubacteriales bacterium | reverse complement strand
ACCCCTTTTCAAGGGCGCGGCTAACATCGGCGGTGGCGATGAAACAGCGTTTCCCCCGAGAGATTTCGGACCACCGTCTGAGGCACGGTTTGGACAGTGGAAAAAGTGTCAATGTAGTAACTCCCTTTGGGGGAAAACCTGACGTAATGCTCGGCTATTTCCTGGGATATCTTTTTCAATTCTCCGGTATCGAGGTCCACCTTGTAAAGAAACTGGTAGTAAGGGTCAACCCCCGGCTCAAGACCGCCGCCTGTGAAGTACACAGTCCGATTTTCTTCGTCCAAGTGCTTGATGCGACGGACAACCCATTCACCGTCCGTCAACTTGCGCTTGAGTTCCCCGGTGTTGGCGTCGTACAAATACAAAGCAGCCCAACCATCGATCTCGGAAAGCCAGAGGAGTTCCTCTGTCTTCTGCAAATAACGCACTCCGGGATCGGAAAAACTCTCCTGGGACGCGGTGCCGAACCAATCAGTAAAGCCAAAAGTCTCGTAGGTCTCCTCACGAGCCACCCTGGCAGTGCCCTTTTCGCTGTCGATGATGATGCATTGAGGTGTTTTGGAAAAGCGATCGTACCTGACCAGGTACGCTAACTTCCCGTCTTCGGTCCACTTGACATGTTCCGACTCTCCAGTAAACATAGCCAGCAAAAACAAAGTCACAGGTTCGTCGTCCATAAGCACTTTTGTGACTGCCATGTTTTCCACACAGCCCGTGTAAACCTGACCCTCCAGGATGTGTTCGTCCCCGGGAAGCGCGTAGGGATACGAAATTCCCTCAGGCCTGACTCGTCCCTTTCTGGGAGCAGATTGAACCAGGTGCAGTTTTCCCAAGGGACGGGCGTCCACACGGTAAGTCACAAAACGTTTGGAATCAGGGGACCATACGATTCCCGGTTTTTGAATCCGGGGGTTGTCTTTCAGGTATTTTTCACTCGGCATGGCAAGCCACAAACCATAGTCCAAGTTTTCTTCACCATCAAAAGTCATTTGCGTGACCTTTCCGGTCTTGTTGTTGCGGCAAAAAAGGTTGTGGTCCTGGCGATAAAGGGAAAATTCCTTGTTTGGGGAAAGGACTTCCGATTTCTCATGGAGAGCGAACCTCAACAAGCTGACGGTTCGCCGTTTCACATCGTAGGTGAACTCACCTGCGACACCTTCGATTGTGAAATAGACCAAGCCAGGCTCATCTTCCACTTCCAAGACTTCAATGGGTAGTTTGAAAGGATCGGCCTTTTCCACGAAACTCGGGGCAATCAAAGAGGCGAATTCCTCGTGGGGAAACAGAGGTTCCTCCTTTTGGGCCGAATGATTGTATCGAACGTATCTTACACCGATGTTCTTCTCTTCATCTTCAACGTCCTTGGCGTACCAAAAATCCTCGGAACCTTCTACCCAGTGTTCGTTCACTTTTTGGTTCAGGGTAGTCTTGTCGACACCCGCATTGTACACGTTGGCCGCCCTTTTATATGCCTCGAGCAAATCCACGTTTCCAACCTCCGTTTCTGCATTTCTCCTGGTTCAAACGCTTGAGGGCTTATGAACCTTCAACCAAATGACACGCAACAAATCTGCCCGGCTCCATCTCTTTCAATTCCGGCTCTTCTTCTGCACATTTTGCCGTTGCCCAAGAACACCGTGTCCTAAATCGACAACCCGAAGGAGGGTTCAGAGGACTCGGCACATCACCTTCCAGCAGTATCCGTTCCTTCTGTGCTTCGGGGTCGGGTATCGGCGCGGCGGACCTCAGAGCCATGGTGTACGGGTGATAAGGGTGGGTGAATACGGCCTCGGAATCCCCTATCTCCACGATTTTCCCCAGGTACATGACGCCGACCCTATCCGAAATATGCTTTACTACGTGGAGACCGTGAGCAATGAAAATGTAAGTCAAACCCAATTTGTCCTGCAGCTCTTCGAGCAAGTTCAGGATCTGCGCTTGAATCGAAACATCCAGAGCAGAAACGGGTTCGTCGCAGATAATCAGCTTAGGCCTCAAAGCGATGGCTCTTGCGATTCCGATCCGTTGCCGTTGTCCGCCGGAAAACTCGTGAGGATACCTTGTGGCATCCGACGGATGAAGCTTGACGGTCTCCAGAATTTCTTTTACCGCCTCCTTTTTTCGGGAAGATTTTACAAGTCCGTGGTACAACAGGGGTTCGCTCAAAAGCTCACCCACCGTCATTCTGGGGTTGAGGGAACCGTAAGGGTCCTGAAAGACTATCTGCATATCCCGCCTAAGCTGGCGCAGTTCGTTTTTTGACAACCGGAAGACCCTGCGCCCCTGAAAAAACACATCCCCTCCTGTGGCCGGTGTCAGGCCCAGAATTACCCGGCCCACCGTAGTCTTTCCGCACCCCGACTCTCCGACCAGCCCAAACGTTTGTCCGGGCATTACGTCAAAATCCACGCCGTCCACAGCTTTTACGTGGTCAACAACTTTCGAGAAAAAGCCCCCGTACACAGGAAAATACTTGTGCAAATCGACAACTTGGAGCAACGGCTGCTCCTGTGGCCCCACAACCTCATGGGGCTCCTGTGTTCTTACTTCTTGAAGTGCTATGATGACCGCCCCCCCGCGACGCCTGATTCCTTAAGCGAAAAGTGACACGCCACTTTGTGCCCCTCACCCATCAACGGAGGTCCTTCTTCAATGCAGATTTCCCGGGCATAGGGACATCTGGGATTGAAACGACAGCCTGGAATCGAATGTATGAATTCCGGGACGGTTCCCTTGATGGCCACCAGCTCGGATTTGGGTTTGTCAATGCGCGGCGTGGATTTGTGCAAACCTACGGTGTACGGGTGATAAGGATTGCGGAACAGCTCTTTGACCGGCGCTTCCTCCACCACTTTGCCGGCGTACATTACGACAACCCTGTCCGCCATCTCGGCAATAACGCCCAAATCGTGAGTTATTAGCATGATTGCCATTCCTGTTTCTTGTTTCAGGCTTTTGATGAGCTCCAGGATCTGGGCTTGAATCGTAACATCCAAAGCGGTGGTGGGCTCGTCTGCGATGAGGAGCTTTGGATTGCAGGAAAGCGCCATAGCTATCATCGCCCTTTGCCGCATCCCCCCGGACAGCTGGTGGGGATACTCCCTCACGCGTCTGTGAGGGTCCGGTATTCCTACAAGGTTTAGCATGTGTTCCGCTTTGTCAAGGGCTTGTTGGCGACTCAAACCCTGGTGAAGGGATATCGATTCGGCAATCTGTAACCCGATAGCGTGAACGGGGTTAAGGCTTGTCATGGGTTCCTGAAAGATCATGGCGATGTCGTTTCCTCGGATTTTCTGCATCTGGGGATTCGTCTTTTTCAGAAGGTCTTCCCCTTCAAACAGAATCTGTCCCCCCAAATACTGCCCCGGAGGGGTTTGCACCAATTTCATAACAGACAGCGCCGTCACGCTTTTTCCGCAACCGGACTCGCCTACAATTCCCAGAATCTCATTGTGCTTGATGTCCAGGCTGATGTCGTCCACGGCCTGAACCAACCCTTCACTGGTCTTGAAACTGACCTTCAGACCTTTTATTTCTAAAAGACTACCCGACACGTTCTCTCCCCCAGTCATACCTCGGTGGTTGCTGCACTTCTTTGGGGTTATCACCACGGCTTCGTGTCTTTGGAAGCATCAAACACCACTTGGCCTGATGCCAGCACCAAAGAAGGCGCCCCCAACAACTGCAGGGGATCGCCATCCCAAATAACGACGTCGGCAATGCATCCGGGCTTTAAGGACCCGACCTGACTTTCTAAACCGAACAATCTCGCGGGCACTTTCGTGACCGCGTCTACAGCCGCTTGCCTGCTGAGCCCTTCTTTGGCACAAATGGCCACAAGGAGGGACAAGTGATGAACCGGAAGCATGGGGCCGCCGGTGGATATAGCTACGGTGACGCCGGCTTTTTCCAGAAGACCTGCTGTTTTGAACGTGCTGTTTTTGGAATCGGGATCCATCTTATCCACCAGAGGAGGGACAAAGACTACGGGGACCTCGTTTTCCGCCAAAAAGTCTGCCACAAAATGGGCTTCCGACGCTCCGGCCACCATACCGTTTAACCCGTACTCTTTTATCAGTCTCACGGCCGTAACAATGTCGTGGGACTTCTTGGCGAAGAAAGAAATCGGGACGTTCCCCTCTAAAATGCCGGACAGGGCATCCAACACCATATCGTATTTGGGTTTGTTCTCTTTCCTGGAGTTTTGGGCGTACTCACTGGCCCTGGCTAAATAGTCTCTGATCATTGCGGCGATGCCCATCCTAGTGGTAGGCATTTGGGGCGCCTTGCTGTATGTCGACTTGGGTGTCTTCCCCAAAGCCATTCGCAAACTGGCCGGTTCCTTAATCACTCCATTTTGGGGCGCGTTGTTCCCAATATTGATGATCAGACCCTGGCCTCCCATAACGTTGGCTTCGGCAGGCCCGGTTGCCACGGAAGTCACGCCACCCCCCAAAGCGTATCTGAAAGCGTTGTCGTTCCAGTTTACTCCGTCCAAAGCCCTCACATGAGGTTGAATTGGACCGCTCACTTCATCCTGGTCCTTTCCCTCATCGCCGGCTTCAGATTCTTCGACACCGATGTGTACATAAGCATCAATTAGACCCGGCGTTACGTGAGCACATTTTGCGTCAATGATTACGGCATTTTCTGGGGCATCGATTACGGGGCCGACCTCGATTATGGTTTTGTCCTCAATCAAAATATCTTGAAATGCTTCCCTGCCGTTTTGCAGTATTTTGGCCTTCTTAATTATCAGCATCTCTTGTACACCACCTCACCGTTCACCAGGGTCATATGCACATACGTGTCGATGTCGAAAGGATCGCCGGTCATAATCACCAAATCCGCATCTTTCCCCGGTTCAATGCTGCCCGTCCTGTCCGCCACACCGGCTATTTCGGCACCGTGAATTGTCATGGCTTTAAGAGCATCGCCGCGATCCATGCCCGCTTTTACGGAAACGACAGCCTGGTACAAGGCGTAATCCAAAGGAATGCACGGGTGATCCACTGTCAGAGCCACTTTCACCCCGCGAGCGGCCAAAATCCCCGGCGTTTTGAAACTCTCCTCTCTGGTTTCGCTGGCCCCTCGGGGAAAAAACAAGGGTCCCACAACACACGGGGCTCCGCTTTCAGCGATCTCCTCCAACACACAATGGCCTGCGGTGACGTGTTCCAAACTGAAGTCGATGTCAAATTCCTTGCACAACCTAATAACGGTCATAATGTCGTCGGCCCGTGCCACATGCACTTTTGCGGGGATCTCCCGTTTCAATACTTTGGCCACGATCTCGGATCCCAAGTTGAGAGGCTCATCCCCAAGAGCCCGGCGTTCCATGTAGTCCCGGGCTTCCAGAAAGGTTTGCCGGAAAGCGGCCGCCACTCCCATTCGAGTCTTTGGGTGATTGTCTGCCTTGCCGGGGAAGTGACGTTTGGGATTGCCGCCAAAAGCGAATTTCAACCCCGCGGGCTGCCGCACCACCATCTTGTCCACCACAGTCCCGGCTGTCTTTACCAAAACGCTTTGGCCCCCCACAACGTTCCCACTTCCCGGGTGAATCAAAAGCATGGTGAAGCCGGCGGCTCTGGCTTCTTCAAAAGCGGGATCTCCGGGGTTTACCGAATCCATGACCCTTACGTGGGGCGTCCGGGGGCAAGTCATTTCGTTGGCGTCATCGATCCCGTCCTCGATGGCCCCTATATGACAATGCACGTCTATGAACCCGGGCAAGACAAACATGCCTGAAGCATCGACGGTTTCGCAATCGTCAGGGACTGAAAGACCCCTGCCGACTTCAAGTATCTTGCCTCCGTTCAACAAGACATCGCCCGGGGCGCAGTCATTTCCAGCCATGGTGAGAACAGTCCCGTTTTTTATGACTCTCAATTAAATGCCTCCCATCCAATGATTGGTGTCTGCCAGGCGCAGGCTGAACTTACCTGAGATGAGACCGCGGATCCAAAGCATCCCGCAAAGCGTCCCCCAGGAAGTTGAAGGACAAGACAGTTATTGAGATCAGGATCCCAGGGTATAACACAACCCACCAAGCGGAATGCATATACACTTGCGCTTTAGTCAACATGCTGCCCCAGCTCGAAGTGGGCGGCTGAACACCGAGCCCTAAAAAGCTCAAAGCCGATTCTGTCAGAATTGCCCCGGGGATTCCCAAAGTGGCGGCTACTATGACCGGGCCCATGGCATTAGGAAGCACATGCTTGAAAAGTATCCGAAAATCATCAAATCCCAAAGCCCGGGCAGCCTCAACAAACTCCCGTTCACGCAGGCTCAAAAACTCGGCTCTGACCAACCTGGCAATCTGCATCCAGCCCGTAAGGCCGATAATAAACATGACGTTAAATAAGCTCGGTTTGAGGCTGGCCTGTACGGTCAAGATTAGAAAAAATGTGGGAAAGCACAACAAGACGTCCACAATTCGCATAAGAATCGTGTCGATCCGCCCGCCGAAATAACCCGAAATCGCTCCAACCGCCGTGCCCACCAGCGTTGCAATGCCCATGGATATGAAACCTACGGACATAGAAATTCGGGCCCCGTATATGGCCCTGGACAGGTAATCCCTGCCGACGTCGTCGGTGCCCCACAAAAATTGCTTGCTCGGAGGTGCGGGCATGCCGGGCTTGGGAAGCCTGCTGGTATCGATTATATCGGGGTCGTAGGGGGCAATCAGCGGAGCAAACACGGCGGCTATGCCAAATATGAGCAGAATCACTGCACCCACTACACCCAACTTGTGTTTGGAAAATCTCTTAATGAACTTCCACAAATCACTAGACCTCCCCGCAAGCCCTTTACTTGTACCGAATCCGTGGATCGACGAAGGCGTACAGTATGTCGGCAAACAGATTGCCCAACATTACCATAAGGGACGATACGAGCCCGACGCCCATGACCAAGGGGTAATCACGCCG
>CAZYEC010000070.1:0-7089 GCA_964646385.1 uncultured Eubacteriales bacterium | reverse complement strand
GTCAGCGTCAAAACTGAGTCTTCATGGGAGATTCTTGATTGCGCTGTGGATGTGTGCCTGGACGTGCTAAGGGTCGGAGTGATGGTGGGTGCCCACATCATAGTTAAGACTTGGGCGGAAGTGCAGCTTGTTACCACAGCGTTCGGCGAATGCGATTGGGAGCTGTTCCCGCCGCCTTTCGCGGAGAATCCGTGCGTGGAGTTCATCAACAGGCCGTTTCCTCCTTTCAACCCGCCGCAACTGCAAGATTATTTCGGCCCGCCGGTATGTCACGGCAATTTATCCAAGAAGAAATAAGGCATCACAATTCTGCAAAATCGGGAGGGAAAACCCTCCCGATTTGTTCGTGGGTCCGGCGGAACGAAAGGATTGGCCCCCGCCTGCCGAAACGGGGTACAAAAGCAAATCATGAAAGGCGCAGTTGCTTCAGGACTCGTCGCCCCCAGGTGCCAGCAACATCCGCTTAAGGTATTCCAAATACTCGTCTACCAGTTCTTCTGTGGGGTTAATCCTTCTGTTGAGAAGCACTTCCCGGGAACGCGCTCTGGCGATTTCCGGGGCCTCTAACAGCAGCTGTCGCCACTCGTTCATCTGTTCCACGTGACCCTGAGACACCTCTTGGGCCGGAAGAAAATGATGTGGAACATTCTGCGAGGCTGCCGGAATGCCCGGGCGAACTCCGCCTTCTTGACGGCCAGAGATTTCCGCAGAAGAACCATTTGGGGTGTCGCTTCTTTCGGGAAAACCACCTTGGAAAGTGATGTCTTCACTCATATCCTCTTCAAGAACGGCGGTGCGGAAAACAGCATCTTCGGGGATTTTTGTCTCAGTCACAACCTTTTTGGAAACGGCATCTTCGAAGCCGGGCTCATCATGGCCGGAAGGCGCGCCGGCAGGCTCGGGGACGACCGGGCTATCCGTTTCCTTGGAAATTCCCGAAGGTTCCGCTGCATATGAAAACCCAAGGTAAGAAGCCATTCTTGCTGACGAACCGGATTTTTTGAAATAACTGAGCACGCCGTCACACACAATCACCGGCAGACTATCCAAAAAATACTCAATGTGGCCGTCCACCAGAGGAACAGACAACAGCACCGAAGGAGCCCTGCTCTTCCCCATTGCTCGCAAGAACCAGCCCTTAAGACCGCCTGCCATGCGACAGGCTGAACATCTTTCAAAACCATCCAAAGGCTCGTTTCTCCTCCCAAGACATTTTGCCAGCCGCCAGCTTCGAAACGGCCTGTGCCACCACGAGTGCAGCGCCAGGGGGTATATATTACCGGGCACGGCTTGGCCCGAGTAGACAAACAAGGCAAGATCCCAATAGATGGGACCGTCCTTCTTGCCCGACACATTTTGGCTGACTTTTGTGGGTTCTGCGAGGGTCACTTCGGCACCGGAAAGCCAAAGTAACCTCTCTAGCAACCGCAAGCCCGTTAAGAACTGGCCGTGCAGACTCCCAGTTGTTTCATCTTCGGCAGAAAAACAACCGATCAGGATTTTCCTGCCTAAAAGGGGAGGATATACCGCAAAAATGCCTGCGGCTTTGTGGTGCCTGAAAGGCAAACCCAACAACTGGCACGAGGCCTCCAAAGCATCTGGCGGCGGACAGACAATTCTGCGTTGCGGCACCTCGATATTGTCCATAAAAAGGTGCATTGACCCGACCCCCGGACGAAATAGCGATACCTGTCATCCATTTGTATGATCGTTTCGCCCGGGGGACCACAACCCGCTACTTTTGAACGAATATTTCTACGACATAGTACAAAGATGAACCGGGCTTCTTCACCACACCGATTCCCACACCGGTCCACCAAGGCTTCAACATGTTTTCTCTGTGACTGGTGCTTCCCATAAACACATTGTGAGCCATTCCAAACGTACTTGCCTGACAGATATTCTCCCGAGACAGCCTTACTGAAATGCCGAAATGACTCAGCAGGGTCCCGGAATAGCCGTAACTGGAACCGTGACCGTAATAGTTGTTGTTGATCATGTCCTCGGCTTTGACGCGCGCCACTGCAGAAATGTAAGGGTCAAGTCTGACGGGACCGCATTTGCTTTTTTCCCGCTGCTCGTTCAACAAGGTCAACATCCCCTGTTCGAACGCATTGGGTTGAACAGATTGAATCGTTCCTTTTGCAGGTGTTTGGGGCAACACCGGTCGGGGGACTGAAGGTTGGGCCGGATCCGGCTGCGCCGGCGTGGGTTGAGGCGGCATCCCGGAGGATGCAGGAATCCCGAACCGGGCCCGGTACCACGCATCGTAAAGAACCTGTTGTTCAGGGGTCATGGCAAGAACGTGTCCCGCGGTCACAACCACGAAAAAAACAGCAATCACTGCCGACAATAAAAACAATTTGGCGTGCTTCATGGGGGCTCCTCCTTAGGTTGGCTTACGTCCGCTTCGCGGCCACCAAATACCCAATTTCGGGGAACCCCATCGCTTGTCCTCCCGGAAACTCCAGCCAATATATGCCATAATCCCAGTCTAAGGCCTGTTTTGAACTCGGTCCGGAGGCAACGAGCCGTCGTTGCTCTGAGATCGGCACTACTGGACTGCTGCCCGGCTCACTCCACAGGTTTTAGCCGCGCCGTGAAGTGCCGCAACACTTTGGGCTGCCACACAATTTCGTAACCTTTTATGGTTCCGGCCCGCTTTTTAATCCTGGTGAGGGTTTTTGCCACCAGATCGAGGTGAGCCTGGGTGTAGACCCTACGGGGCAAACAGAGTCGTGTAAATTCCATTTCGCTTTGAAGCTGTTCGCCTGTAACAGGGTCGGGGTCAAGCATGAACGAACCAATGTCACAACCTCGTATCCCCGCTTCCAAATACAGCTCGACGGCCAACGCTTGCCCGGGGAATTGGTGATAAGGGATGTGGGGCAACAGCCTTCTGGCATCCACAAACACGGCGTGTCCACCGGGAGGGTGCTGAACCGGCACCCCCGTCTCCCTTAACAGGCTGCCCAAGTATTCCACTTGACCTACCCTGTACCGCAGAAAATTAACATCCACCCCCTCGTAAAGCCCCGTTGCGAGCGCTTCAAGATCTCGCCCCGCCAGTCCGCCATAGGTTACAAAACCTTCGTGGGGAACAGTCTGGCTTTTCACAGCATCGTACAATTCGCCATCGTCCTTTATTCCCACAAGTCCCCCCATGTTGACGATGGCATCCTTTTTGGCAGACATAGCAAAAGCTGAAGCGTAGCCGAAAGCCTCTTTGGTGATCTCAATAATCGACTTGCCGGCATACCCCGGTTCTCGTGTCTTTATGAAAAAGGCGTTTTCGGCAAATCGGGCGGCATCGATTATCATGGGTATCCCGTACCGGCGCGCCACTTCCGATGTCTCCCTAATGTTTTTCATGGACACCGGCTGTCCGCCGGCGGTGTTGTTGGTGATAGTCATGATGACGACGCCGACTTGTTCGGGGCCCACGTTTCGAATGAACGCGTCCATGGCGGAAACATCCATGTTCCCTTTAAACGGTGCATAATTCTGAGTGTCCCGGGCCTCGGGCACCACCGCGTCTTTTGGCACGGCCTTGCACAAACCCACGTGACCCCGGGTAGTGTCAAAATGCATATTGGCCAAGGAATACTGCCCTTCTCGCAACAAACAAGGCAACAGAACTTTTTCGGCGGCTCGACCCTGGTGAACAGGCTGAACGTACCTGTAGCCGAAGATATCCCTCACTGCATCCACTAGCCTGTAATAGCCCCTTGAACCCGCGTAACTTTCGTCCCCTTTGAGCATTGTCGACCATTGGCTGTCACTCATAGCTCCTGTGCCGCTGTCCGAAAGCATATCGATGTACACGTGGTCACTTTTCAAAGAAAACAGGTTGTAGTGAGCCTCCCTAAGAAACTGAATTCGTTCTGCTTTGGTGGTAAGCGTCAAAGGTTCTACCATCTTGATCTTGAAAGGTTCCGGTATGTATTCTGCCATTTTGCCCGCCTCCTGTTGTTCAGAATCAACTGCAGGCCCCGTTGCCCGGCCAGAAAGCCCGCAGCCGTACAGGGGGAAGAAAATTGTCCCGGAAGACTTCTCCGTTTTTGGGGCTCTGACCTTCCCCCCAAACCTTCGGGCACAAGGCAACTAGAAACGGCTTTGGGATCGAGCCCCAGCATCCTCCGTGCTTATGCGCAGATAGGAAACGGAGACAAAAGTGGTCAGAGCGAAAGCGACAAGCCCCAGGAGGAAGGGGAATTTGGGGTTTGCAGTGTACAACAGCCCCGCCAGAAGAGAACCAAAAATGCCGCCCAAAGATTTCAGTCCATTGAAACAGCCCATCACAAGGTTGCTGTCCTTTCCGTAGGCCTTGCTTGCCACCAGACTTTGCGTAAGGGGCACAGCCACGGCCCACAGCCCAAAATACATGACGGCGAAGGCCCCAAAAGGCACAAGGGAATCGACAGAGACGATGGCCGCCACGGATAAGGTGCAAAGCCCATAAACATAAATCAAGGAGCGGCGAATGTCTGTCTTGTTCACCAACCACAGGCCGATGGTGCCGTTGGTCAACAGAGCCACAAGCCCTGTCACGGCTTTGATCGTGCCGTTGTAGCCGGAGGAAAAGCCTAATTGGGCTTTCATGTAATAGTTGAAGCTTTGGTCAAAAGCGACGCTGCCAAAGTTTGATATGGCACAGACTGTGAACAAGGCGATGTACAAGGGGGTCATCAGACCTTTTGCAGCGACGAAGGCAGCAAAAGGGTTGGCTTCTTTTGCAAAGGCCCGAAAATCCGAAGCTGACGACGCGTCATTTTCGCAAACAAAGTAAAAAAGGGCTCCACAAAAGGCAAGAGTGATTGCCTGGGTCACAATCGCCACGCTTTCGTGAATCTCTCCGAGCATGCCCCCTACAAAAAACCCGAAGCTGCTTGCTACCAGCTGCAACGTGGCATAGGCGGTAAGGTAACTCCCTGTGGAATCTGGGGAAGCGGTGTTGACCACGTAGGTCAAACATGCTGTGAACAAGCCTGCGATAAAGATACCCGCGAAAACCCTGGCGACGAAAACCGCGGCCTCTGTCTTTGCGAGCCCAAACATCACTTGGCCCACTGCATAACCAAAACATGTGATAAGCAGAGTTTTTCTGCTGGAGATAGTTGTAATGGCCTTTCCCCAAAAGGGGGATGCAAGGAAATTGGCCGCCATCATGGATGCCAGTGCGGCCCCGAATACGTAATCGCCGAAACCCCTGTTCTTAATGATGGTCGGGGTCACGGGATGAGCGTAGTTGGCAGCCATGTTCAACAAAAAACTTACCGCGAAAAACTGAAAAGCCGCCTTGCGATCCCTCATGCCTTCCTCCGGCGCCTCGTATTCGTGCCTCATCATACTTTGTCATACCGGGCTGCCAAAGTCACTCCACTCTGAGGGGCGAATTCCGCCACGCCGGCAAAAAGGGGTTTTTCTCCAATTCGGCTTGACATTTATCTCTAATTTCAGGCATAATCTCTCCTAGAGCAAGACATCGTCAAGCTCCTTCCGTCTGATCGCTGAATCTCCGTAACCGGAGAGCGGGGGACCCATCTAATTAGGGGCTAATCACTTGGGGCATCAAGTGTAGGGCTAAAACCTTCGGCCCGAGCCCGTCAGCTAACCTCGTAAGCGTGGAAAGGGTAGGCGGCCTCACAAGGCGGGTAATGACCGCCCTACCGGTATACCTACCACGAAAAGACAGCGGATGATTGTGGGTGCCAGCGCGGCTTCGTGTATCGCTATTTCTTGGCAGGCTCAAGGCAGCGCCCGGATTCGTCCGGCACCCGCAAGGCTTTTGTACAGGTTTGCTCAAAAGGCAAGGCCCTGGTCCGATTTTGCCTGCAATGTCGGCCATCCCAAAATTCAGCGTTGCCGGATGTTGTGGCAGGCCCAAACACAGGTTATGACATTTGACATGAAAGGGGCTCGGGTGATGCGCGTCGCCGTAGTCACTAATCAAACAGGGGACACCGCCCTTAACCGGTTGGACGCCCACGCGGCAGAGCAAGCGGAAGTAACTTGCCGCGCCGTAGTTGAGGCGTTGAGGGCCCTTGGGCACAATACTGTGACAGTAGAGGCGCGCCCGACCCTTCTTATTGACCTGCAAAACGCGGCGCCCGATGCCATCATCAACATTGCCACGGGTTACAGGTCAAAGAAAGACCAGGCCAACATCGCCGCCATTTTGGACCTTTCGGGAATTCCTTTCACAGGCTCATCGTTTCGCGTTCACGTTTTGGCCCTTTACAAACATTTGACCAAATTCGTCATGGCCATGTCGGAAATTCCCACTCCGGATTTTTGTGTGGTTGGCCCAGACCGGAAAATGCCGTCCCGGGAGAGTCTGGCCAAGCTCCCCCCCCCTTGGATCGTCAAACCGGCCGCCGAAGGATCGAGCTTGGGGATAAGCAGCGAAAGCGTGACAGCCGACCCTGACAAAGTTTTTGCGCTGGTCAAAGAGCTTTTGTCCCGCTTCGGGCCCCCTGTCCTGATTGAAGAATACATCGACGGACGGGAATTCACCGTTGGCCTTTTGGGTTACCCCGAACCCGTGGTCTTTCCCGTGGAAGAAATAGTTTTTAAAGAAGGGGCCATGTACACCTACAGCGTCAAATACAGGGACAGCGTCACTCCCGTCTGCCCCGCCGACATACCCCCGGACCTGGCGACCAACCTCCAGGCATTGGCCAAAAAAGTCTTTGTGGCATTGGACTGTCGGGACCTGGCAAGGGTGGATTTCCGGGTGTCGGCAGACGGCCGGCCCTATGCGCTGGAAGTCAACACTCTCCCCGGGCTTATGCCCGGTTACAGCGAATTTCCCAGAATAGCGGAAATAGCCGGATTTGATTACGTCACCTTGGTGAAACGGCTGCTAGAAGGGGCATTTGCAAGGAAAAGTCTGCATTAGGCCCGCCGAGCGGCCGCCTTTTGCGCAAACCTAAATTTACTTCGCAGCGGACATTTTGTTTAAAGGAGACACATTATATGGCCAAACATATTCTACCCGAGTCAGTTTGCGGCGACCCCATGTATGTGGTCGTGGGTGCCGGGAACGGAGGCCAGGCCATGGCCGGGTTCCTTGCTATGCGCGGCTTG
>CAZYEC010000069.1:4870-7223 GCA_964646385.1 uncultured Eubacteriales bacterium | reverse complement strand
CCAAAAATCTGCTGCCCACCTTGTAGATAAATCTGGGAAACGGCCGGCTGTAAAAATGCCAGAGGTTCTTGACTCCGGCCGGATGCGTGGCTCCCCGGTAGAAGTTCGACGACAGATCCCACTGGCCGTCTGGGCTTTGCAGGGTTTCTTCAAGCTTTGAAAGGGCAAGAAACCGTTGTCCGGGATCGTTCCGGGCCACAAACAGCCACCCGTGATATCTTCTGGTGTGAACGCCCTGGGTGGTGGATGAGGCAAAACCGCCTAGTCCGTCGGTCTCCAACCATTCCTGCAAAGAAGGGTTGCCACGGGTCTGCCTCCCAAAAACGCCATGAGTCTTTTTTCGTTTGGCCATAAGATCCTTTTACCCCCGATGCCTTGCCCCTATGCGGAACACAGGAGCGGCTTTCACATACCCTGAAATGTGCGAAAAAAGGGGGAGACAAATGAGTATTGGCTCGTGGACGCCCACGCCCTGTTTCGACGCAGGTTCCAAATACTGTCCGTGTGAGCTTGCCGTGGTGGGCCAGTGCGTCGCTTGCTCGCTCCTCCGGGGTGAGGCGGCCTGCAACTGCGGCTGGAGCGGCGTCTGTGTGTATGGCCAATTCCTTCGGGAGGGAAAAGCCTCTAAAGCGGAAAGAGGGACTTACGCGTCAAAGATTCTGCGCCGTTTCGAAATCGTCCAAAGTCCTGGGCCGATGCGGGCTTTCTGCGTCCAGTTATCGGCGCCCCGGGAAATCGCCTCGTGGTGCGTCTTTCCGGGGTCCTTTGTGATGGTAAGACCTCGGGGCAGCCAGGAAAGATGGAACGTTCCTCTTTGCGTAATGGACGCCGGAGAAGCCTCACTTACGATAGCGGTGGAAGTGGTAGGCCCCAAAACCGCGGCCCTGGACCAAAACGTTCGTGAAGGCGAAACGGTTACCCTGGTGGCCCCTTTCTGGTCCGGAATTCAAGGACTGGAACATTTGCGAAAAAGGGCGGGAGGCCGGGTGCTTACCGTGGCAAAGGGCATCAATCAGGCCTCTTTAATTCAGGTTGCGCGATACGTCTCTTTCAGGGGAGGCTCTATGAAGGCTCTTACCGGCCCCGGAGCTCTTGGCACGGTTTTTGCCGCCGGTGCCCTCCGCGAGGCAGGGGCCTGTGTCACGGTGCTTCCCCGGGAGAAGGACCACAACCTGGGAACTGTGTCGTCGGAACTTCAAAGCGGAGGCTATGACCTACTGGTAAGCGCCGGGGGCCAGGCCCAGCACAAGAGCCTTCAGGGCTTGCTGGGATCCATGCCGGCTCCGCCGGCTTTTTGCTGGACATCGAATCTGTCCATGACTTGTGCGGAAGGAATATGCGGCTCTTGCCTTGTTGAAGGTTTTCGGGGCTGCAAGTCGCAACTGCCCTCGGCGTTGCCGTCCGATGTCCGCCGGTATTTCGGATCATAACAGGAGGGTCTTCTTTGCGGAAAAAACATCAAGTGCTGGTTGTCGGAGGGGGCTGGGCCGGTGTGTCAGCCGCCATATCCGCCAAATTGGCCGGGGCCGATGTCGCCATCTGCGAACGCACCGACATGCTTTTGGGCGCGGGCCTGGTCGGAGGGATCATGCGCAACAACGGGAGGTTCGTGGCTACAGAAGAGGCCATAGCAATGGGGTGCGGCGAACTTTTTCAACTGACTGACAGACTGTCTCGGCACAAAGGGATATCATTTCCGGGACATATTCATGCAAGCCTGTATGACGTCATGTTTATTGAGCCCGCTGTAAAGGCACTTCTGACCGAAAAACAGATCCCCTTGTATACGGAACAGCGCATCATGAAAGGAAAATCTTCCGGGGGCAAGTTATCCTTAGTGGTTTCAGACGCGGGTGACAGTTTTGCCGCCGACGCCTTCGTCGACGCCACCGGGTCCTCGGGCCCGCCAGGGTACTGCCACAAACTTGGCAACGGATGCGCCGCCTGCATCCAAAGGTGCCCCGCCTTCGGTCCCAGAGTGAGCATGACAGACTTCCTGAGGATCCCCGAATTCATGTGCACCAGACAAAAAGGGACTTTTGGGGCTATGTCGGGATCGTGCAAAATCCATAAAGAGACCCTTTCCCAAGATTTGTGCAGGGAGCTGGAAGCCCGGGGCGCGATTACGGTCCCCCTTCCCCGGGGGCTGGCCAACCACAAAAAACTCGAAACGAAGGTTTGTCAGCAGTACGCCCTTCCCGAGTATGCTCAAAACATCGTCCTGTTGGACACCGGGCACGCCAAACTGATGACATCCTATTTCCCTTTGGACGCTTTAAGGGCAGTCCCCGGGTTCGAAAATGCCCGTTACGCCGACCCATTGGCAGGAGGCGCCGGGAACTCCATCAGGCTC
>CAZYEC010000069.1:0-4860 GCA_964646385.1 uncultured Eubacteriales bacterium | reverse complement strand
ACCGCCATATCTCCCAGGGACGCCGGCCTGAAGGTGTCCGGCACCCAGAATCTATTTGTGGGGGGCGAACGGGCCGGAGCGTGCGTAGGCCACACCGAGGCCATAGTAACCGGGGCTCTCGCAGGACGGAACGCTGCCTTGACGGCTTTGGGAAGACCTCTGACGATAATTCCCCAGAGCCTGGCAGCAGGCGACTACATCTTGCACTGCGGAGTGGACAGTTCCGGGGCACCGCTCCTTGCCGGCGGATTGGGCCTTTCGGTTTCTCACACGTTTTCCGGGTCTGTCTATTTCGAAAGGATGAAGTCTTTGGGGTTGTACGACCCTGACCCCGTCTCAGTTGCGCGGCGGGTAAAAGATGCAGGAATGGAATCGGCGTTTTCAGGCCCCTAAAGACGGGGCCTGGAATCGGTTTTTAGGGAGAAACGGCATTCTTGAACAAATCCGGAATCAGGGAGGCCAAAAAGACCATGATCCACTGAGACGGGGTCAAAGGGACCGTTTTGAAAAAACGCGCGACAGGGGCCACCTGAACGGCGGCGAACAACATTGCCCAGGACAAAAGCGTCGCCGTCACCAAGTACCAATTGGAAAAAAGGCCGGTTTGGGTCGGGGTTTTGGTTTCGGAGCGGCAATCAAAAGCCGAGACCAACTGAGTCACTATGAGCGTGGCCAGGGCCAGAGTTGAGGCCAGGGACACGTCCCCGGATTTCAGACCCCATAGGAATAACAGAAGCGTCACAGAGCCGATGTAAAATCCCCGGCCCAAAATCATTCTCCATAGGCCCCCGGAAAACAAGTTTTCGTGGGGGTTTCTGGGCCGCCTGTCCATTATCCCTTTTTCGGGGGGATCCATACTGAGAGCAAGAGCCGGCAGCCCGTCGGTGACCAGGTTAACCCAAAGCAATTGGGTAGGAGACAGGGGCAAAGGCAACCCCAGCAAAGCTGCCCCAACCATTGTCAGAACTTCTCCCAAATTGCACGAAAACATATACCGTATGAATTTCCGGATGTTGTCGTAGATAGCCCTTCCTTCTTCCACTGCAGCGATTATGGTGGCAAAATTGTCATCCAGCAACACGATAGAACTGGCTTCCCGGGCCACGTCGGTGCCCGAAAACCCCATTGCGACTCCTACTGCGGCTTCTTTTAATGCCGGAGCATCGTTGACGCCGTCCCCGGTCATGGCAACCACGTGGCCCGAGGATTTATAGGCTTTGACTATTTTCAGTTTGTGGGCCGGAGAGGCTCTTGCAAAAACCGGACACTCAAGGACCGCTTTTGTGGATCCCCGGGCCAAATGCCTTTCAAGCTCCACCCCTTCCATCCCTTTGTGTTGTTCCCCCAAAATCCCAGACTGGCGGGCAATGCTTTCGGCGGTTTTCAGGTGGTCGCCGGTTACAAGAACGGGCCTTATCCCTGCCCTTTTGCACCGCTCCACCGCAACCAAGACTTCATCCCGGAGGGGATCTTCCATGGCAAGGCAGCCCAAAAGAGTGAGCCCGCTTTCCAGATACTCCTCTTGCCCCTCCCTTGCTGTGCTCCGGGGCCCGGCCGGGCCGGGAGCTTCGTCTCGAATCGCCACCGCCAGAATCCTCATGCCCATAGCCGCGTGGTCCTCCACCCAGCGGTCCCAGGTTTGACGTTCTTTTCTGCCCAAGGAAGTTATCTTCCGTCCAGTTTTCTGGGTCCGGCAATTGGCAAACACTGTGTCGGGGGCCCCTTTGACGCAGATGCGCACCCCTTTGGGGCCCGCCACTTTGACGCTCATCATTCGCCTTTCCGAAGTGAAGGGCTTTTCCGCAAGTCTGGGGTGCAAAACATCTAAATCCTGCATGTCAAGACCTGCTTGAATGGCGCCGAGCACTACGGCTTGTTCCGTGGGATCTTCACCCGTGGCCCCCAAGTTTTGGGGAAGGTGCCTGGCATCCCCTGCAAGCGTTGCCCATCGCAAAATGTCTCGGGTATCTTCTTTGTTCCAGGGCGGTTTCAGATTCGTGGGCACTGCCCCTACTGCATCCGGAGGGATCGCGATTTGGGCGATCGCCATATGATTCTTGGTGAGCGTACCGGTTTTGTCGGTACATATAGCGGTAACCGAACCTAGAGTCTCTATAGCCTCAAGCCTTCTAACCACGGCGCCTTGTTTTGCCATCCTTTGAACCCCCAAGGCAAAACACAAAGTTGTGACCGCGGGCAGCCCTTCGGGCACAAAAGCCACGGCCATGCTCACGGCGCTGAGAAACACATGCCGCAAAGGTACTCCCCGGGCAAGACCCAGACCCCCCAGAAGAGCACACAGGGCGACGCAGCCCAACAAGATTACTTTGCCCAAAGTCAGAAGGCGTGCCTCCAATGGCGTCTTTTGGCTGGTTGCCGAAGAAACAAGACGCGCGATACGGCCCATTTCCGTGGTCATTCCCGTGGACACTACAAGCGCAGTTCCTTCCCCTCTGGTACACAAAGTGCCCCCATAGACCATGTTTTTGCGTTCCGGAAGGGCAGTTTTGGGCGGCAAAACGACAGAAGCATCTTTGCTCACCGGCATGGATTCCCCGGTAAGCGCCGCCTCTTCTACCTGTAACGACACCGAGTCCAGCAACCTCGCGTCAGCCGCCACCCTTAGACCGGGCCACAGGCAAAGTACATCCCCGGGCACGATCTCTTCCCTGTCAACCCCTTTGAGGGCGCCGTTCCTCACTGCCCAAGCCCGGGCCGGTGCGTAATCCTGAAGCGCTTCAAGGGAACGTTCCGCGCGAAATTCCTGCGCCGTCCCCAACAAAGCGTTCAAAAGAACTATAGAAGCAATGACAGCGGCATCTATTGTTTCACCCATGGCCGCAGAAATCGCCGTGGCGATTAACAAAGTGAGCACCATAGGGTCTTTGAACTGCGACACAAAAATACCCCAAAAGCCCGATTTTGTGCGCCGCTCGATTCTGTTGGGCCCGTATCGCCCCAGCCGGCGTTTGGCTTCCCTGGCAGTAAGCCCGTTTTCTTTGTGGGAACCCAAAAGGCCTAAGGCTTTGTCCCGGGAAATCCCGTGGTATTGTCCAGACAAACCGCACCCTCCGGCTAAAAGAGTCTCTTGCCTATACCCTTGAAAGGATATGATAAGAAACTTCGGGCAAGCACTAAGCCCTTTGAAGGCATTGAATAGGCATGTCGCGGAGGGCAAATAATATTTCCGGTCCATCGCAGCCGGACTCAGGCAGGCCGATCCTGGCTGATCCAGCAAAGGTCACAAAGCAGCAGTTCAATACCTTTGCCGGTCAATAGACCCGCAACCGGTATGAGACCGTTACCTTGTGACCTGGCTGAAGGCTGCGGTGGGCCTGCTTTAGTAAACACGTCACCCGCCACCAAAGCGGTCCATATCCCCTGTTTCGTTCTAAAACGCTGATTGAATAATTCCCAACCGCCGGACACGGGCTGCACTCCGGCTTCCTTTCTTCACTGCCCCAAAACTTAACGCGCAAAGGACAGGCGCTAAAACACCGTGGCGTCCACCCGTTTAGAAGCTACATTCCAATCCAAGGGATGGACGCCACTTTCATTGTGCTACGGGCAGCAAAGTCCTATTCAACCGGGCGAGGCAACAAACCCTGGAACTTACTGGGTGAAAGGGGTTTTCAGTCGTCCTCTGCTCCCCCCAGATGAAGCACCTTTTCGTGGTAACCCCCGCGCTCGTTGCCGGCAGACACTTTGACCGTTAAGGGGGACATGGCTTTGACCACCCACTGGCAAAGATGTTTGGATCCTGTGGCCCCCCCAAAAGCCCGGCCCAGGGCAAGTCTGCCCTCGACGTGCCCCACTTCCAATTCCGCTTTGCCGCCCACTATTTCTGCCCCTTGGGGAATCTCGATTTTCGCCTTGACCGGTTTTGCTTTTTTGTTCCTTTTCGCTTGGTCGGTCACATTCGTGGGCAAGTAACCCATATTTCTAACCGTTATCTTGATATGATAAACTCCGGGGGCGGCCTCTTCCACCTTTGAACCGGTGATCCTTACCAGTGGCGTGGTGAGAGCCGATTCCATACAAAACATCGCGTTTTTCTCACACTCTTGTTTCAGAAATTTGGGCGGTGGGTTTTGGATTACGAATTTGTGCTTCCACCCTCCGATTTCCACAGGCCCCAACTGGGGGTGCTCAAAGGGGCGCCAGTTGATGAACCCTTCCCCATCCAGGTTTTCGTCGTTCCATTTCTGCATCAGCAACTGCTCGTCTTCAGTCCAATCCATGAGACTCTTGTATGTGTCAAGCCTCCCTATCGCCCTATTGGGCATATCCCAAACCTCTGTGGAATAACAAATCACGCCTGCGTGATCGAACATCCATCCCAAAGCAGTCCCCCAAAGGGGTCGTTTCCCCGGGATGTCTTTGTTCAGGGAGAAATCTTCGAAAATGCTGATGCAAGGATATCCCGTGGTTTCTGTCCCTATGGCCCCGATCTCCTTCAGGGCTTTCAAGTCTTTGGGACTGAGGTCTTTGTCCCCTTTGGCGGCCGGGGGCCGCAACACAGCACCCGTGAAAGTGTGAAAGGAATGGGCTATAGCGATGTTTTTGTGTGATTCAAAAAAATCAGCAACTGCCCTGGATTCGGGTTCCGAAAATGGATAGGGCCCTGCACCCGGTTGCATGTGGTCTTGTTGCCAGGAAGCGGCGTAATTCCTGTTGACGTCCAGTCCCCATTTTGAAGGGGCCTGAGTAACTTCCACCCCGTTCCAGTTGCGAATGAGGCCTTCCGAGTAAATGGTATAGTAAGTGCCTCCGTACTCGTGGGGTTTCCTTCGCACCATGACCCTGGAGTCTTTTTGGGAAACTCGCCACTGGCCGTTTTCATCTTTCAGGCGCATCTGA
>CAZYEC010000068.1:0-7258 GCA_964646385.1 uncultured Eubacteriales bacterium | reverse complement strand
CGTTGCAGTATTTCCCTTCTATTACTGCGGCATGAACAACCATTTCTGAAGCTTTGACGGTACCTTGGCCCCCCCGCCCGTGAAAGCGGATTTCTTTCATGGACAAACCTCCTCACCATCCGTCCAAACCGGAGCACAACATTTAGATTCCAGTTCCTCACAAACAACGCCTTGTCGCAATGTTGCCTCAGGTGTGCGTAACATTGCGAAACTTCAAGTGCTTGGAGGAATTCCACAAGCGCGTAGACAATGTCGTTAAGCAGCATATCTTTTTTGGGGGGAGTCTGTTGCAACTGACGGTGCGATTCACCGGAATGTCTATGGTCCTCATCGGACATTGGGAAGAACAATTCCTTCTAGACGATCAGTGCCAGACTGTTGCCCGGCTTGTTGAAGCAATACAGCAGAAGCATGGGGAAAAACTTGGCAAAACGTTGGACGCCTGTATATGCGTCATCCATAGGGGCAAACATTCTACCAGTGTATATCCCGACAAACGTGACCACCTGCTCAAAGAAGGTGATCTCGTAACATTCGTAAGCCCGTTTGCCGGGGGATGACGTACAAATTTGGGCAAATGCACAAAACCTGCAGAGAAAGGCTCCGCAGGTTTTATGAGAATTTTGCCGCCTTGACTAACTACCCAATGGATTAAAAGCCTTAAGGATCTCTTTCTTTGCGGGGGGCAATTCTAGGATGCTTTTCATTGTCTGGAGGGTTATGTTGCCGTAGTTGAAAGTTTCGTCCGTAAATTCCTTCATCCCCAGATCCAACGTCTGGTACAAATTCTCAAGAAACCTCATACCGGCGTAGTAAGAGATACCGTCGGCAGGTCTCATCATGTGTGCTCTGGTTTGAGCAACCGCGCTGTATTCGGTGCAGTTCAGGTTGTTTATATAATTGTCGATTACTTCTTGCACCGGCTTCCTGTGATGGTAAAGATCGACCTCAACTTTGACCCGTGTGGCACAGTACCAACCCCTTTTGGCTGCTTCCAACCTGGAGATGGGGTCTTTAAAAAAAGGCATCATCAGGTATTCGGACCTGTGAGCGATACCTTCCTGATGAGCCCTGGCCATAAACAATCCCAGCCTGAAAGTGTTTGGCAGCCTCGCCCTGGACGCCTTCACCGACGCGACGTGATGGCCCGGATAACACTCGTGTGAAAGGGTCTCCTCAATCATAGCCCTTGTAAAAGCGGGTATGTTTTCTGGGTTAATGGCGACGAGCCCGCCCATGTACATGAAGGTCGGGCAAACAATACGCCATGTGGGAGGAATATCCCCGACACCGCAAGATTCCCCTTCAGGAATATCTACAAACCTGCGCGCTTCTTCCCGAAGATCGTCCAGAATCTCTCTTATGTCGGAATAGACCTCTGCAGCAGTCGAATACCTCTTGGAACCGTTGTTCAACAGACTGTATGGATCTCTTTTGGGGTCAATCTCCTTGGCTATGCGGAAGAACTCTTCCCGGCGCATCTCAACATCGCTGTCGCACCAGGACAACAAGTGATCTAGAGGAACCTGCATTCCCTTTTCCACAGAGAACCGGAACGGGATGTCGGCGGCTTCAAGCGATGCCAAAGGCATGGACTTCACCATTGATTCGATCTCACGGGCAACAGTCGTGGCTTGGGACCCATCTTTCTGGGCTTCGCTCCTCAATGCCGCGTTACCCGAATTCTTGTCTATGAATGACACGGCTTTGGATATGCTTTCGAGTAGAGGCGGCAATAGGTCTGAAACCTGGCTACGACCCAGATTCCCACACTGGGAGAGAATAGCCTTGATGGCACTCAACGCGTCGGCGGCGTGCGCAAGCCTGGAAGCCAAAACCGCCGCGCGTTCCGGCCGAGATCTCAGGTTATCCTCTCGCGTCAGACTGTCAAAACCGGCCGACATACGCGTTACGAACTCGTAAGGCATCCTCCGATTGCACTCCATGGAAAACTCCAGGGATTCCAGGACGCCTACGAAATGGTCGCGCCAAAAGGAATCTGCAAGAGCATACGCTTCCTCTTTCTTTGCAGAAATAAGTCTCCCTATCCTGTCCAAATTGTCAGCCGATGGCACGAATATTGTGTCTTGGTGCCACCTGCCTCCAGAATACTCCGATACCAACCTGGCAATCTCCAGGTCGATACTGCGGACAACGTCTAACTCGTGTTCAGTCCATTGCAACCCTATGCTCAACGAATCACTCCCCCAACTGCTGCACATCGCAGACTACCACCTTCTAAATGTTCCTCCATCAAAGGTAAGCCCATGAGGAAGCTTGCTGTAAGGCTCTTGCTCATCCCCGGGAATCTTGCTCCATACAAAAGAGCCGGCTTTAGCCACCGCAAGCAAGCGGCGCATATCGGATATATGCTGATCGGGCTTTCCTTCGACGACCAACAAGTCTGCCTGCTTACTTAGAGTCAAAGAACCTGTAACATCATGGACACCGCACAACATGGCCGAGTTAAGCGTGGCGGCCGTTATAGCTTCAAGAGGAGTCATACCCGCCTCTACAAGCAATTCCATTTCCCGGACCGTTGCGTTCGTTCCGTCAAGAGGGTCTGACGGAAGAAGATCAGTGCCCACCGCAATTCTCACACCCTCTTTCACCGTCCGGGCAACACCTTCAAGATGATACTTGGCAGCTTCCCTAGCCTTATTCACATGGTAGGCAGGGCTGCCGTGCGCCTCAAGGTAGCCGAAAGCGTGAGTCACTGCCAACGTGGGCACAAACCACGTACCTGCGTCTGCCATTATTCTAGCTGTTTCGGCCTCAATCACGTAACCGTGCTCTATGCAATCGACGCCTAAGCGAACGGCGTCTTGAATCGGCTTGTCTCCTCCAGTATGCGAGGCAACTTTCTTGCCAGCCATATGTGCCACTTCAGTAACTGCTACGACTTCATCGTTAGTCATTTGTTTGTCAGAAAATCCCTCGCCTGGTGTCCCCAGTCCTCCCGACAGGCAAATTTTGATAAGATCTGCCCCTTCTTTGATTTGATTGCGGGCAGCCTCCCTAAACTGAGCCACACCACTGCATTGGATGGCTCCAACGCTGTTGTATCCATGCCCTCCGTGAGCGATGAGTAGGCCACCTGCCACAATAAGCCGCGGCCCCCACAACATGTGATTATTTATGGCATTCCTTATGGCTAAATCGACCCCGTAGGGGCCCCCGACACAACGTGCACTGGTGGTCCCGGATGCCAACGCCTCCAAAGCCCGGCGGTAGCTGATTGCAGCCCAATAACCGGGGGTGTGAGGATCTGCCTTGTACGGGGTGAACGGCAATTCGAGGGCCAGGTGAGTGTGACAATTGAACAAACCCGGTACAACCGTGTTGCCCTGAAGGTCCAACTCAAGCCCTCGCCGTTCTCTGGCGGATTGTGACCATTTGGCCTCAGGCCCGACAAACACAATGCCCCCTCCGACCCGGTCCACAACCAAGGCGGCATCATCAATTGCTGGTGCACCGGTTCCATCCACAACTCTGCAGTTGCGAAAAATGATGTAGCCCATGTGTGCTTATCCTCCCCAACCTTAAACCGCCATGTCAAGCGGTGAAAGTCTTTATCTGCGTCCGCTTTTCTTCCGGAAGTTCAAAAATCATTTTCTGCGTTGCCAGAGGGATACTGCCGTAACTGAAGATCTCGTTGGTAAAGGCCTTCACGTCCATATTCAAGTCAAGGTATAGCTCGTCCAGATACTTCATCCCCGTGTAGTAAGAAACCGCATCGGCAGGGCGCATCAGGTGGGCGCGCGTCTGTGCCTCGGCGTTGTAAACGGGCAGCCCCATATTCTTTACGTAATTATCGATTACAGACTGAACAGACTTTTTGTTGTAATAGATGTCAACCTCTGCTTTTACCCTGTTGGCAGTGAACCACAATCTGTTGGCTACTGAGAGTCTTGCAGCAGGATCCTGGAAATACGGGGTCATCAACACCATCGACCGGTCGCACATTCCCTCTTGGAGACAACGGGACCAGAACAGACCCAACCTGAAAGTGTGCGGCAAAGCATGCTGGCGAGATTTCAACCCGTGTACATGGTGTCCCGGATACACCTCGTGAGCCGCCGTGGTCTCCAGGCCCGCTCTGTGGTACGAGCCAAGGTTGTCGGGGTTAATGGCCACGTACCCACCCATGTACATGAAACCGGGGACCATCATCCGCCAGGTTTCAGGGATAAACCCGATCTCGCAATGCTCCCCCTCGGGCAGATCGACAAATCTCTTGCATTCTTCCTGAAGCCTGTCCAGTATACTTCTCATATCTGCAAACAAGGCCTCAACAGTGCTGTACCCGCCCCCTGCCCTCAAAACCTGCGAAGGGTCTTTGCCAGGGAAATCTTCGCGTGCCACCGTAAGGTATTCCCGCTGTCTTGCCTCGACGTCCCCTTCATACCAGGACAGTACATAATCAAGAGACGCTTGCATCCCTTTCTCCACGGAAACAGAAAAAGGAATGTCGACCGGTGTCATAGTACCAACATGCGCCGATCTCACCTGAGATTGCAGCTGTTTGGCTGACTCGGCCGCTGCCCGGGCATACCGGCCGGCATCCACCTGAGCGCCACGGCTCACAAGGTTCTCGTCCAGCAGGATGATGGCCCGTTCCAAGTTCTTGACAAGTGGAGGCAAAACATCCGCGACTTGACTTTTGGCTAGGTCACTGCCTCGATCCACCAGCGCTGCCACTGCATTGATTATGGAGGCCGCAGTCTTGAGCCTGTCGACAAAGGCTTCAACCTGCTCCTCAGTGGCGGCAGGGCCGATCTGTCCCATGAGGCGATCCAGTCCCGACGAAATCCTGGTTATATGCTCGTACGGCATCTTGGTATTGCATTCCACCTGAAACGCAAGAGATTCCAGCGCCGCCGTCAAATGGCGCCGCCAAAACGGGTCATTGTTCTGCCCCACCGCAGTCAGAAGCCTCTGAATCTCTGAATTCAATTGTGCTAAGTTTTCGCCTGTGGGCACGAAAGGGGATTCGGGCCTAATTGGGCCCCCCAGATAGGTCCCCACTAAACGGGCAGTTTCTCGGTCAAGCGCGCGCAGCTCTGTCAATTCTTGTTCAGTCCATTTACTCTCGGGCACTTCCACACCCCCACAAATCTTAAAGATTGTTATATTTCCACAGGTCTACCGTCCCGCTAACATCTCCCGCCTGACCAAAGCCACGGGAATAGAACCGTAACTGGTCAGTTTGTCATGAAATTTCTTCAATGTGAACTGGGATCCGAGCTTCTGCTGATACTCCTTTCGCAAACCCACTATTTGCTCTTTGCCCAACAGATAGCTAGACTGATATGTAGGGCTCATGGTGTACCGCTTTGCTTCCCCGGAAGCCATATGGTGTTCCATGCGTACTTTTTGCTGCAGCATCCTAGTTGCTTCGGCCAGAGTCATCCCACTCACGTGCAGACCAACATCAACCACGACCCTCACAGCACGCCACAATGCATTCTTGAGATTTATCAGCGTCGTGGCAGCTTCGTCCAAGTAACCTTGTTCTGCCATCAGGACTTCCGTGTACAACCCCCAACCTTCCGTGAAAACAGAGGAGTGGAACTGTTTTCTTAAGCCCGAGCTCCCCATTTTTGCTAAACAAGCCTGTAAATGATGACCGGGGATGAGTTCGTGAAAGGCTATCGTCCTCTGGAATGCATAACAGTTGTCCCTAAGATGTTGTTTCTGGCGCTCAGGACTCGCTAACGGATCAATGGGGGTAATGCAAAGAGCACTTTCGCACCCCTCCACAAACGGCGGGCTCGTTCGCATATGCCCCAAGGGTGTTGTGGCCCGGGAATATTCAGCCACGGGCACCACTGTCCATTTCTGGCAGGCAGGTATGGATATCAGGTCTTTTTCCCTCACGAACGCTTCCGCAAGACGTCCCTCGTTTCGGTATGAATCCAATAAGGTCTCGGGAGTGGGGTGATCGTCCTTGAACTCATCAATCTGCTGGGTCCAATGCTTGTAGGGATCAACGGCCTTGGCAGCCTTGTCTAAAGCGGCTTCGTACTCGGCAACTTTGGATTCACCGAACTCTTTCAACTGGTCGGTATCCATGTCGATCATGTGAATATTGTGCAGCATTCTCTCGAAATGTGCGCGACCGCTGGCAAACTGGCCCTTTGCGACAGGCTGGATTTCCTTCAGATACTGGCAGAATTCGGAAACGGCGGCCACAGAGCCGTCGCACAACTTTTCAAACGCACTTTCCTCACCGATCACGGACTTTGCGAACGGTCTCACAGACCCATCTATAACACGCTGGTGTCCCTGTGCGGACCCGATAGCGATTTCGAGCCATTCCGGCGGAATCTCGGAGGGAATCAAGTTCCGGCGCGCTGTGGCAACAAAATTCGGGATTTGTTGGAGCCTGCTTCTCAGCCCTTCAATCCTGTCTTCTTTGGAATCCCACTCCCTGGATATCAAACCGTGAAGCCCGCCATTAACCTGAGATATATATCTGGTGGGGTTAATTTTGAGGTCTTGGTTCGCGGTGTCTTCTGCAGTCCGAACACGAATGTTGGCAATTGCAACTTCTGCATCCAACCGTTCAGACGCTGACAGTTCTCCTTTTTCCATAAGGTCTTTCAGCCGATCCGAGAAACCGACAAGTCGTTTCAACAGATTGCTGCGCTGGTCGAGATCCACGGGCGACAGCTTGCTTTCAAACCCTTTGATGCCCATGGAGGTGGCCCCTACCGGCTCCAGCTCCCACAGGGTTTGCAGTAGCTCCTTGCTGACTGCTTCCATCTTGGACATAACTCATATACCCCTTTTTCTGTGATTACAAGCACCGTCCTGTCCCAGGCTCTAGGACGGTGCTTGTTTGCCATCTATCTAACCAGGCCAAGCCAGTCTTTCAAAAGAAACTGGAAACGCACCAGAGTAACGCTGACGCGCCCCAAGACTGTGTCCCCAAACAAAGCGCCGAAACCTATCATCAAGTAGATCCGCCCAAGCCTGCCAAACAAGTTCACTGCACCTGTCTTTCTCACCGTGAAGAAGAAGTACATGAGCACGGAAACCACGCCTATGACGATGATCCAGTTGTTTAAAGTTGACGAAAAACTGTCTTTCACCCACAGCGGAATCATGGTGGCCCTGGCTTGGTTTAAGAACATTGGCTTGAGGTTTTTGGTAAGCACGTAGGCTGCCCCAATTCCCATGGAAAACGCCATGGGATACCTGGCAAGCCAGGCCTGACCCTTGGAGTACCGGAAATACATGAGTGCAGCCAACG
>CAZYEC010000067.1:1673-7450 GCA_964646385.1 uncultured Eubacteriales bacterium | reverse complement strand
CTGGCTCGAACAATGTCAATCAATTTTACGACTCCTCGTTCCCGGGCACGCGCCTTAAATAGTTCTTGCTCATTGGTTCGAACGGTGCGATTACGTAATTGACGTTCAACGATCTGTAACCCTTCTTGAATTTCCTGCTCGTCCGTGGTGGCGCAATATCTCCCAAGCAAAAACTCCACAACGTATGTGGGGACAGGGTATTGTCTGCTGTATTGACGCACCAAGTCTTTGCGAACTAGGTATCCGTCGAAAGCAGATGCTGCCAAACGGTCCAAGTGGTCAAGCACCATTTAGGATCCCTCCCCAACAACTGTCGCCTGCTGACATACGATTTTACCTTCGGAATCAGTGACGACCAGACTTACAATTGTGCCTTCCAAAGAATCGTCCTCTACCACGAGAGAGGCTTTGCCTTGCGAGTCGATTTTTTTGGGTCTTGTGATGCTCGAATTTATAACCTTAGGTTTGATTCTCAGGTCGGCCGTGAGCTCGGTGCCAATTGGGGCAACAGACAGGCGACAACGCATTCCAAGCCACGATATCTCACAGATTGTTACATTAGCGAGTAGCGAGGCCCCGGTACTTTGAACAGTTACAATAGGTATCACACATTCTTGTAGACTTATGCCCCCGTGAGCGTAATCAAATCCGGCACGATAACAAGAGATGCCCGGGGCGTACACAAAAAAGTGTGACGTGTTCCATGACCATGTAGCAGCGGCCATGGGCAGCACATTGGTGTCCTTCACGAGTGCAAACCTGGGCCATTTGGATTCCACAAGGTATGAAGGTAAATCGTGTTTGGGCAATCCACCAGGCACCAATAGCCACCCGTGATCTGTGACAACCTGGATGCGCTTCCAACCGGCGGCAAGCAGATTGCTGATTCTGTCTAGCACCGCCTGCAACTGGTTTTGGACGTGTTCTGCGAGATGCCACCCGAAATTGTGGCCCATTTTGTCAAATTGGCCACACTCAGTCCAAGCCAATTTTTCTGATAGGTCTGGGGTGCCCGTTTCGAATCCTTCAAGAACTTCAAAGCCTTTCATCTTAAGCAAACGCGCAAAACGGTCAGACGTTAGGGGCGCCCCTTTGTCAAGGGTAACCAGTACGAAATCAGTTCCCGGCTCTCTTCCTCTAAGATCGGCTACTAGAGGGGATGAAGCTGGTTTGGCAGTTGCTGTCACAGTGGGGCGGGCCGCCCATCGCCATGCTGTATTTGCCCTAAACCCTTTATTTTGTGCCATTTTAGCAAGGCGTTGCCCCAAGTCATACCTGAGACCGTCTACAAAAACTAGACAGTCTCCTTTTTCCCCAACAACAGGACCGTGCTCGTGGGCATCCGGCAGTGGATGCCTGCTCACAATTCTTTGAAAACCCTTGGCGCATTCATGAAGCCACTGCAAATAAAGGGTGCGGACGGCGGTGACCACTGCGTGTTGGTCCGGTTCTGATTTCGTGCATCCCAGGGCTTGTAAAGCGGCATCGTCGCACAGATAATCGTGTTCGGTGTATTGCTTGGCGAAATCTTCGGCAGAATCACCATTGAAGGGTGCCGACACAAGACCTGCAAGCGAGGCTAAGTGTTCAAGGGCTGTGGCTAAAGGAGACTGGCTGAGCTTGGCCCAGATCCAATCGCGACGAGCGCCGTGCAAGGTTTCCAAATCGAGAATCTTTTGCCTTGCTGCCTCTACATTCATACCCTGTAGACTCAACAAGGCGTTATGGAGTTCGTTTTCTTGTGTTTCATTTTCGTCTGGCCACGGCTCTTTATCGAAAATGAGAGTGTTTGGTTTGGCTCGCTTTAGAAGTTCAGGTATTCCTGGGTAACCACCGGGTGACTCCGAGAAACGATCCCAAACCAACTGCCAAAGCCCCTGCCTCAAACCGAGTTTTTGGGCGCCAGCAAGTTCACCATCTGTTTGAGGGTCAAAGTCGTATTCATAGAGACAACGGTTGCAAAAAGTGGTCCAATACTCCTTTGCCCACATCTTCTCAATTCCTGGATGGCTCAGCCACGATAGAAGTGCGCGAAGGTGGTCGGGTTCGACAATCTCGTAAAAATCCTTAGCCTCCAACCGTTTATCCCAAAGTGTGTCAAGAGGTGTTTGCGCAAGTCCGTGCAGGGTATTGTGTATGGCTTCCAAGGTTTTGCGATCCTCGGCAATATCGAGACCTAGGCCACCATCTCGACTTGCTAAAAAGGCTCGCAGCGTCCAGTCTCTGCCGTTTTTTTGCGTCCAGACTGCTCCGCGAAATTGTAGTTCCACCAAGGGCTTTAACTCATCCGGGCATTCTTCCACTGCACGGAGGGACTGTCTGCCAACGCCGGGGAGATAAATCACTGGTGTGACATCATGGGACCATTTGATTTCAGAAAAGGCACTTTTACGAACTGAGGGTTCAATAACAGAGCGCAGCCAAATGGCTGGCCCCTTGCGGTTGTCGGGGTCGTACTGGCCATACTCCAAAAGGGCAGGCATCAAGGGTCGTAAAAGCTCGACCACGGGTCGCCACTGTTTTTGCTCATCTGCCCACAAAATTGCCGCCGGTTGGACTACGTCGCCGGGGTTGTAACGAGCGGCACGACCTAGGGAGTGGGCGACCGCGTCCAGTAGGGTATTTGGTTTTGGGGACATGGCCTGTTGCCTCCATTCATTAACCACTAAATGTTTCCCGTGCGGCTCGTTTAAGACAAAGGGTGTAGTGGCAGCCATTCCAACGGTTGCCATCGTGTTTGTGTCCACCGGTGAAGTCCTGGCTTTTTTGATCCCAACCCCAAAACCATGGGTAATCATCTTTGGAGCGCTTTGGTTCCTTGCCCCGGTCTTTGCCCCACCTAATGTTGGGTTTAGCACGCAAAATTCCTGCACCTTTGAGACTTCGCGGTAAGTCCCATGCCACAAAAGGGCGAATGTTCATTCGTACCCCGTCGTCTATGTCGGGTTCCCAACCCAAAGGCTGCAATTTTAGGGGTTTCCAGCGGACGAAGATATCAAAAGGAGGCTCTCCGACAAGTATTTCCTTCAAGGTGTTTTGAAGGATAGCGGCCGCGGCCAACCGTTCATCTGCCCCATCTTCCCCCAACATCGCCGCATTTTGCTGGCGCGCCAACCAGTCCCCCAAATAGGAATAGGTCAATCTCTCAAGTAATTGGCGGCCTTTTCCGTTCTCCCCGCAGAGTTTGTGGTAATTTACAAGGGCGTGGAAACCATCTCTACGTCTGCCATCCCAGATGTGCCAGATGAAAGGACGGTGGCGGAACAAACGGCAGTGTTGTGCGAAAAATGTGTTACGTAACCACTCGTCCAAACTCACCCCGGAGGTCCACTCCGACAGCCTTTCTACAGGTAATCCTGCGGCAACAAGTAATTGCAAAAGGCGCTCATGGGCAGGTTCTTCACCTAGAACTGAAGGTAAGCACACGATGTCGTTGTTGTCCGCATATGCCTTGAGGCCCGAACATTTCTGCACCCACGCCCTGGACGCTTCGTCAAGTTCCATTTGTTCATCAGTTTCTGCAGGCCATCGGTAGCCCAGCAGACGTGCCACGGCCACCTGAAGTATGTCTTCTGTATTTGGGGTTCGGCAGATGAGAGAAGAATGGCGATCTGTGCCCACCGGATCTGCTATCCCGTAGGGTGATTTGTCGGCAGGACCAGAAGTAACCATACCTGCAGGATGTCCGTGGAATAACCACTGGGTCGGGTCGTTGCTTTGGGGCTTTGGCAGCCCGTGGGGGTACCGTTCTCTCGCAACTTGTTGCCAGTGCTCCAAATCAAAAGGAACCTTTACCAAAGTGGCGTTGGTGACGTTAAGCTTCTTATCAATACGCCGCACTTGCGAAGCATATTCGGGTGACGAGCAAAAACACCAGATGGCGGGTAGGTGTGCAGGATTGTGCGGCAAAATGACGGCGGTGTTGTTGTCAAAGGCCGTGCCCTGATACAGAGAACTGGGAAGAGACCCGGTGGAAGAAACAGCAATTCCTTTCTTGTTCCACGCATGAAGTCCTCTGACCCACGCTCCGATATTGTCGCCAAGCCTTTCTCTGACATACTGTACGAACTGCCCGGTACCGTTTTCCCAAAAGAAAACGTGTTCTAGCCCCCCATAAAACTGAGTCTGTCTGACGGTGCTTGCCTGTAATATCCATTCGGAAAGTGGCAGACAGGTTTCCCAAAAACAGCGGCCAAACCGATCATAATCACCGCTGCAGATACCTGCCAACCCTCTCGCATACTCCTCCAACAACGGCCCTTCGATGACCCCGGATAACAGAATTTTCCGGTCCGGGTTGCTTAACTGGGCTTGTTGGTTGAGCAACTTGGCAGTGCCGTTCCTGAGGGTTTGGTCTTTGAGTTCTGAAGACGCCGGCTCGTTTGCATCAAGTGCTGCAAATCTTGTCGTGCTTTGAGGGGTTGCACTTCCTAGGCAATAGAGGGCAACGTTTACGATTTCCCCACTGATGGCTTGGAAAGCCCTCGGTCCCAGGGCGGCAACAACCCTTAGCGTTTTATGCTGCAGAAGGTGCGCCCGTAAGGCCGAGAAACTTCTTAGATATAAAGGGTGTTGGGGGGCAACAACGGCTACCGCGCCACCCTCTTCACCAAGCCCAAGGCAGCGTTCCAACATGGCTGTTGCTAAATCGGTTCTTGACCTTCCGTAATTTGCACTCAAGTAGTCGCGCAAGGTGTCGTTGTGTTTGCCGCGGTGCAAATAAGGCACGTTGGTTGCTACTAATGTATAATCATTTTCCAACAGTTGGGCAGCCTCAGCCATCCCTCGTGCGGCAATGACCGATTCTAGTCGTTGCATGTCAGCTTTCACATCTTCTCGGGCTAAAGCCTCTGCCAGAAGAGGCTTTAGCTCCTGAAAACCCCCGGCAAAAAGATCTTCTTGACGAAGGGCTTTGGGGTGTATAAGACTGCCCAGCGTGTCAGCCTCTTTGAAAATTTTGTACAATTCCTGCATCCCCGCCCGCAGCCGATCATCTTTTCCTGCAAGCCTGCTCCAGTCTTTTTCTGAACCTGTGGCGGCAATCCCGGAACAAGCGAGGTGCAACTCGGGCAATGGGCGATAACCGCCAGACCCGGGGTAAGACCAAGCCGCAAGGGCTAGAGCAAATGCCGCGATTTGGCAGCACCGATTGTCAATTTCAAGTCCATGCAAATTGTCGGAAAGCACGGCATCGACTGCCTGGCAGGATGTCAGACCTTCTTCTGCCATTCTCATGGGCACCAGAATCCGAAACGCACCTACAAGGAAGTGTCCCGAACCGCAACAGGGATCCAGCACCCGAATTTCTTTTGCCGTCAGAGGCCATTCGGAAAATGGGCCCGCGGCGATCTGCCATTTTGGGTTTGCGTCGTTCTTGGTTGTAGTCTGAATGAACCTTAGGTAGTCCCACTGTATCCCTGGCAACGAAACCTGTTGTCGCAAACCTGTTTCACTGGTGGCGGTTAGCAAATCCTCATCAGTTACATGTTTTCCCGCCCACCATGCGCCCAGTGTATTGTGAAGCAGGAAATCTACCATATAGGGTTCCGTGAACAGCTGTGTTACTGCAGGTATTTCATCTGCGCCAACCTTGTTTTCGGATCGATTGATCTCGTCTTTCTTTCTGCTCTGCCAATATTGGTAGACCCAACCTAAAGCATCGGAGGCCACAAAAATCTCAGAAGGCAAAGAGTCAAGCAGGTTTCTTAGGCGCATTTCATGTTCCGGTGCCAACGCTACTTGCAAGAGGGGATCGTCTGTCCTGAACATCTGGGGCA
>CAZYEC010000067.1:0-1663 GCA_964646385.1 uncultured Eubacteriales bacterium | reverse complement strand
ATCGGGACACAAATTCCCAAACGCCGATGCCGTTTTGTTGCGACAATTCTTCGGCCTCAGCAAGGCTTATGGGGATCCCTTGCTCAGGCAACACCAACAGGCCGTTAGTCTCCAAGAAACGCGCAAACAGCATGCGATGCCATAGTTCGTAAGCGCCTTCGGAAACAATCCGCTGTAAAGTCAAATATCCGGTCTTATCTTGTCCATCCCCGAGCCTGCGGGCTTTTGCCCTCAGTTGATTGCGAAACAAGCGATCCTCAGGTGCCATGTGCGGGTACGGTTCGTAATGGTGGACGGCAAGCGCCTCCAAAGCCGCCCGACACCCAATTTCAGCCACATCGCGGGCTTCAACGATTACGCGCTCCAGGTGACCGCGAAAATTGTTTGATAAGGTAGACACCGCGTGTTCCTCCTACGATACTACGATGGGACCGATTCTAATCTTGGAAAGAAGATGTTGTTCAGTTTCCCGTAGCCACGTCTGAACATCTTGCTCGGTCTTAAGAGTGGTGCTTTTTAGACTTATGTGTTGGGTTTTTGGCTCCAGCAGTCTGGCTGCTAACAACCGCGCTTGGGCGAACCGCCCAGGCAGTGCGTCAATTAAGGTTTGCCAGGCCCCCAAACTTGCAACCCCTAATGACCGGGCCAGCGTTTCGGGCGTGCTCATGTCCGGTATGGGCATTTTCTTAATATTGGCCACAAGAAGAAGCTGTTCCCTGTTCTCGGAGGAAATGGCCTGCCATTCTTCAGTCGAATTCAACGACTCCATCTGGTGAAAGTAGATTTCTTGATACGAGCCGTGTGCTTCCGTTACGGCTTTGCGCAGTATTTGGGCCAAGTTTTTCAAAAGATCTGGGACTGAATCAGATTCTTCGAGCAAACGGCGCTCGTCTTTGATCGCTTTGGCCTGATTTCGTATGTTCTGAATATCAGCCGTGTTGGCTGAAAATTTCAGCAACGAGCAGAGAATGCTCCAGTTTTGCAGTCTTCCTTTTGCCAGTTTTGCTAACCTGTCCCACTTTTGACCAAGGCGACGCAGATCATCTGCGTGCCCAAGTATGGCAAACAACCGCTCATTTCCACCGAGTGCTCCAATTTCCTCAATAAGCGCGGTGTGCGGGCGTGCGGGAAGGGGCGGATCGCCGCCAGCGCCTTCCGCAAGTCGGTCGAGGTGGTCCAAAAACACGCGGGCGCTTGCCAGTTCTTCGTTTGGCTGACAATGGATGTTAAACTCTTTGAAAAGGGTGCGCAATTCAATGCGTTGAGATGTGGTCAAAGGTTGTGTTGTTACCTTGAAGGCTGTGGTTGATAGATTACCTTGATCCAGTTTTCCGACCACTAGCTCGTCGCCCTTTTGTACAGCCTGAAGGTGTCCAGTGGTATGCAACAATATTAGTGCTCCATCAATCGCGTCTCGTGGCCAACCGTAGGGGCTTGTTTCAAACAAGGCTCTCACTTCTTTGCCAGTTTTGCCTTGCCCGATATTGCTCAAAATCAGGGAGCAAACCCTGTGTTTTTCGGGCGGTTCGCTCCATCCGATGACTGTAAGTGCGCCCGCATCACCTTTCCGCCCCCGTTCAATCACGGTTGACCATCGTTTGTGGTCCGCATGCACAAACTCCGGAAATAATCTTATGAGGGAGGCATCGGAAGCTTCAAAAAC
>CAZYEC010000066.1:0-7510 GCA_964646385.1 uncultured Eubacteriales bacterium | reverse complement strand
TTTATCGTGAAAGAACTGGTACCGGGAATCAGCGGACAAGCCAAAGTTTTGGTGACCGGGGACAACTTGGCGTCCAAAACAGGCAGCGGCTTGGTAGATGTCTTTTCCACTCCTTGTCTCGTGCTTCTGATGGAAGAAGCCGCGGTTTCTGCTATCGGTGACTATCTGGAGCCCGGTGAGACCACCGTAGGCACGGTTGTCAATATCCGACATTTGGCTCCCACACCGCCGGGGCTCACGATCACTGCCACCGCAAGACTGACGGAAATCGACGGGCGGCGGCTTGTTTTTCAGGTGGAGGCCGATGACGGGGTGGACAAGGTAGGGGAAGGGACCCACGAGCGATTCGTGGTTCGGGCCGAAAAATTTATTTTGAAAGCCGGTCAAAAAACAGGAGGATCTCCATAGATGGTGTAGAAGTAGTAAGAACGTACCCAGATATAGCGCACACAAATGTGCGCTATGCCATCTAGAGGTGGATGTATCCGTGAAATGCCCTTTTTGCGGTTACCTGGATTCCAGGGTTCTCGAATCAAGACCCACTGACGATGTGTCTGCGATTCGGCGACGTCGAGAGTGTCCAAGTTGCGGACGTCGCTTTACCACCTACGAACGTGTCGAAGAAACTCCTTTGGTGGTCATTAAGAAAGATGGACGCAGGGAGACATTTTCTCGCCAGAAAATTCTGTCGGGTATGCTGAAATCTTGCGAAAAACGGTCTACGCCATTGGAGATCCTGGAAAACGCGGTGGGAGATATAGAGCGGGCCCTGAGGGAACCGGGCAAAGGGGAAGTGTCTTCAAGCCAAATAGGCGAGATGGTCATGGGAAAACTGAAAGGTATAGACGAGGTAGCCTACGTTCGCTTTGCTTCGGTGTACAAGGAATTCAGGGATCTTGAGGGGTTTCGGGAGGAAGTGGAGAAAATTCAGGCCGCAAAGCAAGGGGGCAGGGGCGGCCCAGAAAGCGAAAAGTAACAGAGACGAGATTTCCGGTGGGAGGAATCAAGGTGTCGGAAAGCGTGTCGGTAAGCAATATTGGGGAAAAGGAAGATAGAGACGTGGGGTTAAGCGGTAATGCACTTGCTGTCCTGGAAAAAAGGTATCTTCGCAAAGACGAATCGGGGAATACCATCGAAACCGCATACGACATGTTCTGGCGGGTGGCAAAGAATATCGCGCTTATGGACGTGTTTTACTATCCCGGAGTATTCGCAGGGGCCGGGGGTGAGGCGGGTGCGGGGGTTCCCCAACGGGGCAAAGGCACAAGAAGGCCGAAGGCAAAGGTTGAAGGGAAGCACCCCTTTGAAGTGACTGAGTGGGATTGGGCCACCCTTAAAATGGCTTACGAAAGATTGTCCGGGGAGGGACGGGCTACAAGGGTTTGGGAGGATGTCAAAAGGGCAGTTGAATCCAACATCGACTCCTTGAAGGCCACTGCGGAATTGTTTTATGACCTCATGGTTAAAGGAGAGTTCATGCCCAACTCCCCCGCTCTCATGAACGGGGGGCGAGAACTTCAGCAGTTGTCGGCTTGTTTTGTGCTTCCGGTGGAAGACCAAATGATAAGCATCTTCAATTCCTTGAAATATGCGGCGCTCATACATCAATCCGGTGGCGGGACGGGTTTTAGCTTCAGCAGGCTGCGCCCCAAAAACGATGTTGTGCGTTCCACAGGCGGGGTCGCTTCCGGACCGGTCTCATTTATGAAAGTGTTCAATTCGGCCACCGAAGCCGTAAAGCAGGGAGGAGTCCGCCGCGGAGCCAACATGGGTATCTTGCGGGTGGATCACCCCGACATTTTGGAATTCATAACCTGCAAGACCGATACTAAGGAACTTACCAACTTCAACATTTCCGTGGGCATAACGGCCAAGTTCATGAAGGCCGTGGAGAAGGGCGAGGACTACGACCTTACAAACCCCAGGAACGGTGCCGTAACCGGCCGGCTCAACGCCCGGGAAGTGTTTGACCTTATTGTCAAACAGGCTTGGAAAAACGGGGAGCCGGGCATCATCTTTCTGGACCGCCTGAACGAGGCCAATCCCACGCCCGAACTCGGGGAGATCGAGAGCACCAACCCTTGTGTGACCGGTGAGGCGCTTGTGCCTACCGAACGGGGTTTGCTTACTTTGAAAGAGATTGCGGAGTCCTGGAATACAGGAGGTTTGCGAGTCGCTATCGATAGGAGGGTGGCGGGATCGCCCATTGCTAAGGATGGGACGACCGGAAAGTCTTTGCCACAGGAAGGCACGGATTTTGCCACCATATCCAAAGCATTTCGTTCCGGAATGAAAGACGTGGTTCGAATTACCACAAAGCGCGGGTTGTCTGTGGAGGTCACCCCTGACCACAAGATGATGACTGCCAGAGGTTGGGTGCCGGCGGGGGAGCTGCGCCCCTGTGAGGATCAAGTGCTGGTGCAGTCTGATGAATTTAACCATGATGTTGTGTCTTCAATAGTCCCTTCGGGAAAAAAAGAGGTGTTTGACCTTACCGAGCCCTTCAGTCACAGTTTCATAGCCAACGGGTTTGTAGTTTCCAATTGTGGGGAACAGCCGCTTTTGCCCTTCGAGGCTTGTTGTTTGGGGTCCATAAACCTGGGCAAGTTCGCCAGACCACTGTGGGGGACGGATGAACCTGTCAAACCGGAAAAGGCCGTTGATTGGGACGGCCTGGGTTCTGCGGTGCGGGCCGGGGTCCACTTTCTTGACAACCTCATCGACGCCAACAAATATCCGTTGCCCGAGATTGACCGCATGGCCAGGAGCAACCGGAAAATCGGCTTGGGAATCATGGGTTGGGCCGACATGCTTTTCGATCTGAAGATTCCATACAATTCAGAAGCTGCGCTGGATTTGGCCAGGAAGCTCATGGAGTTCATCCAGGAGGAGTCGATAAAGGCATCGTCCGGGCTGGCAGAAACCAGGGGTGTTTTTCCCAACTACGAAAAAAGCGTTTACCCAGCCGAAGGTGTTAGAGTGCGCAATGCTACCACTACCACCATCGCGCCCACGGGCACCATCAGCATCATATGCGGGGCGTCGTCGGGCATTGAACCTGTGTTCAGCCTGGCGTTTACTAGACATGTTATGGACAAAGCGTCGCTGGTTGAAGTTAACTCTGGGTTTGAGGAAGCCGCCAAAATCCTAGGCTTCTACAGCGACGATCTGCTGGAAAAGGTGGCAGCCCGCGGGTCCTTGGCGGGGGTAGATGACCCGGGCATTCCGGACGAAATTCGCCGGGTGTTCGTGACGGCGCATGAAATTTCGCCAGAATGGCACATCAAGATGCAGGCTGCTTTTCAAAGGAACACCCACAATGCTGTATCCAAGACGGTTAACTTTCCTCACGAAGCCACTGTGGAAGATGTCAGGGAAGTCTTTTTGCTGGCCGATGGACTTGGGTGCAAAGGTGTGACGGTCTACAGGGATGGAAGTCGGGATGAGCAGGTGCTCACTGTAGGAGCCGGTTCCGGGGGGCCTGGAGTGACGGCAGGGTCCGAGGCAGGGCAGGGGGCAAGTGCTGGCGTTGGCACCTTGCAAGCTGGTCCACTGGGCCAAATGGCGGCTTTTGACGGGGCCGCAGCTTCCCAAACGAGGGTCAACGGCGTGTGGGGGAGGGTGCGTCCCATCGAAAGGCCATCCAGGCTTGATGGTTTCACGGCGGCCAAAGAGACTCCCGTGGGGAAACTGTTCCTTACATTGAACACCCTTGAAGGCCACCCGGTGGAGCTGTTCGCACAGATTGGAAAAGCTGGGAGCGACCTTTCGGCGTTCACGGAGGCCATCGCCAGGCTGGTGTCCATTGCCCTTCGGTCCGGTGTTGATCCCCAGGAAGTGGCTGACCAGTTGCAGGGCATAGGGGGTTCCAGGAGCATAGGCTTTGGGCCCAACAGGGTGCGGTCGGTGCCTGACGCCATCGGGCAGTTTTTGGACGAATACCTGGGGACGAGTTCTTGCGGGGACGAGGCTTTGGAAGAGGACGCAGGCCCTGTGCAGGACACTTTGCCTCTGGCACCTGGGAAACGGTTTGGGCTGTGCCCGTCTTGCGGCACATGGAACATGGTTCACGTTGAAGGCTGCATGAAGTGCTTGGCCTGCGGGTACAGCGAGTGTTGAGGATGGAGTGTCGGAAACTAAGTATTGAGGATTGAGTGTTGGAGACTAAGTGTTGGGGCCGAAATGTTGCGGATCGAATGTCGGAGATTGAGGATACATGAGGATACATATGGTTGAGATGTTGGGGCAAGGTGACTTGTTGACAGAAGTGTCTAGGTGGGGCGGCGGAAGCATTTGCCGCGGACGGGCGGTGGACTGCGCAACATTGGTATTTGTCTAAAATAAACCGGTAAATACTGGGCTGGCGGGTTGCTCGATGCCCGCCAGCCTTAAGAACCCACGATTAGTATTATCATCGTTGCGGTTCGATCCCGTTGGCTCCTGGGCCGGGGCGGAAAACGTAAGTGCCTTGGGGTTGAGCATAGCGCGATGGGAGCCAGTATCAAACCAACAATGCTCAAGGAATTGTTTCACAACGTGCTCAGACCCAGTGTTGCGATTGCAGTCTTTGCACCGCTAACTCTATTTGGGGTATTGAAAACTGGCTCTTGCCCGGCGACCACCGGTACAGATGGCTCGTAATTCCATCAAGAGTTTTTTGTCTCATCCGCTTCATTACCCAGTGAACGCTTGCCAGCAATTCCAGCCCGAAGGGTGTTTCGAAGCCCGCTGCCAAATTCAATACACGCAAGACACGTCTGGAAGTGGCAGGGTTCCTAACCATGAACTCCTTTGAGTCCTCAACCGCCCCCGGCAGAATATGAAGGGCTGTGCCGGGGGTGTTTAGAGCGTTGGGATCTATGTCAATGAAATGCCGATTCATGGCTTTTAACAAGTAAGGCAGGTTTTCCCCGTAAGGACCGTGAGGTGCTTGGACAAACCGCAGGCGCATCTGTTCTCCTGATTCTTGAAGGAAATAGGCAAGTTTGTGGACTTCAAGGACCGTACATTCCGTATCCATGAGAGCGGCAAGATATTTGTTGACAGCAGTCATTAGTGCCGCTCGCACGCTTGTCATAGCTGGGGGGTCGTCCGCCCGTCCGGCAGGTTGCACAATAGTACCCTGAAAGGGGTGGTATATTTGCACTTTCACCCCTTCCATTCGGTTGGCAGCATTTGCGATCAGCGGCAGCACCAGGTTCCAATCCAGATGCCCAAGACCACTGCCCAAGGGTGGTATGGCCACAGAACGTAAATTAAGAGCTTTTACTTCTTTCGCAAGGCTAGTGAGCCCGACTTCAATGTCCTCAATGCGACTTCTCCCACGCCAATGCCGTTTGGTGGGGAAATTGAAAATATATAAGGGAGGGATCAAACGTCCAGTGGCATAAACAAGTACCTGCCCGGGTTTAACTTCGCCTCTTGCGCAAGCCTTTTCATAGAAGTCAGCGTTATCCGGATATGCTTTTTTGAACTGGAGTGCAAGGCCACCTCCCATGACCCCCACACAATTGACCGTATTAACGATGCCTTCAGCTTCTGATTTAAGGATGTCCCCCTTGAGATGGCTGATCAATAAGGTTTCACCCCCTTAGAAATACCAATCCTTTTGCACTTGGACTGAAGGTCGATGGTCTGACGCCGAAATGACTGCGTTGGCAACTGCCGATATTGACTTCGAGTAAGTGCCGATGGAACTGACCAGACGCCAATCAAATTGGCCGCGAATACGTAGGTTGTCCACGTGGGTAATGTGATAAATGCTGGGCTTAGCCGGAACATTGCCCACAATGCCACCCCCAGGCAACGGTGCCCTCGGTAAGTCGGTTCCTTACAGGGGCAGCAAATTCCTCCTGTCGAAACCTTAAAGTCAATTGAGCGGACCGGGACGCGATATCTTTGAAGCCCACCGTCCCCCGCCGGGTTCAATTTCCGCGGGTGGCACCTTTCTGCCCGGCTCGCAAAGATTTTCGTCTGTATAGTGTGCACAGGTGGTTGAGTTTTGCAGCGTAGGGTTCTTTGAGATCCACTACGTGAAGAGGCACCTCGGGGGGCAGGGCGGACTTCACGGATTCAATCCCAAGGTTCTGGGCCGTGACAACAATCAAAGGAATTTTGTGTCTGGCACAAAGTCCTTCCTTTATTACGTCTCTTGCCATGGTGTCGTCTACGGCAGATCTGTCAGCATATTTCGCAGTTTCTGTGTAGTGCTGGGGTCCGTTGAACTCTGCCGCGATGACCCCCGGGGCGAAGATGTCCAATTCCAGTGGCTCTTTGGTTTTCGGGTTTGTGAGGAACTGCGGTCTGGCGTTTAGCACAAAGCGCGGGGCATCGACCAGGAACTGCAAGACTCTGCCAAGCAGGAATTCTCCGCCGTAGGGGGCCATGGCATAGTCCTCTTCCAGTTCGGCAATAACGTATTTTTGATATTCCTTTGGAACCCAACAGACAGGGCGCAGGCTTTGCCCCTTCCCAACAAACCGCAACCACCCGTGTTTGTCCAACAGCCTGCACTGTTGGACAACATATTTGCGACTGCGGCTTACACTGGTGGTAAGGTCAGTCAGGTTTTTGGGTCGAAGGTGGAGCACGTACTGAAACACACTCTTAGCATCGGAATCCAATTTGGAATCTTGGTACAACAACTCAAAGGCACACTTAGGAACGTACAGTGAACACCAACCCCCCGGTATCTGGGTCCGACATTCTTTGCTCTGTTTGCAGATATTCTAACATGGAATGGCAGATATTGACAGTTGCTCGTGCTTGAATCTTTGTTGCATAGGCCCGTGCATTGAGTGCTCGCCCAGCGCCCAGCGCCCAGTGCTTAGTGCCCAGTGCTCAGTGCTTGTTCAGTGTTTGCTGCACCAGGCCCGTGCCGCTGATTCTGTCCAAGGGTGGTTGTGGGTAGGTACCTACCCGGTCGGGTAGGTTGGGATTTTGGTGTCGGGCTGCGGCGCGGCCGGTCGGGGTGTGGTGTTTAGGCTGCTTAGGCTGGCTAAGGCCGAGGTACTTGGTAGCAGGGACTAGGTAGGGCAGGTGTACTTGGTAGCAGGTGCCAGGTAGGGCTGGCGTACTTGGTAGCAGGTGCCGGGTAGGGCTGGTGTACTTGGTAGCAGGTACTAGGTAGGGCCGGGGTACTTGGCAGCAGGTGCTAGGTAGGGCCGGTGTACTTGGTCTCAGGGACCAGGTAGGGCAGGTGTACCTGGTAGCAGGGACTAGGTAGGGCCGGGGTACTTGGGCCAGGCGGACTAGGTAGGAGCGGGGTACCTGGGCCAGGCGGACTAGGTAGGAACACGGCACTGCCCCAACATGTAAATTACTCCAAATTATGGCCCCAGGGCTGGTCGGGGGCATAGATTTATTGGCCCTAAGCAGGTAAGTTACGGTAACGGGTGGAAAACAAGGCTTGCAAGGAACCTATTTACTTTTGCAGTTATTGCCCCGATAATTAGGCAGACTGTGTTTGGAGTAATGCACAAATATTGTAATTCAAATAGCATCGAACACG
>CAZYEC010000065.1:2689-7736 GCA_964646385.1 uncultured Eubacteriales bacterium | reverse complement strand
GAAGGGGCTGCAGGGGATGATAGAATGACGGCAAAAGAGCAGCCAAGCGGCATTGATAACTTGTACCCTGCTGTGTGCGTGGATCACGGTGAGTTTGAGCCAACACCGTGAATGAGGGAGCCTGGTCTCCGTTCAGGCGGCGTGTAAACCGTGAAGTCGGCGGGAACACACAAGTCGTCGGGAGGGCACCCACCTGCTTAGGCAGGTTCAATACCTTCCGGGTTCACGGCATAGCGGGGCTTTTCATTGTAAATGTGCGACTCCTATGCTAGTATGTGTTGGCAGTGCCGAAGTGGTGGAAATGGCAGACACGCGGTGTTCAGGGCGCCGTAGGCGTACGCCTGTAAGGGTTCAAATCCCTTCTTCGGCACCATTTAATTTACGCCCAAATTACGCCCAAAATTTCACCCAAAACGGGATGACGCCCGAGGTGGGCGCCATCATAAGGAATCCGGGGTCTTTAGACCGAAATGGTCACCTATCCGAGAGCACCGCCCCGATTTGGCCGGTCTCCGGCCTGAACAGGTAACTCATGACCTGACCGTCTTTTTCCATCTCGAACAACAAGCCGCTTTCAGACCAAAAACCAGAAGTTGTTGACCCACCATCCGCCTGCTTGACAAAGGCGTCGATAGTCTCCAGGTTTTCGGCTCTAAGAATGTCAAAAACATAGACTGTGTTTCTTATGCCGTTGTCATCTTGCAAAAACAAGTCAACTGACACATACCTGCCATCCGGGCTTAGGGTCAGCTTTGACGCCCCGGAGTTTCTTGCACCGGCACCGATTTCGTCCACAAATCGGAACTCGCCATCTTCCAGGTTATAAACGGTAAGCCACGCGCGTTCACTTTCATTCTCGCCTGCGGTCTCAAAAGCCATTATGAGAACGGGGTTGTCTTCCAGATAGGCGAGACTGGAAATTTTGCAAGAAGAATCTTCGGGCAATGCCAGGTAATCGCCAATACGAGTCTTCTCAATGATGGCCGTTTTTTCGGTTCCGCTATCCAGGTACACTACCCCTCCTTTTTCGTAGACCTGCAGATTCGAGATTTCAGTTACACGGTCGATCAAATACCCCTCGCCTTGATCAGAAAGATGAAATCTTGACCTCACGATTTGGTAATAGGGTTGGGCTCTGTATTGCCAGTAGACTTCCGCTTCCACAAAAGACTCCCCTTGTTCCATCCCAGAGGACAATACTTTGTACCCGACTTGACTTGGGTTTGATAAAGTGAGGGGAGAGCCCCCGGGTTGGCGCATAAGGCTTCGGGCATAGTCTTCATCTCTTTTGATTAAAGCCTGGATGAATCTTTTGACCACACCTTGGGGGGAAAGAGCTTTTTGTGATAGGTCCACCCTGACGAGTCGCATATTGTCCGGGTTGTCGCCCCGAGAAGTAGAATTCTTGAGCACAAAAACGCTTTTCGAATCGCCGGCCCACACAGGATTGTAGTACGTGTAAGCGCCCGAAAAGGAAAGCACCTGAGGAATTTCAGAAGGTTGCAGGCCGTCTAGCCATGTCTTTTCGTCTACAAACTTGTGAGGGTAATTTGAGGTCACTTTCACCCCAACGGAGGGATTTTCAACATCAGCAACCCAGATATCCCACACAGAGCTTCTGACTGAGGCATAAGTTGTCAGGCTGTTTGTGCTGACTGCTTCTTTCACGTAGGTCAAAAGGATTCCTTGGGGGTCTACCGACGGAAACCTTCCTTCACCGGCCGCTGCCTCAATACCGTCATCGAGATTCTTGATGATGACCTTACCTTGTCTTTCAAAGACAATGGACCTGTCACCCTTCACGTAAGAGGGGTAAGAACCTGAAGCAAGGTCTTGGGTTTCCAGCGTGTCGAGTTCCACCTGGCAAATCACCGACTCCCTGACCAAAAAACCATGCGTTTCTCCGGGTTCAATCACCTTTCTTGTGCAGACAAGCCGTTTCCCGTCGGCAGACCACGAAGGCTCTTCAAAATAGGTATTTCCGCTGCCCTTCAGCACTTCCGAATACTGGCCCGACCTGATGTCCAAAACACCGACAACACCCCCTGTTGACAGGGCAAGCCTGGTCCCATCGGGAGATACGCGGGCCCAATTGACTTCTTTGTCGTACACCGAATTGAAGCCGCTTTCGTCGTAGGCGAAAACTCCCCGGCCTGAAATGGGGATGTAGAGAGTCCCGTTGTGTTCGCTGACCCCAAGGTTTCCACCGCCGCCCAAATCAACGAAGGAGATGTGATTTTCCACTTTGAGGGAGGAAGCACTGAGCTTACCTATGCGTCCCGGTTTTTGCATAACAAGCAGCAAGGCGGCAGCCGCAAGGGCGCACAGAACAGCGGTTCTCTTAAACAGGCTGCCTTTTGCGCGGGGGCTATTTGCCCCAACCAGCGAACTGCTCAGATTTCGCTTCAGGACCGAATTTACGGGTATGGTCTGCCTAAATCTTTCCAGCATGACCTCTATATCTTCTTGTTCCACGATCATTCCTCCATTTTCTGTTTTACCAGGGCTCCCAATCGATTCCGTGCCCTCATGACTTTCATTTTTACCGAACCTTCCGATTTATGAAGGACTTCTGCCACGTCCCTTAATTTCAGGCCAGCCAAGTAGTGCAGGCATACCAGATCGAAATCCTCGGGGCACAACCTGGGAAGACACTCCCGTAAGGCCGTTACCTGTTCGAACATTTCGATATTTGCTTGAACACTATCGCCACTTTCACCTGTTTCGCCAATGCTGTCGCCCCGGGGCAATTCGCGATGTTTGCGATAAAAATCAGCCACTGTATTTCTCGCTATGCGGAACAGCCACGCCGTTGGGTTTCGGATTCCCGGAGAATAGCCCTCAAAGGCTTTTGTGAAAACCTCGCTTACAAGGTCATCGGCGTCCCACTTGCTGTCTGTTTTGGCAAAAACATACCGGTATATGTCATCGTAGAGGCTTTCATAAAGAACCATAAACTGCTGGTGCACCGGACATTTCCTCCCTCCATATAAACTGACGGTTCTCTTCAGAAAAGGTAACAGCAAACGTGACGATTGCTTCCGACAGCGGTGATTTGCCCTTGTTCGGATAAACCTACCGCTTGCCAGGAAACTATTATGTTCGGAGGGATGGCAATGGACAGAGACGCAAACATCAGCCCGTCTTGGAACCCGCGGGGAAGGGGCAAGTGGCCCGCGGCAGATTTTCTGGACTGGAACCTGTGGGGCGGGTGGCCCAAATCGTCCCGGAGGCACGGGGATCCGACCATAGACCTTTATGAGACTCAGGATGAAATGGTTATAGAGGCGGACGTGCCGGGTTTCGACCCCAAAGACATTTCGATAAGGGTGTCGCCCCAATCCTTGGTCATGACAGGGAAAACGGAGAGCCGCAGAGAGCAGAGAGACGAGGGGTACTTCTTGAGGGAGAGAGGCTTCGGCCAGTTTTTCAGAACTGTAGGGTTCCCGGCGGAAGTCGTGGCCGACAAGGCAAAGGCCAAATACAAAGACGGCGTGTTACGAGTGACGGCTCCCAAAGCGAAGCAAGGAGATAGGGGAGGTAAAGACATCCCTATCGAACGGGATTAGGGAACGTCTCTTCCGTGTAAATGCGGAACCCGTGATCTTTTAGCAGCCTGGCGAAAATGCCGTCGCCACTGACCAAAACTTTGCTAAAAGTACCATCGTACACTTGCCCGAACCCGCAGGAAGGGCTGCGGGCTTTCAAAATTGCTCTTGTGCACCCCGCCTGAAGCCCTATTCCAAGGGCAACGTGGGCCCCCGTGACAAACTCTTTGGTCACATCTGTACCCAAGACATTTGTAACCTTAGAGCCGGCCCCCTGAGCGATTTCCGAGGGTGGGCGGGGTACCGGCAATCTCCCCAGGACTTCCGGGCACACCGGCACGACATCCCCTCTTTTCAAGAGATCGGAAAACCGCTCATCACGGAATCTTTCCCCGTCATAGCGGCACAAAAAGTTGCACAAGCAGGCAGAAATAATATACGTTTAAGTCACCTACTTTCGGAGGTCAAGGTCATGTTCTCACATCCCATAAGATATTCCAAACTAATCTGTCTTGCATTTCTGGTGATTTCTTTTCTGGCACCTTTGTGTGCCGGCGTCCCTTCCGCCGGGGCGGCTGCCGCTCCGCCGGATATTAACGCCGAAGCCTACATCGTGGCGGATTTTCGGACAGGCCGCGTGCTGATGTCCAAAAACGAGGAAGTGCCTCACATACCCGCCAGCCTTACGAAAATTATGACCATGTGCATCGTATTTGACGAAATTGATGCCGGTACGCTGCAATTGGACGATATGGTGCGTGTATCGGAACTTGCCTGGGCCACTGAAGGGTCCAAAATGTTTATCCTCGTGGGCACGGAAGTGAAAGTTGCAGACCTTATTCAAGGCGTCACGGTTATGTCGGGAAACGATGCTTGCGTCGCTTTGGCGGAACATATTTCCGGTAACGTCACCTCTTTTGTCGACCGGATGAATAGAAAAGCGAAGGAACTGGGCCTCTCGAGCGCCCATTTCGTCGATCCCCACGGCTTGTCTGACAATAACCGAATTTCCGCGGAAGACTTACGGACACTGGTGTCTTTTTACATCAGGATTCACCCGGGAGCGCTGGTTTATCACACTCAAAAGGAGTTCCAGTACACGGCTCCCGGCGAGGCTGATAAGGCGCCCCAGTTCAACAGGAACCGCCTTTTGTGGTCATATCCGGGAGCCTACGGTCTGAAGACGGGGTTCACCACCAAGGCAGGTTTCAATATGATTGCCCTTTGTGAAAGAAACGGGTTCCACACCATAGCGGTTATTTTAGGTTCCGCCAAAGGAAAGTCCATTGACGCAGGAGAGCGGGAACGGACGGCTCTTGTAACCTCGATGCTGGATTGGGCTTACGGCAACTACACTTACGTTGAGAAGATTCCGGCAGACACCTCCGTGGGGGAGGTCAGGGTTTGGAAAGGCAAAAGTCCGCGGGTACAGGCAGTTGCACCTCGGGGTCTCGGGGCCACAGTTGAGATTGGCAGCCAAGATCAGGTAACTTATTCGG
>CAZYEC010000065.1:0-2679 GCA_964646385.1 uncultured Eubacteriales bacterium | reverse complement strand
CGGTCGTTTTTTCAGATTCTTTGGAGGCCCCGGTGCATTCGGGGCAAAAGGTAGGAGAAGCGGTATTTGTCTTGGATGGCCAGGAGATCGGCAGGACGGACCTTTTGGCCAAGACTGCTGTGGACAGGGGCAGCTTTTTCCGAGTCGTCTGGGACAGCATCTTGAGGGCTTTTTCTAAGGCTTTTTCCAGACAAAGTAGGGCAGCGCAAGACTGATCAGCGTCCAACGCTTTCAGACTGCCTCTTGAGTCCTTTGTTTGGCAGCTAGTGCAAGTTTTCCCGACAGCAACGCTCCGGCAACAGACATGGTTATCAGGCGAATCACGAATACCCAGTTCAAGGTGGGCGTCAGGCCCAACTGCTTGTACAGCCAAACGCCGGCAAAAGGCCAGACGAAAGCAGACAGCCCGTGCATCGTATTGTAAGCGGCGATGTATGCCGGACGCCTTGGGGCGGGTGAGATGTCCAAAAGCGCGTTGAAAGAGGCCAGCCCGAACCCCGCACCTACGAAACCGTTCACAATGTGAATCGCCAGATGAACCAACGGGGACCTGAATTGCCCGTACAACAGAGGAAAGAACATATGCCCCATTGCACCTGCGGCGAGAGTCTTCATAGTGCCGTACTTTTCAGACCAGCGCCCCCATGAAGGGTAAGACACGAAAGAGGCGACCCCACTGGCGATGCTGAAAGCTCCCAACCAGAAATTGGACAATTTCATGGTCTTGACCCAAAGGATGGTCCAGAGTCCGGAGGGAATGTGAAAGCCCGTGTTCAACAGAAGCACCGCAAATAAGTACATAAGGAACGTTTTGTCGCCGGCCACCGAGACGAAGGCGCGAAAACCCACGAGCCTTTGGGAATGTTCTGTCCCGTGTTCCGCCGGTTCCTTGAGGCTCGCCAGATAGTATACCGACACCATCACAGCGACAAAAGACACCAGATACAAGGCCCCGTAATTCCAGGGCCACGGAACCGCATCCAAAAAGGGGCCGGCGGCTACCGTGGCCATGAGAGCAAAAAGCGTAGTAAGCATGTTTCTTTCACTGAAAACTCTGCCTCGCAACCTGGGTTCGAACATCTCGCCCATCATGGAGGTCCAGGCTGTGTCGCAGACGGTACCCGGGAAATTTCGAAGGGCAAAGATAAGGATGAAAGCCCAAGCCTTGTTTACGTGGGAAACGGAGGGGAGCACCGCCAAAAAAGCAAAAGCAATGTAAGAGAGCCTGGTGACGACGGCCGCCACCAAAGTGGGCCTAAGCCTTGTATCGGATTTGTCCACGATCATGGCTGCCGGGATTTGAGACAGCAGCGCGACCAGGGCGGGCAAAGAGGAGAGCAAAGCAAGCATGTAGTCGGTAGCCCCGAGTTTTGCGGCGAAAGCGCCCCAAAAAGGCTGAGTAAGGCCAGCCATCACAGAAAAAGCCACACCGTCAGCAATGCTCGCCCGGGCATTGTGTTTGGTCGTTTCGTCTCGAATGTAACCGCAAATATTAAGCCGGGGGAGCCGCATGGTGAAAGACCATCTTTCCCTCTGTACATAAGACATATTTATGGTAGTATCCCATAGGGTTATTCGATGTCAACAAAAATTGTCCTTCGTGTGCCGGCTTTTGGCAACAAACGACAGGTGTTGCGCAGAAGCCGAAAGATGGTCATGGATGAGAACTTGATACTGGCAGTTGTCTGTGACATGGTGATTCACCGTCCCGGCGGGCACTCTTCAAGTGGAGGGAATTCATTTTGGGTATCATCGTCGTGGCACTTGGCGGAAACGCCATCCTGCAAAGAGGCATGAAAGGAACGATTCAGGAGCAAACGAAAAATGTCAAAAATACGGCAGGCCAGATCGCTGAACTCCTGAGAAGGGGCCATCGGGTGGTTATTACCCACGGCAATGGCCCACAAGTGGGAAACATCTTGATACAGAACGAATTGGGCGTAAAGAAAGTGCCTGCAATGCCTATGGATATTTGCGGGGCAGAAAGCCAGGGCATGATAGGGTACATGCTTCAGATACACATTGGAAACGCTTTGCGCAGCATCGGACTGGAGGCGCCCGTCACTTCCATCATCACACAAACTCTCGTTGACGGGAATGATCCCGCATTTTCCGACCCGACCAAGCCCGTGGGGCCCTTTAAGGACAAGTTATATGCCGAAAGCCGCCAGAAAACGTACGGCGAAACCTGGATTGAAGATAGCGGCAGAGGGTGGAGAAGAGTTGTGCCTTCGCCTGACCCAAAGTCCATTGTGGAAGCGGAATCCATAAGAGTGTTGGTCCGGCAAGGGCACGTAGTGATCGCCGTGGGTGGCGGTGGGGTTCCGGTTGTAAAGAACGAAGCCGGTTGTCTTGTTGGCCATGAAGCGGTGGTGGAAAAAGACCTCAGTGCGGAACGGCTGGCCACCTCCATAGATGCCGACACGCTGCTCATCCTGACAGACGTGAAAGGGGCGGCCCTCGATTATGGCACCCCCCTCCAAAGGTGGTTGGGCAAAGTGGATCCCCAAGAGCTAAGGGGGTACCTGGAGCAAGGGCATTTCGGCAAGGGGAGCATGGGCCCCAAGGTGCAAGCGGTTTTACGATTCATTGAGCACGGGGGAAAACAGGGCATAATTGCTTCTTTGGAAAAAGCCCTGGATGGTCTGGAAGGGGTGGCGGGCACAAGGGTCATCCGAG
>CAZYEC010000064.1:0-8120 GCA_964646385.1 uncultured Eubacteriales bacterium | reverse complement strand
CTCATTCAACTGCAAAAGTCAGGATTCTATCATCCCCTGCAGCCCTTTCGCAAGGGAAAACGGTCGTTGGCAGCTGCCAAAGTTTTGTTAACCCGCTTGAATGCATTGCCTCACTTCGCTATGATCCAATCATATATTGCCCGAACACCGTTCGCCGCAACTCAGGAGACCAACGTGAGGGCATGTGCCGGAAAAGAGGTATCCCGATGTCCAGGATTCGTGCCCTGACTCTTACAGCGCTCATGTGCGGCTTGTCTGTGGTTTTCACTAGATTTGCGTTCCCGAGGATTGCCCTGGGAGGGGTGGAAGCCATCCGCTTGGGGTTGGGCAGTCTGCCCAATATCCTTCTAGCCATGGTTTTGGGGCCCTCATTCGGATTCGTTTCCGGTGCTGCTGCAGACCTTGTGGGCTATTTCTTGAGCCCGTTGGGGGGCGCTTATATGCCCCATTTTACGCTCACCGCCGCTCTTGCAGGCGCCATTCCCGGTTTAATCTACAGGGCACTGACTCGTAATGGGTCCGGCAGTTCAAACAATGTCTCCCTGGGGAAAATCATATTGTCCACGGCGGCAGGAGCCGCAATTGTGTCAGTGGGGTTGACTCCCTACTTTTTGCACAAGTTGTTTGGCATGCCCTACAAAGCGCTTCTTCCGCCCCGGCTGATAGCGGCCGCTATCGAAGTGCCGGTTTACGCTGTCTTGCTAAAGGGAGTGATGGCAAGAATCCGGTTTTCGACCGTATGGGGCGCAGATCGAACAAGGTTTTGACTCAATGGCCGTCTTTAAAAGAGTGACAGCTGCTCGCTTTCGGGTATGGGCTCAAACAAACCGTGCTTCCTCATGGTTTCGCGCATCTTTTTCCCTATTTTGGCCCTGCGTCGAAAATCTTCAACGGACTGGAAGGGGCTTTCATTTCGTGCTGCGATAATGGAAGATGCCGCCGAGAACCCCAGGCCCGGAATTGAGGTAAAAGGCAAGATAAGGCTTGAACCCCTGGGCACATACTTGTAAGCCTGGGACTTGTCCAAAGAGGGTTTCAAGAATTCAACGCCCCGCTTCCTCATCTCTACCGCCACTTCCAAAGCCATAGCCACATCCTGGTCTTTTGGCTTCGAAGCAGCCGAGGCATTTACCCGTTGGATAAACTCCAGCCACTGGGTTTCGGTTTGATCCAACAGGTCGACCGTAAAAGAAGAGCCGTGAAAGGAAAAGTATGCCGCCGCAAAAGCCAAAGGGTGATGAACCTTAAAGTAAGCGATGCGAAAGGCGGCAGTCACGTAGGCGGCAGCGTGGGCTTTGGGGAACAAATAGGTTATCTTGTTACAGGAATCGATGTACCAGTCCGGGAGGCCGACTGCATGCATAGTCTCTATGTCTGTAAGGGACAAAGGTTTCCCCTTCCTGACTTTTTCGGCAATGCCGAAGGCATGAACAGGCTCGACCCCGAGGCCCATCAAATGCAGGAATATATCTTCTCTGCTGGAGATGACTTCTCGCAAAGTGGCGATGCCGTTTCTTATCAGATCTCTGGCGTTGTTGGCCCAAACGTCGGTACCGTGAGAAAGACCCGATATGCGCACCAGATCGGCAAAGCAGCCGGGTTTGGTGTCCGACAACATGTTTCTCACAAATCTGGTGCCAAACTCGGGGATTCCCACAGTATCCTGGGAATTTTCCCCTGAGAAGAGCTCAAGGGTTCCGGGGTCGTCCATGGGCACCCCGGTAGGATCGATTCCCGTCAGTTCGTGCAGCATTTTCAAAACGGTGGGGTCGTCGTGTCCAAGAATATCAAGTTTCACCAGCCTGCCGGAAATAGCACGGTAGTCGAAATGGGTAGTCATGGCTCCGGCTTCTTTGTCGTCGGCCGGATACTGGATGGGGGTGAAATCCAAAACATCCATGCCTTGGGGGATGACCATTATCCCGCCAGGATGCTGACCCGTCGTCCTCTTGACGCCCTCCATGCCTCTGGAAAGCCTGATTTCTTCGGCCCGTCTGAAAATCTTGCCGCAATCCTCCGAGTAGTGTTTGACAAACCCAAAAGCCGTCCTTCGAGCGATGGTGCTGATGGTTCCCGCCCTGAACACGTTGCTTTTTCCCAAAAGGTTTTCTGCAAACTTGAATATCTCGCTTTGGACTTCGCCAGAAAAGTTCAAATCGATGTCGGGAACTTTTTCCCCTTCAAACCCCATAAAGGTTTCGAAAGGAATATCCTGGCCGTCTCGGAAAAATGGTGTGCCGCACCCGGGACAATCTCGCCGGGGCAAGTCAAAACCTGAATTGCAGTTAGAGGCCGGAGTAAAATCACTCCGTTTGCAGTTGGGGCAAATGTAATGCGGTGCAAGAGGGTTCACTTCGGTTATGCCTGTGCAGGTCGCCACCAAGGAGGAACCCACAGAGCCCCTGGAACCTACCAGGTATCCGTCGGCTTTTGATTTGTCCACCATTCGCATGGCGATTACGTACAAAGACGCGAAACCGTTGCCGACAATGGCCGAGAGTTCCCGCTCAAGACGTTCTTCCACAGCTTGGGGGAGTTCAAGTCCGTAGATGTTGCGGGCCCCCTCCAGAGCCGCCGTTTTCAAGATCGTGTCGGCGTCTTTTAGGGTAGGGAAGTACGAACCGTCGGGCACCGGCGCAAGCTTGTCCACGGAATCAGCGATGGTCAAAGGGTTTTCGACCACCACCTCGAGTGCAGCTTCGGTTCCAAGATAGGCGGAGGCCTCTGCCAGGAGTTCGTCTGTAGTCCTCAAGTACACAGGGGCGGCCTTTTCGCCGTTCGCCATGCCCTTGGCAGACAAAAGTACAGTACGGAATATCTCGTCCTGAGGATCCAAATAATGGGCATCGCAGGTCATGACGCATTTTCGTCCCGTTTCCTCACCCAGATGATAAATCGTCCGGTTCAACTCAGCCAAAGCATTTGTATCAGGCAAAACACCCGTTTCCACCAAAAACGAATTGTTCTCTAAAGGTTGTATCTCAAGGTAGTCGTAAAATGCCGCCGTTTTTCGAAGTTCTGCGGGGGTTTTGCGGGCCAAAATGGCTTTCACCAGCTCGCCCGCCTGGCAAGCGGAGCCCAAGAGAAGCCCTTCCCTCTTTGCCTGCAACAAACCTCTGGGAATCCTGGGGGTGCGGTAGAAGTGCCTGATGTGAGAATCAGTTATGAGCTCGTACAAATGCCTTAACCCTGTCTTGTTTTTAGCCAAAATGACAATATGGTAGGATTGGCCCTTGGTGTCGTGGTCTTCTACCAGATAACCTTCGACACCGTAAATGATCTTGATGCCGTATTTTTTACCGAAAATCGCCGCGTCGGGAAAAGACTGCACGACGCCGTGGTCAGTCACAGCCAAGGCGGGGTGCCCCCACTCGCCGGCCCTTTTGATGGCGCTTTCCAGGTCCAGGACAGAGTCAAGGGCGCTCATTTTTGTGTGAAGGTGAAGTTCCACCCTTTTCTTTTCAGCGAGGTCTTGCCTTGCTTCGCAGCCGGTGAGGAGGAGTTGGTCCGATTTCGTGACTACCAGCACGGGATCAGAATCGAACCGGTCCACATCCACTTTGCCACGGGCAACAATGCAGTTTCCTGGAGAGATGTCGGTTCTCTTGGTGTCTTGAAAAGGAAGTCTCACCCTTATGGAATCGGAATTGTCGGTGATTATGAAGATACCGTCGAACTTGCCGGCGGCATTTTGGCGCCAAACCACATCCACTACCCGCCCCCACACGGTGATGCGTCTTTTCTCGCTGCCCGTTATTTGGCTCAAGGGGACAGCGTCCGCTTTGTCGGGCGGGGCCTTGCCTGCCCGGCCTTGCCCCTTTCGCCTGGGTTTGTCATCAGCCCTTTCCGGCCCCGGGGCGGCAGGTTTGAAATAGCTTGCCATATCCGGAATAGCCCATCGCACTTGCTGCAACCCCGCCACTTGTTTGCAGATTTCTTGCCCCGCCGAGGCTAGCAGAGCCTCAAAACTCCCTAAGTCGTGGATGGCCGCCGCCTTGGAAAATCGCGACCGGTCAGGAACATCCAAGCTGATAATCCAAAGGGCTTCTTCTTCCACGATTTCAATCATGCTTATAGCAAGGTGGCTCAAAAGTTCCTTTCCCGGGACGTCGGGGACCGCGACAGCGTCGCCAACTATTGTGAGTTTAGACGGTTCAATTCTGACGTTAGACACTGCCGCTACCCCCGCGGGCCCGTATTTCCTCATCTATCAGCCGGAACAAGGCATTCACCATCTCTTCCTCGGCCACTGTTCCCAAGACTCTGCCCCGAGAAAATAGCACGCCTCCCTGCCTGCCGCAAGCCAGCCCCACGTCGGCTTCCCTCGCCTCACCGGGCCCGTTTACCGGGCAGCCCATGACGGCAACTTTCAAGGGCATTTTGATGTGAGAAAGACGTTTCGAGACTTGGTCCACAATAGCCACCAGATCTACCTGAGTGCGACCGCAAGTGGGGCACGAGATCAACTCGGGCCCAAACCGTTTCTCTCCCGATGCCTGCAAAATCTGTTGGGCCACTTTTACTTCTTCAACGGGAGAACCCGTCAGGGATACTCTCAAGGTGTCCCCCAAACCGAGACAAAGAAGAGAACCTATCCCGCAGGCACTCTTGATGGCTCCGGTGGAACCCGGGCCCGCTTCGGTGATACCGATGTGAAAGGGCCAGCGTGAGCTTTCGGCCAACAGAGAGTAAGCCACCACGGTCTCCTTCACGCCCGAGGATTTCATGGAAACCACTATGCTACCCATGCCGTTGTCTTCAAGGAATTTCAGACTGCGGCGGGCGCTTTCAACCAAGGCCTCCGGTGTTGGTCCGCCGAATTTGACCAAAATGTCTTTTTCAAGAGACCCGCCGTTAACCCCCACACGCAAGCAGGCCCCCCTGTCACGGGCGGCTTCTGCCACTTTTAGCAAACGGTCCCGACCGCCTATGTTGCCGGGGTTCACTCTCACTTTATCAGCGCCGTTTTCAAGCGCCGAGATCGCCAACCTGTGGTCAAAATGTATATCTGCCACTATGGGGCATGTGATTCTCTTTTTGATGACAGAAATGGCCTGAGCCGCCTCACTGTCTGTTACAGAAACTCTCACGATGTCGGCACCTGCTGACACGCATTCTTCTATTTGCCTGCAGGTGGACAAAACATCTCGCGTGTCCGTGTTTGTCATAGTCTGAATGGAAATGGGACTGCTCCCGCCAATAGTGACGTCCCCGCATCGAACCGCCTCTGTCTCCCGTCTTTCAAAAATGGCTGCACGGTCACCCAATCCACATTCTCCTTTTTACCTCACCAAACGGACGATATCCCTGTAAGTCACAAAAACAAAGAGCGCCATCAACAGGAAAAAACCCAGGAAGTGAACGAAACTCTCTTTCTTGGGGTCGATGGGTTTGCCCCTTATGGCCTCAACGGCAAAGAACAACAGCCTGCTGCCATCCAGGGCCGGAAACGGCATCAGATTGAAGAGCGCAAGGTTCGCGGACAGGATGCCCAGGATGTATAACAGCTGCCCCAGGCCCAACCTGGCGGCCTCACCCAAGAGCCTGGTAATCCCCACGGGGCCGGCGACGTCCGGCGCGACTTTTCCGAACACCATGCCAAAAATCCCCTTTATCCAGGCGACGCTCACTACGAAGGTTTCCTTAACTCCTTCAGAAAACCCTCTGATGACCCCCGTTCTTAGAACTTCCACGGCGGGCCTCACGCCGATGACGCCCACGCCGTTAACTTCGATTGGCGTCATGCTGAAATCCAAACTGGAGCCGGCCCTGTCCACCGCGATTTCAAGCGGGATTCCGCTTTTTCCCTGAATGGAAAGGACCATGCTGTCCCAAGAGGGAGTTGCCTCCCCGTTCACCTTCAGAATTTTGTCGCCGGGCCGCAGCCCAGCGATTTCCGCGGGATAACCGGGCATGATTTCTGCGATGACGGTTGTGGGCAGGTTGATTCCCACAAGGGAAAAAACAGCAAAGAATGCCAAAGCCGCCACCATCAGGTTGAACAAGGGGCCTGCGAAGACGATGAAAGCCCTTCTTCCGGGTGATTGGGCAGTCATCATTTTCCCCTTGGGAACCGATTCATCTTCTTCTCTGTCGGGCCCCTCTTCTCCGGCAAACCGGTTGAAGCCGCCGATAGGGACAAGACGCAAAGAGAACAAGGTTTCCCTCGTTTGTTTGGAATAAATTACGGGGCCAAAACCGATCCCAAATTCGTGGACGTGGACCCCCATGAGTCTGGCCGCCAAAAAATGTCCCAGCTCATGAAAAGTGATCAAGACCCCCAGAAGCATCAGTGCCAAAACCGCCTGCAAGTTTTATCGTCCCCTTAGCTCCAAAAGTTCCCTGATTGTCGCAGTGACTATATCCCTTTCGGCCTCAAGAATCTCTATGTCGTAGGAGGCTTTGGGGCTGTAGCCATCAATAAACTCCCTCAGGACAAGATAGATATCAAGAAATCCTATGCGTCCTCCCAGAAATTCACCGACCAGAATCTCGTCAGCCCAGGATAAGGCGCAAGGGGCCGTCCCTCCCATGTCTCCGGCCCGGTAACCCAGCAAAAGGCTCGGGAACCTGTCGGTGTCAGGTTTCTCAAAAGTCAAGATTCCTGTATAGGGCGCCAGCGAATCAACGGCGCCCTGCACTCGCCCCGGATAAGTCATGCCGTAGGAAATGGCAAGCTTCATGTCCGGGCGGGCCGCCTGGGCTTTGGTGGACCCATCTTTGAAAGTGACCATTGAATGCACGATGCTTTCTTTGTGGATTACCACGCGTATTTTCGAATACTCTATCGAAAACAGGTAATGGGCCTCCATGACTTCAAGAGTTTTGTTAAAGAGCGTCGCTGAATCTACGGTGACTTTTTTGCCCATGCGCCAAGTAGGGTGGCGCAACACTTGGGCCGGTGCCACTCCCGCCATATCCTCCAACGCCCAATCTCTAAGAGCCCCGCCGGACGCAGTCAGCACTAGCTCGTCAACGGTCAGGAAGTCTTCTCCCACAAGACACTGGAATATGGCAGAGTGCTCAGAATCAACCGGGATGAATCTGTCGCGACCCGCATTTATGTACGGTTTGAAGAGCTCCCCGGCGGAGACCAGCGCCTCTTTGCCGGCAAAAGCCACGCGCTTACCTTTTTCCAGGGAAGCCAGTAGGGGACGGATTCCCGCAAAACCCGGTATGGCGTGAAGGACTACATCCGCGTCGGGAAAACGTGCGGCCATCTCGAGGCCCCCGGGCCCCGAAACCACCTGCAGACCGTCCATGCCCCACTGGTCTTTGCGTTTCCGGGCCATGGCTGCCGCTCCCGGATCTTGCAAGGCCAGCAGTCTGGCGCCGAATTCTTTGGCTTGTTGAAGTGCCACATTCCATGTGGAACCGGCTGCCAGCGCCCCCACTCTCAACTCCGGGTCATTTCTGATTACATCCAGGGCTTGTGCGCCGATGGATCCCGTGGAGCCCAGCACCGATACTACCCTCAACTGTCCCTACCGCCTTGGTGAGGGATAACGCCTGACACCCACAGGCCTTTGATGAGAATGGCGCTGAGAGGTCCGTAGATAAGTCCCGGCGCCCCAAAAGCGCGGTAACCTACGTAGACCGACAAAAGTGCAGCCAGAGGGTGAAGGCCCATTTCCCGTCCCACCAAATGAGTTTGAGCCACCTGTCTCAGGAGAGAAACAGAACCGTACACAATCAAGAGGCTTATTGCTGTAGCGGCCTTGCCCCACGCGAATTGGTACGCGATCCAAGGCAGGTAAATGAGGCCCGGTCCGACCAGGGGAAGCATATCCAAGAGTGCCAACAAAAGCCCGAGGGCAACGGCATAGCGGCTGCCGATGAAAGAAAGCGCCACCACATTGACGATCATGGTCAGCACTATAAGAAGGGATTGTGCCCGAATAAAGCCCGCAACGCCCCCTAGAATATCCACCTCAACGTTCTTTAAGTTGTCAAACGATCTGGCCGGAAGCATGACCTTTGTGAAACTGCGTATTTCGGACCTGTCTCGCAAAATAAAATAAGTCGATAGGAAAGTGAACACGACCATGATGGCAAATGTGGGAACGCCCCTCACAAAAATGCCTGCCCCGGACACGGCGACGGACAAAACTCGGTACAGA
>CAZYEC010000063.1:0-8294 GCA_964646385.1 uncultured Eubacteriales bacterium | reverse complement strand
CAAAAAGGCCACATCTATGGGAAATCTCATAAAAAAGGTGTGGATGCTGGAGCAGTATTTGAGCAACAGTCCTTCTGAGGAGCACAAGCGCTTTTTGCCCATTAGCCCGCGAAGGCGACTCAAAAAAGTTGAAGCCACGTGCACATTTCCCGCGATTACTTGTTGCAGGCTACGGTTTTCCAAGATGCGGAAACCTTTGCTATATGCCCGGCTGCCCATGCTATGCTCCTTTACATTCCCGACAAGACTTTGAAAATGTTTAGTATCGCCGGCCCCAATATGACCACAAAGATGGAAGGGAAAATGAAAAAAACGAGAGGGAACAGCATTTTGATGGGGGCTTTCATGGCCTGTTCTTCAATAAACTGCTGCCTTTTTTCTCTGATAAGATCCGACTGCATCCTCAGGACAGAAGAAATCCCAACCCCAAGCTGTTCTGCCTGAATAATCGCGTTTACCAGCGAGGTCAGTTCCCCGGTGTCGACCCTGTCGCACATGTCCTTGAGGGCATCCTTCCTGGGCTTGCCGAGGCGGGTTTCCCTGAGCACTCGGCGAAACTCGTCGCTTATGCTGCCGCCGAATCCTTCCACAACCCTCATAAGAGCCATATCGAAAGACAGCCCCGCTTCAACGCACACCACCAGAAGGTCCATAACGTCGGGCAGGCTCTTTCGAAATGCTTTGCGTCGCTTGGTTCCGTGCGTTTGAAGTCTGAACCAAAGCAAGTACGCCGCCAAGAATCCCAATGCCGAAGCCAGGACCGCAGTCTCAAGGATCCCGGCCTCTCTTTTTTGGAGCAAGGCAAAAACGAGAGATGCAACGCCTATGAACGCCGCGCCCAACCGTGCCAGGAAATCGCCGGCTTTTTGATTGTGCGGGTTGCCGGCTACCGCCAACCTGTTTTGAATTTTGGAAAGCAATCTGGCGGGCGTTGCCTGGCCGACGGCGGCACCCAGGGACTTAAAAAGCTGCCCTATCGTGCGTTCGTACAAGGGCCTTTCCAAAATGTCCCCTTCCTGGTGAGCTTCGGGAATATCAAGGTTTCTGAGCCTTTCGATGATGTGCATTCTTCTGCCGTCAATCAGGTAAGTGATGGCGACGGAAAAGCCCACAGCGCAGAAGAATGTGGCTGCCACGGCCAAACCCACAAGGGTTCCGGCGCTAAACATCTATGCTCACCACTTTTCGCAAGATGAAGACCCCTATGACCAGGAGCAAAGCCGCCCCGCCGAGCATCGCGAGACCTGCGGGTGTGGACAGCATCACCTGGCTGAAATCGGGGTACATCCCGAAAATCACGGCTCCCAAACCGAAAGGCAACAAAGAGATGACCCAGGCAGTCATGCGCCCTTGAGCGGTCAATGCCCTTACCTTAGCCCTCGACTTTATGCGTTTGTCCACCGTGGATGCAATGTTGTCGAAAACCTCCGCAAGGTTTCCCCCTATTTGCCTTTGGATGAGGACGCCTGTGACGACGAGTTCAAGATCCCGGGAATCGAACCTTTCTGTTAACCCGGAAAAGGCTTGGTCCAGGGACAGCCCTACCCGGGTCTGCCGGAGAACTCTGGCTATCTCGGGTCCGAGGGGCGGGCCCATATCCCGTCTGGCGAGCTCCAAAGCCTGCATGAAGCTGTGACCTGCCCTCAGGGAGTTGGCCAAAAGCGCCAGGGCGTCCAGCAACTGGCGTTCAACTTTTGAAGCCCTCTTGCGCCTCAGAACTGCGAGCCACAAGTGAGGAAAACACATACCAAGTGCAACCATGAAAAAGACTGCAGGCAAGCCCTTTTTGGCCACAATTCCCAGGCCTGCCAAAGCCGAAGAACCGACTGCGCACACACTGGCAAATTCTTCGGGTTTAAGGGGCACACCGGCTTTGGCCAAGTTGGTTCCGGCCTTTTCCAAATACTTTTTGCCGAAAACCCCTTTCATGGTAGGGATGGCAGAAAACCAGGCTCTCCGTTTTTTTAGCGCCGTCTCAGAAGGCAAAGCACCCTGTGTGTCCCACAGGGTTTGACCCACCGCCGCCCTCATGCGCGCTTCGAGGCGTCTTTGCCTGCGCGTAGCCAAAAGAACCAGCTGCCATAACACGAGGGTCGTAAGAACGCCTGCCAGTGCAGCGATTAAAATGGGCAAGAGTGCACCTCCCGAATCCTAAGAAAACACCGCCGCCGGAACGCGAATCCCTTTGGTTTCAAGGGCAGGCAGAAACTTGGGCACGACGCCGGTGGCTTTGAAGGCCCCCATCACTTTGCCGTTTTCCCCTATGCCGCGTTCTTCGTAATTGTAAACGTCCTGCAAGGTGATTACGTCGCCTTCCATGCCCACGACCTCGGTAATTCTTGTGATTTTCCTGGTGCCGTCCCTGAACCTGGATTGATGGACGATGAGGTCCAGACCCCCTACGATTTGCTCGCGGATGGCCCGGATAGGCAGTTCAACTCCCGCCATGAGGACCATGGTTTCCAGTCTGGACAGCATGTCCCTGGGCGTGTTTGCGTGTCCCGTGGTAAGGGAGCCGTCGTGTCCCGTGTTCATGGCCTGAAGCATATCCAAGGCTTCTCCGCCGCGCACCTCTCCCACAACGATGCGGTCCGGCCTCATTCGCAGGCAGTTTATGACCAGGTCTCTGATGGCGATGCGTCCTTTTCCTTCTATGTTAGGGGGCCGGCATTCCAGCCTGACAACGTGATCCTGCTGCAAAACAAGCTCTGCGGCATCTTCGATGGTGACGATCCTCTCGCTGGAAGGGATGAAAGAAGACAGCACGTTCAGGGTAGTGGTCTTGCCGCTCCCCGTGCCCCCGCTTACGATAATGTTCAGCCGGCCTTCCACGGAAGCTTTCAAAAGCACTGCCATGTTAGTGTTCAGCGTCCCAAAACGTATCAAATCTCCCATAGTGTAGGGGCGATCCGAAAACTTTCTTATAGTAATCACCGGGCCGTTCAAAGACACAGGGGGAATGGTGGCGTTAACCCGGGAGCCGTCGGGAAGCCGGGCATCCACCATTGGAGAACTCTCGTCTATCCTTTTCCCCAAAGGGGCGACTATGCGTTCGATGATGCGCATGACATGCCCTTCGTCTTTGAAGATTACGTCGGCAGGTTCCACTTTGCCCGCCCTTTCTACGTACACTTTGTTTGGCCCGTTAACCATGATTTCGCTCACAGTGCTATCGGCCAGAAGGCCCGTGATGGGCCCGTAACCGTCTATTTCCGAGACTATCTCTCCCACAAGCCTGTGCTGTTCCACACGAGTCAGGGCCAAGTCCATTTCTTTTAAGATGCGGTTGGCAAGTGAAGCCACGGCATCGGACAGATATTTCGACCAGTCCTGCTGCGACATGCGGTTTATGGCGTCCACGTCCACGGCTTCCACCGCTTCTTTCATTACCCTTTCTTTGGCTTCTTTGAAGTAGCTTCTCCGAGACGGGATGGGAGCGATTTCGTCCATCTGCTCGTAAAGGGTTTTGGGACGCATTTGTTCCAGCCTGCTGTTGAGCAAGGATGTGGACATTAGCCGTCACCTCGGGGATCGTCGAAGGGAGCACCGAAGCCTGCTCCGGTCCCCGGCGGGGCTGATGCCCCTTTGCCGAAGGCTCTCCTGAAGCCGCGGCGGGCTGCGGTGTCTCTTTCTCCCAATAGCTGTCTTGCCAGTTCGTCGATTTTCTTGGCCAGCGGGGAATTCTTGGCGGACAAATAGACCGGGTTACCCATGTTCACAGCGTCAACCGACAGTTTTTCGGCAAAAGGAAGGACGCATTGCACTTTCGTTCCCAGTTCGTTTTCTAAATCCTGGACTTTCAGACCCCCGGAATAACCCACCTTGTTCAGAACCACTTTGACTTTTGAGTGGAAAGAAAGCCTGCCAAGAAGGTCCAAACACTGCCGCAAGTTCTGGACGGAGGCCAAGTCAAGGGTGGCCACCGCCAGTATGTCGGAAGACTCTTCGAAGGCGGGAACCACGGTGTCGTGGATATAAGTCGGGGCGTCAACGATAACATAATTAAAGACTTGAGACATGAGGGACAGCATCTTTTGGGTGTGTTCCGTCTGCATGAAGCCGGAAAAATCGGGCTGAAGCGGCGCCGGGAAAACTGCCAGGCCCGAAGGGTGCTTGGCGCAGTACCCGTCGAGCATCTCCGGGTCCAAAGTGCTGATATCGTCCGCCATGTCCCTGATAGACCGCTTCCAGGTGACTCCGGCCATGAGCCCCAGGTTCCCGGACAAAAGGTCCAAATCCACCACGGCTACCCGTTTACCGGTGATTTGCTGCATCGCAAGGGCCAAATTGAGGGCGATGGTTGTTTTGCCCACACCGCCTTTGGTGCTGAAAACCGTGATGGTTTTGAATTGGGGCTCTGATTTCCGGTTTACAGAAAACGCCCTTTGGCGACGCAATCCCTGTTCCGCGGCCTTTTCCACGGAGCGGATGAGACGATTGTCTTCCACGGGAAGACTTATTACGTCTTTAGCCCCCAGTTGCAGCCCTAACCGGAGTACCTTGCGGCTGTCCGAGGAAGTGACCAAAACCAGGTTGGACATGGGAAGCTCCATTGATAAGGCTTCAGCCAAGGATTGGCCCTTGTTGTTCTTCATGTCGATGTTTAAAACGATGACCGAGGGCTGGCACCGTTCGGCCAAAACGAACCCCACATCGCCATCTTGAGCGTTTCCCACAATAGCCACCCCGGGGCTTTTGGAGATCCGCTCTTTGAGCATGTTGTCTGAATCGTCGATTATTAGAACTGTCGGTTTCTCCATGAAAACACACCTTTAAGGGAACATCCTGAGAAGTCTGTTTACGTCTGCAGAAGGCAGGGTCTGCTTTCCGGCCTCGCCCGTAGGCCTCACCGATAGCTTCACCGAACCGGTTCTTTCCGCAAGGGTTTCCAGTTGCGCTTCTTCGGGGGTGACGGCCAGTGTCACGGTGCTTGCCGGCTGCACCCCTTCTCTTTTCTGCAGTTCGGGCCCTACCGCTAACACTAGCGAGTCCTGTATCAAAGTGATGCTAATCAGCTTTGCCCTGTCATCGGGGTCTGGGACAACGGCAATGAGGTCTACCCGGTGCCCCGGCTTAACCAGGCCTGCAACACCCGTGACTTCGTCCACGGGCACGGAAACAGCCCTCATGCCCTTAGGAATTTTGAAGGGCAGTTCCTTGATATCTGTCTCAGAGGCCAGGATACCTGAAACCAAGACGGACCCGGGCAGAATGTCGGTGACGGCGTACTTGCCCAAGGCGTCTTTCAATTCTTTTATGGCAGACGATGAAACGTACTTGGCCGGAATTGCCGTGCTTTCAACCATATCTTGGGTAATTTTGGCCCCTTCGGGGATTTTGACTTTAGCCAGGATTTGGGCGGTCATCTCTTCGGGTACCGGCGGTTTTTTGAGTTCATTCAGGTACGCATATACCAAAAGGCTTGCCAAGGCGGCCAGTACAAGAGTGATGAGTATCCAGAACTTGCTTTTAAACGCCATAGGGGCTCATCTCACCTATCTGTTCAGTTTAACGTGCTGAACGTTCCCGCGGCCCTGCTGGCCTAGTTTTCGCTCACGGGACCCAAACACCGGCCTTTGAGCACGGCACCTTCTTTTCACGCGAGTCCCTCCCCGAATGCTGTCATTCGCTGCGCATTGCCATCCTGGATTGGAGAACAAAAGGGTTCCCGGTGATGTTCTGAATAATTGGGGTCGATATTTCCAGAGAGTAGGTCAAGGTTACTTCCACCCACATGTCGCCCCCCACCGCGCCGTGCCGGGCAAAACCCAGCTGAATGGAACTCGTGTCAAGAGAGGCGACTTTAGTCATGACCCAGGGCGCAAGATTGGCCGAAACCCAAGTGGGAATTTGGTGCTCAGAAACCTTGTCTGAACCACAGTTGATAGACGCATACCGGGCACCGTCTCTTGCAGCGCTTTGCAGCTCTACGTAAGCTGAGAAAATCCTTCCACCCTCAACGATTGCCAGAAGAAGAAATATGATTACCGGAAGCACCAAAGCAAATTCAACCAGGCTTTGACCCTGTTCTTTGCGTGTAATCTTTAGCATCCCAGCCACACCGTGGCGAAGGCATTGCGGGTCGTTGCCCAGGTTCCGGCTGTTCTCATAACGGTCATGGTCTGTCGCCTCCGGGAAAGTGCACCGCAAGGGCCCCCGGGTGGGGGCCCTTCCACCGGCAGACATTATCAGGGTTCAGGGACAGTGCCGCCAAGTTTGCCAACGATATCGGCGAACATATCTGTGACGCTGACGCCCATCGCCTGCAATGCGACCACAGCGGCTACGGCGATGAGTCCGAGGATAAGAGCGTATTCCACAAGCCCCTGACCTTTTTCACTACGGAACAACCTTCTCACGGACTGATAAATACTGAAAAGCATCAATTTTGCCTCCCCGTGCCTTTTGATATAAACGGAAACTTTGTTGGATTCTTCTGACCCCGGCGGGCCTTGGGACCCGGCGCCCGATGGGCCCCTTGCGAAACCGTGCCCTGGGGTCGCCCCGGTGCTTGCTTTGTGCTTTCTTAACCTTGTTCCTGTATCTGATCCGGATGGCTGCCTGGCCATCCGCATTGCGCTTCGCTTTTCCGAAGCCCCCGGGTTTAGTGCTTGTTCCCCCTTTCTTGGGGGCAAGAGTCTTTTGCCTTATAAAACCGGTGTCGGTTTTGATATCGAAAAGAAAGGCGAAGGCCTACAGTAGGACATTAGGACTTACGGCCCATGCTTTGCTGTGCCGAACTTCTGTTCCCCACACTGTGTGTCGGGGGTGGCAGCTTACTATTAAGTGTACAGGTGCCATCCGATGTCATTTAGGGAGGCGAAAATGTGGCAGGTTTCTTCGATGAAGCGCTAGCCTTGGTTTGCCCCGAAATTGCGGGGGGCGATACCCTTAACCTGCTAAACGTGTTCTATGGGGCGGAACTTATGAACCGGGGCGTCCTTTTGGAAGGGCTCCGTGTTTGGGGCAAGGTGGACCCGTGGGGTGCCAGGGAGGTCGTCTTGGCCAACAAGCTGGTCCATCCCGGTGTCTTGCTGAACGCTGTGGCCGAGCAACAACACGGCGAGTTCGGAAAGCGGACCAAGGCCGGTTTGATTGATCTTGTTGCAGGGGCCCTGCTAGGGCCAAGGGTGACGTTAGTGCCCGAATTCTACGGGCAGGCAGGTTCCTTCGTAACCAGGGTAGTGGGTACCAAACATGAAGGACGGGGAGACCGCCTGTCTGAATTTACCCCCGGGGACCGTGTCCGTTTGTGGCACGACAAAACGAACATGTATGATTCCACGGCTGTTAGGGTGGCAGCCGGCAACCAGTTCGGTTGGTGCGAGGTGGGTTTTCTTCGCAGGCCAATAGCGAAAAAACTGGCTCTGAGGATGATGCAAGGAGCAGTGGCAGAAGGGGAAATCGCTGTGCTTTTGGGCCCGCAGGCCGATCCCAACGAAAGGTTGTACATCGGGGTGCGGGTGTGGGAAGAGGTGAAGATGGATATGGAGTCCGAGGTGGGGGAGGGCATGCCGTATTGCAAACCGCAAGCGTGAACTGCTGGCTCAACATAATTTACAGAGGGCGTAAAACCTCCACTTATAAACTTGCTATGGGTTTTGCTATATGCGGGTTCGTGGATGAAGGCAAACGGCATATCGGTCGCCGGCAGATGGCAGAAGCGTTTCTGGACCTCTACGCACACCGTCTGGAAAACTGCATGCCCCAGCTATCGGATCCAAGCAAGAAAACGGTCATGGAGACAATCGTTGAAGAGTGGAAAGCCGGTTCTTTAAACAGGGACCAGGCAGTCACAAAGGTTGCGGGGCAGGCGTTTGCAGATGTCATCGACTCTTTCCACATAGTTGATGGAGTCCCTGTTTCCTTGAAGTTTTACGAACGACAAGGGTTGGGGATTACCTTAACCGATCATGCATACCACGTTTTTAGGTCTCCCGCCCGGACAACGGTTTTGCGGGAAATGGATTTTGTATGGAGCGAACTGGAATCGGCCTTTGCCAGGAGACGGGCGACGGAAAACTCATCCCTGTGGGTAGCCGGGGTAGGCTCGATCATGAAAAGACGGTTCGGTTGGTGTTCCGGGGACATACGTTCCAAGAGGATCACCAAAAAGGGTGGCGATATCAGGGAATTTGTGGACGGTATTGCGGCTGACATTTCCGCTGGCCGAAAAGTGGCCCTGGGGTTCGCGTGCCCTCTGTGGGTTCCCATCGCAGCTGAACCTGAAAGTTTGGGGAAAGCGCGGGCGGGGGAGAGTCCACGATCTTGGTCCGCTACGACCGGCTGCCTCA
>CAZYEC010000062.1:0-8333 GCA_964646385.1 uncultured Eubacteriales bacterium | reverse complement strand
TTGCCCTAAATCTGATTTTCGACCGCCCATTGCTGTATGCTATTTTGTCAAAAGGAAGCCTGTCATGACTGCAGGCAATGCCCAATTTCAACGAAAGTGCAGCAGCCAAACGGATGTGATCGAAGGAGTCCACGACCTTGCCTGTCGTTGGGTCACAGAACAGAAAGCGCGTGCCTTGGGGACCGTCAAACCTGTACCAAAAAGAGTCTTGGCCGTCTATCCAGTGGGGAACCGCCTCCAAACCGAACATCATTTTTTCCGCGTTGGAGGGCAGGAACTTTTCCGCCCTGGCGTAGTCCTCAAAAGTGACGTTGCTTCTTCCCGAAACGCTCATTGGCATTTTTCCTCTCTTTCCTGAGTGCGGGGCCCCGGTCAATTGGGACGCAAACCAAATGCTCTCGGGTGCCCTGTTGCAGATGCCCCCTTGCAGGTGTCTTGCTGTTGTCTCCGACCCCTTTGGGTCTTTTGACATTATTCGATGCCCGACTCAATAACCCTTTGGAGACGGTTTTCTCCATGGCGCCGCAGCGGATACCCTAATATCCAACCGCACGTGCAAAAGCCGGCGGCAGGAGTGCAACCGCTGCGTGGTGAATACCTTCAGGAATCAGCAACCCGCAGGTCACAGCGCACGGAACGGCAACTCACCGCACGTCAATACACCCTACATTTTTTTGAACAGAAACGGCCAAACAAAGAACCCGTTGAAAGGAGCGCACAGAAAACGCAATGGGAACCCAACACGAGACCGGAAAAAAGTTCGACCGCACAGTTATTAGGGACGCCATGGTAATTAGCGGCCGCGGGACCCCGGCCGAAGGACCAGTGGACATCGTTGTGGAAGGCAACAAAATCGTCGCCATCCTCAAAGTGGACCCCATAGGCGCCGCCAGATACGGCAAAGACTTTCAAAGGCCCACTGGAGACTGCGTAATAGAAGCACAAGGTATGTACGTCATTCCCGGCCTCATCGAAATGCACGTTCACGTCCCCTTTGACGAACGCAAAGTGGGGCCGGACACTTGGCGGTACATGTACAAACTGCTGCTTGGCCACGGGATCACGACCGCCCGCACTTGCGGTTTCGACGGAGAAGAGGAGCTTTTCAGACACCGCGAACTTGCAGAAAAGGGCACGACCGAACCTATCCCCAGACTCGTGGTTTTGCAGGGACTTCCGCGAAATGAGTTCTTCACGGCGTCTCAGGCCAGAGACAAGGTGAAGGAAATTCACGACGGAGGCGCGGACGGGATCAAACTGATTAACCCCGCCTACGAAACTTTTGGGGCCATCTGCGACCAAGCCAGAAAGTTGGATATGCAAGGGGGCACGGCAGTCCACTTGTCGCTTTCAAGCGAGTTGGACGCCATCGATGCTTCCAACGCCGGAGTAACAACCATCGAACATACTTACGGCATCCCCGAAGCCGCCATCCCGGGGGTGCAGTCCTTCCCTCCCGGCTACAATGAAATGGACGAACTGGCCCGGTTCCGCCAGTCGGCGTACAACTGGATCGAGGCCGACAACTATCGGGAAAAAGTGGTAGAAGTGCTTGACGTTATGATCCGAAACGGTACCGTTTGGAGTCCCACCTACGCAACCTACGAGGTCAACAGGGATTTGGGCCGCGGCCAACGCTGCGAGTATTCCCAAAGGTACGCTTCGCCCCAGCTATACCATTTTTGGACACCGCAGCCCGGCGTCCATGCGTCGTTCCACTTTGATTGGAAGACTTCCGACGAAATCGCGTGGAAAAAGAAATTCCAGATCTGGATGAAATACGTGAAGATCTTCTTCGACCGGGGAGGCACAGTCACCGCCGGGGCTGACGCCGGGTTCCAATACGCGCTGTACGGGACGTCTATGATTAGAGAACTGGAACTATTGCAAGAAACCGGCCTTCATCCTTTGGATGTGATTAAGGTGGCGACTACCAATGCCGCCAGGGTCCTAAGGAAACCGGACCTGGAAGGCGGAGTTCGCCAAGGTTATGGGGCCGACCTGGCCATCGTGGAAGGAAATCCCCTGGACAATTTCAAACTGATGTACGGCGGAGGCAAGGAGCAGTTCTCGGAAGATCGCACAACCAAAGTGCGCAAAGGCGGGGTCAAATGGACGATTCGCAATGGTGTCGTCTTCGATGCCCAGGCCCTTTTGCGCGAAGTTGAGGAATATGTGAAAGAACAAAAGGCAGTCTGGAAGAAGTGACTTTGGGGCAAAACGGTCTGTGGGACAAGTGAGCGGGCCGGTGTAAGCAAGACGTTTGTAGTGCGGCCGTCCTTAGAAAAGGGCGGCCTTGGCCTCTCCCACACCGGTAAGAAGGATTTACAGGGGCGGGATTAGAAAAAAGACCCACCGGGTTCCTCGAACCCGTGACACACTTGCACATACCGGAGGTGGCCCAAATGGAAAACCGTTTACATAAAGTCCCCATAGAACAACTGAAACAGAGATGCCCGGAAGAGCTGTTCGGTTTCAAGACGACCCAAGAGGTCTCCCCGCTTGCCGGCATCATCGGTCAGGAAAGGGCGATAAGAGCCGTTGAGTTCGGCCTGAACGTGAAAAGCAAGGGCTACAATATCTACATCGCCGGTGAACCGGGTACCGGAAGGACCAGCTACACCAAGTCTATTATAGGGAGAAAGTGCCTGGAGGACCCTTGCCCTGTGGATTGGTGCTACGTTTACAATTTCAAACAACCTGAAAACCCCGTGGCCATGAGTTTGCCTCCGGGCACAGGCCAGGTTTTTGTGAAAGACATGGAAAACCTGGTGGCGGAAATCAAGGAGGACGTGCCCAAGGCTTTTGGCAGCGAGGATTACGACAAGAGCAAGGCCAAAATAATGGAAAACTACCAGCTTGAAAGCGCCAAGCGCCTGGGGGAGCTTGAACAATACACCCGACAAGAAGGCTTTGTGCTTAGAAGAACAGGCAAGAGTATCGTGACGGTCCCTGTTTACGAGGATAAGCCCTTGGAATTGAGCGACTATGCGAACCTTCCGGAAGAGACAAGAAAAGCGATACGTGCCAAGGCAGTTAATGTGGAATCCCGAATCGAGGAAACCATGCGAAAGGTCAGAGCCCTTGAACTGGAGGCCCGAAAACAACTGGAAGCGGCGGACAAAGAGCTCGGCCTTGCGACTATGAAGCCGTCTTTCGACTCGCTCAGACATAAATACGAAAAGCACCGGGAAGTAGTCAATTACCTGGATGAAGCCCAAGACGACATGCTTGGGAACATTGGCATGTTCCTGCCCAAAGAGGAAAAGGCCACCCCTTTGGTCATGTTCCAGCCCCCGGAAAGAGATTTTTTGCTCAGGTATCAAGTTAACCTGTTCGTGAACAATGAGGACACCCAGGGCGCCCCGGTAATTTGGGAGACAAACCCCACCTACTACAACTTGTTCGGTAAAATCGAAGGAATTAGCCAGCTTGGGGCCGTAACGACCAATTTTACAATGGTCAAAAGCGGCTCTGTTCACAGGGCCAATGGCGGCTACCTGATTGTTCAAGCGGAAGACATTTTAAAAGACGCGTTGGCCTGGGACACGTTGAAGAGAACCCTGCAAAACAAAGAAGCGGCCGTGGAAAACATCGGGGAGCGTTTCAGGATTATGCCAACGGTCACCTTGAAACCGAACCCCATCCCAATCGAAGTCAAAGTCATTTTGATTGGCAGCGTTCCCATCTACCATTTACTGCACACCCTTGACAAAGATTTTCGCGAGCTGTTCAAAATCAAAGCACAGTTCGATTCCACCATGGAAAGATCCGACGAAAACATCAAGAAGTATGTGGAGTTCATCTGCACCGTCTGTGCAAGGGAAGGATTGAAACATTTCGAAGCCCCGGCTGTGGCAGAGGTTGTGGAACACAGCTGTCGCCTTGCGGAAGAAAAAGGGAAGCTCTCGACCCGTTTCAACAGCATTGTGGAACTGCTCTATGAGGCGAATGCCTGGGCACAAACGGACGACAGCCCTTTCGTGACGGCGGCCCATGTGGATAAAGCGATACAAGAGAAAATACTGCGGTCAAACTTGCCCGAAGAAAAGGTGCAAGAGCACATAAACTCAGGGAACATACTGGTGGACGTTGAAGGCGAAATCGTTGGACAGGTAAATGGCCTTTCGGTGGTGAACCTGGGAGACTACGTTTTCGGACAACCTTCCCGAATTACGGCCCGCACTTTCCTGGGGGAAAAAGGCATCATCAACATAGAACGGGAAGCCAAAATGAGCGGGAACATTCATGACAAAGGAGTTCTTATCCTGTCAGGATACCTGGGAGGGAAATATGCTGTCGACAAACCCCTGACCCTTTCGGGAAGCATTTGTTTTGAGCAAAGTTACGGCGGGGTCGATGGCGACAGCGCTACTTGCGCCGAACTTGTGGCACTGCTTTCGGCCATCGCCGAGATCCCCGTCAAGCAGGGCCTGGCGATGACAGGTTCTTTGAACCAGAGGGGTGAAGTTCAGCCCATAGGCGGCATCAACGAAAAAATCGAGGGTTTCCATAAGACATGCGACCGGCGGGGGCTTACGGGCAACCAGGGTGTGGTAGTACCTCATCAGAACGTCAAGAATCTGATGCTCTCAAACGAAGTCATCGAAAGTGTCCGAAGAAACGAATTTCACATCTACGCCATCAAAACCATAGATGACGCCATCGAGCTCATGACCGGCGTGCCGGCGGATGAATTTCACAAAAAGGTGGACACAAACCTCGAGAAACTTGCTCGGACAGCAGAAGACTTTTCGTTTTTTGGGGGGGCGAAACGGTAGTTTCCTCGGGGAGTATGGTCAGGACGTGACGATTTGACCGGGCCCTAAAGGGCCCGGTCTACCACAATAGTCCCATATTACCTTACGGACATTTGTTTACTGTCAGAGAATGCCCCCCACCATCTTCAGCGCTTGTTCCAGATCGGGTGTACCGATTTCCTGCAGCTCGTATCTGACCCGCAAGGACGGTTTTTCCAGTTTCATCACCCGGCGAAGGTCGATAGGCGTGGCAACCAGCACCAAGTCGCAAGGAATCTTGTTGACGGTCTCTTCAAGTTCCTTTATCTGTTTCGACGAATACCCCATGGCGGGCAGAAGCGCCCCTATGTGGCCGAACTTGGACAGCGTTTCCTTGATGCTGCCCACGGCCCATGGCCTGGGGTCGACCGTCTCAGCCGCTCCCCACTTCCTGGCGGCTATCATGCCGGCCCCGTAGGGCATTTCCCCGTGGGTCAGAGTCGGACCATCTTCTATCACCAGAACTCTTTTGCCGGTGATCTTTTGGGGGTCTTCCAGGGCCAAAGGAGATGCGGCCTCAACGATTATGGCCTTGGGACATATCTCCCTGGCGGTGTTGCGCAAACGATCGACGGCCGCCGGGTCCGCCGTGTCTATTTTGTTGATAATCACGATATCCGCCATCCTGAAGTTGGCTTCCCCGGGGTGATACAACATTTCGTGTCCTACCCTATGGGGATCTACCATGACTATGTGGCAATCGGTCTTGTAGAAGGGAGCGTCGTTATTCCCGCCGTCCCACAAAATGACGTCGGCTTCCTCCTCAGCCCGTTTCAAGATCTCCCCGTAATCCACCCCGGCAAAAACCACTATACCTTTATCGATATGGGGCTCGTACTCTTCTCTTTCCTCAATGGTGCATTTGTGTGTGTCAAGATCTTCGTAGGTGGCGAACCGTTGCCAAATTTGCTTCTCAAGATTGCCGTAGGGCATTGGGTGGCGAATCACCGCCGTGTTCTTGCCCGCCCCCTTGAGAATGCCCGATATTTTTCTGGTAGTCTGACTTTTTCCCACGCCGGTCCGAACAGCGCAAATTGAAACCACAGGTTTGGACGACTTGATGGCGGTAGTTGAAAAGTTCAAAAGCCGGAAATCGGCACCCTCCGCCAAGACCTTAGACGCTTTGTGCATCAAATCCACATGGGAAATGTCGCTGTAGGAAAACACCACCTCGTCCACGTGGTACTTTTTGATGAGTGCCGGCAGCTCTTCTTCCCCGTAGATGGGAATGCCTGAAGGGTATAGCCCACCTGCCAGTTTAAAAGGATAGGTTCTCCCTTCGATGTCCGGTATCTGGGTGGCAGTAAAACACAATACTTCGACGTTTGCATCATCTCTGAACACCGTATTGAAATTGTGAAAATCCCTTCCGGCCGCCCCCATGATAATGACTTTTTTTCGCGCCAATCTATTGCCTCCTCTTATGTTTTTGTGAACTATGTTCTGGTTAACACCTGTTTCGGGCCCCGCGCTTCTCCACTAAAAAGGATGCCACGTGGCGCCCTTTAGTGCCCCTTCCAAATCCTGCGTCTAATCCCGCTTCCAGTGCGAGATCGTTTGTGACCTGGGTGCCCCCGCCTACAAGGGTGAACTTGTCTCTGACGCCTTTTTCCACGCAAAGCTGAGCCAGTCTTTCCATATTTTTTCTGTGGATGTCGGCATGACTTATTATGGTTGAGATTAGGATGGCCTCGGCATCTTCTTCTACTGCGGCGTCTATCATTTTCTCCAAAGGCACGGAGGTCCCCAAATAAACCGCTTTTATGCCGAAACCTTCGATTCCCCCGTGTTTGATGTCGATAATCTCCCTCATCCCCACGGAATGCTCGTCTTCACCCACGGTACCGCAGACAACTTTCATGGGGCGTTCTTGCACCTCGCGCCTGATTTCATCATCCGACAGCATCTTGGCTGTCTTTTGAATTTTGAGCCCCGACAGTTCTACGGCAAAAGGCACTATTCCCTTGACTTCCACCAAAGTCCCTTCTGAAGGGTGCATGGCCCTCTTGTGGATGACCTCAGGTTCTTGCAATCCCAGCTTGGATGCAATCTCCAGAGAAGCGTATTCGGCAATCTGTTCCGATTCGGGGATAAAAACGGTAAGGGTAATGTAACCGTCACCGGCCCATTGCACCTCGGGGCGGATTGACCCCGGAGTCGAATCGCTTCCAACGACCTTGAGCCTGCTTTCCACATTGTCTTCGGGGTCCAGCTCGTCGATGTAGGCGATTTTGTCGCTCCGGCAAAGGGTGCACCCGCCTACCAAATCACAAGGCTTTTCCGCACCGGCCGGCAATCTATTGTATCCAAAATGGTGACACACGGGGGCCAGGTAGTCCTCTTCCCTTTTGACTATGCTGTCGGCAGCTATCCCCCCGTCGGGGTCTCTGGCGATGCCGTCTCCATTTCTTTCGGGATACTGACCGGAATCCACAAAAAATCCCTTACCTACCGAATTGAAATATCCCCCCTCTTTGATTTCCTCCAGGAACAAAACGGCCCTTTCCGCAAGTTCCCTCACCTTTTGGGGCAAAGGGCCGTCTTTTTTGATTTGAACCATATCAAGCAAGCCGTCCATTCCCAAAAGCGCCTGCTTGGCAGTCTCTACGGCAGCTATGTTGTTGTAATGCCAGGGGACGTTGCGCCCTTCGTCGGGGGTGATAGTGCTTTGAAGGTCCGCCGTGGTGAGCCTGGATACCAACAGGTTCAGAACATGGGTTACCGTGGCTTCTCGCGTGTCAGACTCGATGTACCTGGTGTTTTGCTGCGCCCTTATTTTGTAACCCGAGAACAGCCACCTGAGGCACACGGCGTAGGGAAGGTCAAAAGAAAGCGCAGGTGCGGGCGGTGCCGTCGGAGGGACAGAAGACAGGGCAATATCCCCTTTATCCATTCCAACCATTTCCGAAAACGCAGAGTTTATGGCGTGCTGCACCAAAAGTTCGGGCATGACTTTCCACGCTTCCCTGGCCGTGGCATTGGCATTGTGGGCCCCGTCTATCTGCAACAGGCCCGAAGATGCCATAATCTTCTTAGCAACGGCGGCATCCACAAAAGACCGTTGCATATTGATGTTCCTGTACAAAACGTTGTACTGGGGATCCTGGTGGGCGCCGTTAACACCTTCCTCGACAAACATCACGGCTATTTCAGGACCTGCCACCCCGGACACGTAGGAATGGAAGTTGATGGGCCTGCCCACCTCATCTTCCACCAAGTCCAAAGCCTTTCTAGTCGCCCTAACCTGCTTGCGGGTAATGGGAATGCCGCCCACGCCTTCCGGAGTCCCTTCCAAAAGCCCATCTATGTGACTCTGGCCGGTGGTACGTATCACCATAATGTGATCGGCACCGTGCCATGCGGCCATCCGCATTCGCCGCAAATCGTCCTCGAAACGGCCCGAAGCGATCTCGGTAGTGATTACGCAATCGGGCTGCGGGTCAATGTTGTCAAAGTATGTTGCGGCAGGCAGCGGCACCGATTGCCTGAGCGGTTCCGATGTTTCTTTGTAGCCGAAGGGCCCGTGTTTCCCGG
>CAZYEC010000061.1:0-8715 GCA_964646385.1 uncultured Eubacteriales bacterium | reverse complement strand
GCCGCCAGCGTTCGTCCTGAGCCAGGATCAAACTCTCCGTTACACCTGATCCTTCACTCTTTTAGGTCTTCTTTCGCTGTTTCGGTTTTCAAGGACCGAGAAACACAACAGGCTCCATCTTACTTACCCGTAACCTGTTTGTCAACGGATCATACGGCTTCGAATTCCGCAAATTAGCGCGGTTTTCTCCACCCACCTCATGTGAGGCGACTTCAAGCATACCATATACGGCCGGACACCGCAACCGAGACTTGCTCCCTTTTGCGGGCCCCAGAGTCACCACCTTAGCCTTAAAGCCTGCATCAGGACTTGAATGCCTTTGTGATCCAGGCGAGGAAAGATATCGTTGATGTCAGCTTCCTCTTCATCGTCATAAAGCGCCACCGCCACTTCGACCAGCGCCCGATCGACACCTCCCCACAGCTTTGCAGCGTTTTTGATTCCCGCCGTGTCCACCTTGCCATGGGAGATGAATTCATCCAAAGGTTTATGGAGACAGGCCAAAACATAAACACAGGAAACCAGTTGGCGATCTGTTCCCCGTGCAATACTCTGTATTTCCTCAAATCGCCTGTGGTGCACGTAATCGGCGAAGTATATGTTCGGTTCGTTTATGAACCGGTCGAGCTCTTCCTCTTTGACTCTCCACCTGTTCCCCACCTTAATTCCCTGAAGTTTTCCTGATTCCAACCACTGAACAATGGTACGCCGTTTCAAGCTTAAGACGGCGGCCACCTCATCGGGAGTAAGTACCTTTTTCATACGTTTATCACCCTTAAACGTGCCATATTATGCTTTATACTTGTCATATATGGCTATAACATACTATCACCTACAGTATAATTACATAATATACATTTACCTCCGTTGCAATCAACTGTATTTGTCCCTGGGCCGGCGAAAGGAAATTATGAAGGTGCCGAAGAAATTCAAGAGTGATGCAGCCGGGAAGCCCTTTGTCGCCGGCAATGAATTGAGGCCCCTGCGTTTCGAGACTACCTGCTGAAAGGGGAATGGAAGGCTCATGAGCGGTTATGCCGGTAAAATACTGCGTGTAAATTTGTCATCAAACTCTATCAGCATAGAAGAACCGGGCGAATCATTTTACAGAATGTATTTCGGCGGTACCGGGTTCATCGCATACTACCTTTTGAAAGAGGTCCCCAAAAACGCGGATCCCTTAGGCCCCGAAAACAAAATCGTTTTTGCCCTGGGCCCTTTAACAGGCCAACCGGTGGCCGGTGCCGGCCGAAATAGCGTCGGGGCGAAATCGCCACTCACCGGCGGGATCGGTTTTTCGGAAGCAGGTGGGTTTTGGGGTGCAGAACTGAAAAAAGCCGGGTTCGACGCCATAATCATCGAAGGCAAGTCGGAAAACCCATCCTATCTCTGGATTGTTGACGGGAAAGCGGAAATTAGAGACAGAAGAGGCATTTGGGGAAAGACCACAGGTGAAGTGGAAGACGCCATCAGGGCCGAATTGGGCGACAAAAGAATCCGGGTAGCGCAGTGCGGCATTGCCGGAGAAAACAAAGTCCGGTTCGCCTGCGTCCTGAACGATGTGACTCACGCTTACGGACGCACCGGAATTGGGGCTGTCATGGGTTCCAAAAACCTTCGGGCGGTCGCTGTGCGGGGCACCGGCAAAGTCCCCTCAGCGGATCCCAAGGGGCTTGCGGAACTTGCCAGGTGGATGGCCACAGACAACAAAAAGAACTGGCAAGGCATGAAAGATACCGGGACCGCCGGAGGCTTGGCTTCCTTGCATCTGTCTTCCGCTTTGCCAACAAAAAACTTTCAGTTGGGCCAATTCGAAGGATACGAGAAAATATCGGGCCAAACCATGCGGGATACCGTGCTTGTTGGCAGAGACAATTGTTATGCTTGCCCGATTTTCTGCAAACGTGTGGTAAAGATAGTCGAACCTTACAACGTTGACCCCCGTTATGGGGGGCCCGAATACGAAACTCTAGGTTCCCTGGGTTCCACTTGTTGTGTGGATGATTTGGCCGCTGTGGCCAAAGGAAACGAATTGTGCAACTCCTACGGCATTGACACGATCTCTGCGGGCGTCACTATAGGTTTTGCCATGGAATGTTACGAAAAAGGCCTGTTAACGAAAGACGATTTGGATGGACTCGACGCCAAATTCGGGAATGCCGACGCCATGCTGGCCCTTTTGGAGAAAATCGCTCGCCGGGAGGGCGTCGGTGATTTGCTTGCCGAAGGTTCACTAAGGTCAGCGCGAAAAATCGGCAAAGGTTCGGTGGACTATGCCATGCAAGTCAAAGGCCAGGAAATACCCATGCACGAACCGAGGCTCAAAATGGCGTTAGGCGTCGGATATGCTTTGTCCCCGACCGGTGCCGACCATTGTCACAACATACACGATACGGCCTTTGTTAAATCCAGCACCGCCTATGAGGACTTTGGAGTAGGGGGCGGACCCATTCCCGCCGCGGATTTGGGAGAAAGAAAAGTCCGCATCTTGGCTGCCCTTCTGCCCCAGAGACATTTCGGAAACTGTGTCGGACTGTGCAATTTCGTTGGGTGGAGCAATGACCAGATTCTTGAACTGGTTAGAGCAACCACGGGCTGGAAATCCACGATGGTTGAAATCCTTGCAATCGGCGAGCGGGCTTTGAACCTGGCCAAATGTTTCAACCTCAGGGAAGGTTTCTCTGACAGCGACGATATTCTGCCAAGACGGTTTTACGAGCCTTTTCTGACAGGCCCGCTAACCGGTGTGGCACCCACTCACGACCAAGTGGAACAGGCGAAACGCTCTTACTACGAAATGGCAGGTTGGGATCCCGAAACCGGCATCCCTTTGCGAGGAAAAATGAAGTGGCTGGATATTGAGTGGGCCCTGGATTCCGCTGTCGGCAGGCAAGTTTTGTGAAAAGTGGTTAGCAAGGCCACCCGGTCGAAAAGCCCCGGAAGTCTGTTCTGGGGCTCCTAAACGGACGATCCCTAATTCAATCGGCAGCCACAAAAGCGGCCTTTATGAAAGCATCACCTTTTTCAATCTGGTCCACAACGTCCATGCCTTCTTTTACTCGCGCGAAGACAGAATAATCTCCGTCGAGCCAGGAGGCATCGGTCTTCAATATGTAAAACTGCGAGCTGGCAGAGTCAGGGTCTGGGGTCCTTGCCATGCCCACCGCGCCTCTGGTGTTCTTTAAAGCGGGGTCTATTTCCAGCTTGATGGTTTTGGCAGAATCTTCGCCACCGGTAACCGTAGGATCACCGGTCTGAATAACCCAGTCTTCTACCCTGTGCCACACAAAATCCTGGTAAAAACCCGACTGCACAAGGTCCAAAAAGTTACCGGCCGTGACGGGGACTCTTCCGGTGTACACCTCCAAGACTATCGGGCCCTTCCCCGTTTCCAACCGCACAATGTCCAACTCAGATGTTTCCCCTTCCTGTTTTTTGTTTTTCGACCACCACACACCCAAGATCGCAATAAGAACAAGGCCGATGATCAGGGGCCACAACCACCGATTACCGGATTTTGACGCGGCCCGCTTGGACAAACTGCGCTTCTTTTTGGCGGTTTTGATTCTCTTTTTGCCCAAAACATCTTCCCCCCGGGATCCGCGAAATATGTGCAAGGCAATGTTTATCATATATTCCAGTTGGTTTGAGAAAACACCTTCCGGCCTCTATCAGGTTTGCCCTGACCAATTTCAATATAATTGCGGGCCAAGCAATCAAAAGTAGGCTTCATGCAGGCTTTTGTTGCTAAGAAGCTCTTGTGGGTAGCCCGATTTTACGACTCGCCCGTTCTGCAGGATGTAACCCCGGTGGGATATGTTCAATGCGCCCACGGCATTTTGCTCCACCATCAACACAGTGGTTCCGCCCCTGTTGATTTCCAGAATCGCCTCTAATATACGGTCGACCATTAACGGTGCCAGGCCCATAGACGGTTCGTCCAAAAGCAGCAATTCCGGAGAGGCCACAAGGGCCCTGCCAATGGCAAGCATTTGTTGTTCGCCCCCTGATAAAGTGCCCGCTTTCTGGTGCCGGCGCTCAAAAAGCAAAGGGAATAGTCCGTAAACACGATCCAGGGAAGGGCGAAAGCCGAGTTTTTCCCACCTGCCAGCCCCATGACCCCCTGTCAACAAGTTTTCTTCAACCGTCATCCGGGAAAACACCCGCCGTCCCTCAGGTACCACGGCAGCCCCGCATTCGATTATCCGCGAGGAAGGCCAACCGGTTACGTCTTTTCCGTTTAGGGTGACAGTGCCCGCTTCGGGCTTCAACATCCCCAAAACGGTTTTAATTGTGGTTGTCTTGCCCGCCCCGTTGTTTCCCAGGACGCTCACAACCTCCCCTTCATCCACTCTCATGTCGATGCCGTGCAACACTTTAATCGAGCCGTAAGAGGCTTGCAGTCCTCGAATTTCCAATTTGGCTCGTTTTTCTGATTCTCGCTCGTGTGCCCTGTCATGTACGGCTAAAGCGCACTGCTTCTTTTGCTCCCCAAGATACACGCGTATCACTTCCGGATCAGAACAAACGCTTTCGGGGGGGCCTTCCGCGATTTTTCGCCCGTGGTCAAGCACCACTAAAACGTCAGACAACCCCATGACCAGCGACATACGGTGTTCGACCAAGAGAACCGCTCGGCCGCTTGCAGTGAGAACGGCAATTTTCCTTTTGAGTTCCTCAATCTCTCTTGTGTTCATTCCGGCGGCAGGCTCGTCAAACAGGACGATTCCCGGATTTGAGGCTATTGCTCTTGCAATTTCAAGATGTTTTCTGGATGCGTAGCTGAGGCTTACGGCCGGTTCAAAAGCTTTTTGGCACAGCTGTTCGCTGACGAATTCCAAACAACTGATCGCCTGCGACTCCGAAATCGTCCTGTGCCCCGCCCTTCCAACAAGCACGTTTTCCAACACCGACAAACCTTCCCACAAGCGCAAGTTTTGGAAAGTCCGAGTGAGCCCCAGGCGGTAAATGTCCGCTGCCCCCAAACCGCTCAACGGCTGACCTTGAAAAACGAATTGCCCTGACGTTGCAGGCGTCAGCCCCGTAAGAACATTTAGCAAAGTGGTCTTGCCCGCCCCGTTGGGCCCAATAATCCCCGTAACCTGACCGGGAAATACAGAGAAACTCACGTCTTCCAAAGCAGTAAGCCCGCCGAAACGTTTTGTCAGGCATTTCACTTCCAGCACAGGTAACCCGCCATTATCGTTTTCGGGCAAAGGACACGGTGTTTCCCGAAAGGCCTGTTCCTGGATTTTCATCACCCTTTTTTGATCAGGCCGGTTCTTATGCCACCCCCCGGCCGGAAAAACGCCTTGCGGCCTGAATAACATCATCAGAACCAGCGAGGCTCCGTAAAGCAGCATCCTGTAAACAGAGTAAGAACGGAGCGCTTCCGGCAACAAGACCAAAAGAGCGATCCCCACAAACGTGCCGGCGGGATTACCGATTCCCCCCAAAATGATCATGCAATAAAGAACGATGAGCTCGTTCATGGTAAAGTTTTGGGGGAAAATTGCACCTTGCCATGAAGCGAACAAGACCCCCGCAGTTCCTGCAAAAGCCGCACCTATAGCAAAAGCCATTATACGCGCACGGGAAACATCGATGCCAAAACTTGAAGACGCCAAAACATCGCCCTTTATGGCTCTTAGCTCCAGCCCCAGTCGCGACCGGGCAAGTTTCACATAGGCAAAAGTAGCCAGAGCAGCGAAGGCCATCATCAAATAGTAAGCGCCTGAGGGGCTGTCCGCCGAGAAAAGGCCGGTCTTCAGAGGATATATGTTGATTATGCCGTTTGGTCCGTTGGTGATGTTTACCGGCTTGTCCAGGTTCAAAAGCAATATCCTGACTATTTCCGAAAACCCCAGGGTAACTACGGCCAAATAATCATCGCGAAGCCTCAAGGTTGGGAAGCCAATCGCCAAACTCGCGACAACGGACGCAAGCACACCGGCACAAAAAGCAAGGGGAGACGGCAGGCTCAAACCTAGCTGCGGGGATGACAAAAGCGCGTATACATACGCCCCTATTGCGTAAAAGGCCACGTACCCCATGTTCAACAACCCCGCTAGCCCAACTTGCAGATTGAGCCCCGATGTCAAGACGACGTACAATGCCAAAGTGGTTGCCAACCGCAAATAATAGGGATTACTTTGAACTAAAGGAAATACTAGTACGGCCCCTAGCAAAGCCGCGGCTGCCATCGCCTTTTTCACGGTTACACCTTCTCCGGGAGGCTTTCTCCCAATAACCCTTGTGGACGAAGAATAAGGCAAACAATTAGAACTGCAAAACTGATGGCGTCTTTGTAAACCGGGGCGAGAAAGGCCGTACCCATGCTTTCTGCGAAGCCAAGTAGAAGACCCCCGAGCACTGCCCCGTTGAGGTTGCCGATCCCCCCCAAAACTGCCGCTGTAAACGCTTTCATTCCTGCCGAAAAGCCCATAGAAAAATCTACCTGCATGTAATACAAGCCGATCATCACCCCGGCCGCCCCAGCCAGTATCGAGCCCAACCCAAAAGCTACCGACACTGCCTTGTTGACCGAGATACCCATGTAACCGGCGGCTTCGTGGTCCTCTGCAACGGCACGCATCGTGCGGCCGACCCAGGTCCGGGTGACTATGTGATTCAGTACGAGGCAAAGTGCGACAGACAGAATCATAACCAGCAGGCCCGAATAGGGAATTGCCACAGGCCCAAGATGGAGCGGCTTCTGCGGCAACAGAAGCTGGGTAGGATACACTTTGGCTCTACCTTTTGTAGTAAGCATGGCAATATTCTGAAGAAATATGGATACCCCGATAGCACTTATCAAAGGCGAAAGCCTCGAAGCTTTGCGGAGAGGCCTGTACGCAACTCTGTCCACGAGGGTGCCAAGCACCCCGCCAAAAACCATGGAAGCCAAAACTGACGCGACGATCAAGATAGCGGCGCCCATGCCGCTTTTCAAGAGACCGGTGATGACGCCCCAACCCACGAAAGCACACACCATGAATACGTCGCCGTGGGCAAAGTTCAAGATTCCCAAAACCCCGTAAACCATCGAATATCCCAAGGCCAAAAGCGAGTATACGCTGCCCAAAACCAATCCGTTAACCATCTGTTGCAGAAAAATCGCCATTTCCGCTCCTCCCCCGGACAAAAACAGAAGACGTCACATGTCACCGGTTACGTATTTTTTGACTTGAGAAAAATCGTCGCCCTGCACCTCGAGCACGAAGACCTCACCACCCACGACATCTCCTTTGGAGTCGAAGTTTACAGGAAAACCCAGAACCCCCGGCAAATCACGAGTGGCACCAACTGCATCAAGCACCCCTCCCCGGTCAAGTTTTCCGTTAAGGGAGGCTGTCTTCACGGCTTCAAGAAGAATCCTTGTGCATTCGTAACTCTGGGCGGCAAAAGTGCTCATAGCCCCGTATTGGGACTCGAACTTAAGCACAAACTCTTCAGCCTCGGGCACCTCTTTTGGACTCCTGCCGATGGAAGTTACGTACATCCCTTGAACCGCTGTCCCCCCGGCCTGGATGAGCTGGTCTTTTTCCACGCAACCGTCCCCGGCCATGAGGAAAGGATTGATGCCAAGGGCGTCAAACTGCTTTGCCAATGCTGCAGCCTGGGCGGGGTTTGAAACTGCCATGTAAACCATGTTCGCGCCGAAAGATTTCACCAGACTGGCAATTGAACTGAAATCCTTGTCTTGGGTAGAAATTTGATCCCGTTTCACTTGCAGAGACTTTTCATCGGCAAGGGCATCTGCAACCTCGTCGGCAAGCCCCTGTCCGTAAGTGGTCTTGTCGTCCAAAATATACAGCTTGCCCGGTTTTATCTCTTGAGCGATGAACATCGCTGCCGCCTTGCCTTGGGCGTCATCTCGGGGGCATACTCTGTGCATCACTGAATACCCGCGGTCCGTCAGATCTGAAGTGGTGCAAGATTGGGAAATCAAAACCAGCCCGGCCTTGTCGTAAATGGGCAGGGCAGCGTTTGCCACACTGCTGTTCATGGGACCCACTACGCCAAACACTCGTGTGTCGGCGACAAGTTTGTCCGCAACCACCTTGCCTTTCGCAGGATCCCCGCCATCGTCCCCAACCACAATCTCCACTTCCCGGCCTTCTACCCCGCCTGCCTCGTTGAACTCCTGAACAGCCATTTTGATGGCGTTTAGGGAGTCGAGTCCAATCTTTGATAAATCTCCTGTGAACGGTCCCGCGGCACCGATTTTGATCCCGTCTTGAGAATTGCCTTGACACCCCACGAGCACCAGTGCCGCCGATATCGCCAGAACCCCTAAAACGATCAAGACTGTGCGTTTCACTATCTTCCTTCCTCCTTTTGACCTTAAATAAAAACACCGCCCTGCAAGGGGCGGGTTTTCCGCGGTGCCACCCTATTGGTACGGGAATATCCGTACGACTTGTTTCCGGTACGCGGGCCAAGACCCTTGTAAACCAAATAAGCCCCGCCTGTATACCGTAGCCTTTTAACGGTGGCAACCGTCCGGGCCTACTCCTGTGTTTCGGCCGGCAGCTCCGAGGACCATTCGGCGGCGTTTGATCGGGAGACTCTCATCCAAATATCTCCCTTTCTGAGACCAATATCAGCCGCTTACTCTTCCCCTTCATGGTCTTTGGCTATATATCCGTGCGTACCAGTTTCAGTTATCCTAAAGGCACCGCTAACAATTTGTCAAGAAGAATCGTTCCCTTT
>CAZYEC010000060.1:0-8737 GCA_964646385.1 uncultured Eubacteriales bacterium | reverse complement strand
AGCATGCTGCACAGGATGTGGGAGATGGCGACTCAAGCCGCTTCAACGGCAGTGTCGGAGGGGGATCGCGGTCAAATTCAAGCGGAGCTTTCCGAGCTTGGAGATGAAATCGACAGGATAGCGGATTCCACCAGATTCAACGGAATTTCGCTCTTGAACGGTGAAAGCGATTTGGGCGGCGGCAAAAAGGGCCTTCAGGTGAGGATGCTGATTGGCACTGCCGCGACAAAAGGTAGCGCAAGCGTGGGAAGTTCGGCAGACGAAGCGAAGCTGCAAGCAATCGCCGAATACGTGGCAGATGCAACATTTTTAATTAGCATTGGCTTAGGTGACAGGCATACAGCGCTTAAGAATGCGGCAGAAGACTTTCTTTACTATTATGACGAAGTCACTGTGGAAAGCGTTTCAATTGGGCCCGGGAGTTATCCCGAAGCCTCAATTACCCTGAGAATAGGTGAGGCAGTACAAACGGTCGAGGTTTACGTTAATGCCAGCGGTTCAGTAGCCGGGAGCGATGTGCATGGCCACAGTGTGGCTTGGCGCGTGGAAGCGGGGGGAACGTGCCGGCTCCTGTTTTTGACGAAGGATCCGAGGGCGGCGGTGACGATTTCTGGGCTGAAGGTGGCGTTGACCAGTTTGCCCTGATAATAGGCGCCATGAACAAAACAGCACTTTTTGGGGAGGATGCAATTTCTGTTGAAGGCGCCGACGGTCACGAGAAGGCTTCGCTGTTGGTTGACAGAATAGACCAGGCAATTGAAAATGTATCTTCTCAACGAGCGAGGCTGGGCGCATACCAAAATCGCCTGGAGCACACCGTAAATAACTTGAACACGGCTTCAGAAAACCTGGCTGCGGCGGAATCCCGTATTCGCGATGCGGACATGGCTTTGGAAATGGCTGCGTTTACAAGGCATCAGATTTTGTTGCAGGCAGGTACAGCCATGCTTGCCCAGGCAAATGTGATGCCTCAGTCAGTGTTGCGGCTTCTGGGTTAGCTCCGGCAGCATTGGGATGTTCAGGCAATTCAAGAGCCCGGTTAATCCGGGCTTTTTGATCATGCTCCGACCTCCCTCAAGGCACTGAGGGTCAAGGCTCAGTTACGATTAATCCGGAAAAGACAGAGTACTACTACGGTAACGTGGTCACTCTCACCGCTGTTCCGGCCTCCGGATGGTCGTTCAGCCACTGGACCGGCGATGTTCCTCAGGGGCTGGAAGGCGACCTCGAGGTGGAACTCACAATAGACAACGACAAGAGCGTCACGGCCTACTTCGTCCGGAACAAGACGGAGTTCATTGATGAGTTCGATAGCAGCGGTCAATGGACAGTCCCACCGGGTGTTACCTCGATTGTTGTTGAGTGCTGGGGTGGCGGCGGAGCGGGAGGCAACGTCTCTGCGTTCAATTACAACGGCGGCGGCGGTGGCGGCGGCGCATATGCAAGTGAGACGCTAACCGTTGTCCCAGGACAGAACTACAGTGTCGTGGTTGGTGATAGCAGCAGTGACAACGGAAACCCATCCAGCTTCGGAGCCAATCTGGTGGTTGCCGCGGGCGGAACCGCAGGTGCAAGTGGCGGTAGCGGTGGCTCGGGTGGCCAAGCCTCCAAGTCAGTTGGCACGATCAGGCACAACGGCGGAAACGGCGGTACTGCCAGCAGTAATCGGACGGGCGGCGGCGGCGGAGGTGCCGGTAGCAACGGCGCAGGTGGTAACGCAAACGTCGACACGGCCGGAACCGGCACAGCCGTTGGCGGTGGAGATGGCGGGGCGGGGCTCAGCTCGACTGGAAACGGAGATGCAGGACAGACCTATGGCGGCGGTGGAGGTGGGGCGAAAAGAGCGCTCTTGGGCAGTAACAACAGCGGCGGTAACGGCGCATCAGGTCACGTCAGGATAACCTACACAGCGATACCTCGCATTTTGACTGTGGCGCAAGTGGGGCTAGGCACGACAACCCCAACCACCGGTCAGCACGCCTGTCCTGAAGGTAGTACTCTAACGCTCTCGGCCAGCCCGGCAGAAAGCTGGGTCTTCGGAAAATGGGTAGTCGATGGTGTGACGTATACGGAAACCAGCGTCAACGTCACAATGTCCAAGGATATCACGGCAACCGCTCACTTCTGGCAGCAGGTCGAGTTTAAGAAAGTTGGCACTGGCAGCTGGACGGTTCCTGCCGATGTCACGTCCCTCATAGTTGAGTGCTGGGGTGGTGGCGGCGCAGGCGGAGGCCGCAGCACATCATCCGGGCGTGCCAGTGGCGGCGGCGGTGGCGCTTACGCTAGAAGTACCCTGAGCGTCACGCCCGGAAACGCCTATAGTGTGACTGTTGGCATCGGAGGTAACGGCACAAACGGAATGGGTGCCGAAGGAGGCGACTCCAGTTTCGGAATTAACCTCGTCAAGGCTGCCGGAGGAAACGGCGGAGCGAGTGGCGGAGACTCTACTACACCTGGCGGAACCGTAGATAATTCCATCGGAAACACGGTGTACAAAGGTGGCGACGGAGGTAGGAACAGCTCCAGCTATTCGGGCGGTGGCGGCGGCGGTGCCGGAAGCACTGGTGCCGGTGGCAACGCAAATGAAGGTACGAAAGGAACCGGCACAGATGTTGGTGGTGGAGATGGCGGCGCTGGACGCAACTCAAATGGAAACGGGAATCCAGGGCTGACCTACGGCGGAGGCGGCGGCGGTGCAAGAGGCAGCAACCGAACCGGTGGTGCCGGCGCTCAAGGCCTCGTCAAGATCACCTGCATAACCGAATAAGGCGTCTGCCTTCAGCCACAGGGAACTGAATTGAGTGGCGTAGAGGCGGCACGGTAGATAGCAGAAAAGCGGGCGAAGCCCGACCTGATAACGGTGGGGGGAGTGTCTCTCGCGGCACTCCCCTCAAACTTCAGCGGTACAGGCAGAGGATTGTGCGCGCCTCTGACCCCAACGACGTCAGTTTCCGTTCTAGCAGAGGAGGTGGTCGCTATGAAAACTGCGCCGCTTGTATGCGTTCTGTTGTTAACGCTTTTGCTCCCTGGCTGCAGTGCAAAACCCGCAACGCCGGAGGTGTCCCAGGGGCCTATCAAGATCGGTGTTCAAGGCCCGATTACCGGACCGTGGGCCTACGAAGGGCAAGGCTTTGTCCAGGCCCTTAGTCTATTGGTCGACAAGATTAATGAAGACGACAGTCTGGGATGCGAAGTCATTTTGATCCCCGGCGATGACAAGGGAGATCCCAAAGAGGCGGCCCTAGTGGCGGAAAGGATGGTCTCCCAAGGCGTTATAGCAGTAGTGGGCTCCTACGGTTCGGCCTGCACAGAAGCCGTATCAGGAATCTACGATGAGGCCGGAATAGTCCATATCTCGCCCTCGTCCGCAAGCGCTCGCTTATCCGACAAAGGCTTTTCAAGGTTCTTCAGAACATGTTGTCCGGATGAGAGCCAAGGTCTGTTCGCTGCTAGGTTCATTAGGGAAAGCCTTGGTCTGGAAACCCTTGCCGTGGTTCACGACAACACCAAATATTCAAGGGAATTGGCGGAATCGACAAAGACCTATTTTGAAAAGTTTGGTGGAAAGTCGGTGATCCTTGATGTGATCGCTCCCGGCGAGAAGGAGTTCAAGGCGACGATTGCGGAGATTAAGACTTTGGACCCTCAGATTGTCTACTTCTCTGGTTACTATCCCGAAGCAGGGGTTTTGGTACGCCAGATGAAAGCGGCCGGGATCGAGGCCCAGTTCATAGCGGGAAATGCCGTGAAAAACCGCGACTTCGTCCAGATTGCAGGGCCATCTGCTGTTGGCACCATCATTACTGCCGAACCGCAGCCCCGGGATCTTGACTACCCGGCGGCGGTTGAGTTTGTAACAGACTACAAAAGGAAGTACGGCGAGAACCCGCCCAGTCTGTGGACAGCGTGCGCCGCAGACGCGTTTGGGGTAATCATCGAGGCCATCAAGCAGACCCAGTCTGTGGATCCGGGTGTGCTGTCTGAATACCTCCACAAAAGCCTGACTGACTATCCCGGGATCACCGGGGCCATCACATTCGATGAAAAAGGCGATCGTGAAGGGACCATTCATTCCGCTTATTTGGTCAATGAAGAGGGAGAGTTCATTCCTTACGGGAAGTGACGCGCGGGTCATTGGGTTGTCCTAAAATGGCTTCATTACAGGGCTAAATGCCATCCGAACACACTGCGTGTCAAGAACTTCGTTTCCCAGCAATCCTGTTAATGAGATTCGTGCTTGAAATGTGGTCGGGGCGACTGGACTTGAACCAGCGACCTCATGGTCCCAAACCATGCGCGCTACCAAGCTGCGCCACGCCCCGACGCATAATCAAGTATACGAAAAATCCTTGAAAAATCAAACTGTGGAAATCAGACAGCTATTTGTTTCCACTGCCCGGTCCTGAAGCGCCAGCGGAACAAAATAGACCTTATAGTAAGGTCTATGCCCATGGCATACCATGCCCCTGGAAGACCAAGGTGCATTGACACAACCAACAGGTAAGTTAAGCCTACCCTAATGAGCCAGGCGCTGGTTCCCGTTATGTACATGACCCAGGCCGTGTCTCCCGCTCCCCTCAATCCCCCCGACATGACGTGGTTTATGGCCATGAACGGTTGGGCCAAAGCGATGATGCGAAGCACAGTGGCCCCCATCTGGGCCACGGCCGGGTTGTCGGGGATGAACAAGTGAACTACCGAAGGCGCCCCGAAGAACAAGAAAACGCCGGCGCAACCCATTGCCAATGCAGCAAATGTGCGGGCTTTGATCGCCGCTTGTTCCGCCTTATGGTGATCGCCGAAACCCAGGTACTGGCCCACAAGGGTGGTAGTTGCGGCCCCGAAGCTGAACCCTATCACCAAAGATAAGGATTCGACCCTCATGGCAATTTGGTGTGCGGCGTAAGCATTTGTTCCCAAACCCGAAATGGCGCGGGTGTAGAAAATTTGTGCCCCACGCAAAGTGAGCCTTTCTCCAGACGCCGGAAGGCCAATTCTCAACACAGTGCCCAAAGTCTCTTTGTCGGGCATGAACGTGCCCTTCACCCAGCCCCGCAAAGGGTTGGGCCTGAACGTAGTCAAAAGGATGATGACCATCATCCCGCAAAATCTGGCGAAGGCCGTGGCCAGGCCCGCTCCTTCGGTGCCCAACCTGGGGAACCCGAGATTGCCCCCTATTAGAACGTAATTGCCCCCCAAGTTAACCAGGTTAACCACGATTCCCACATACATAGGCAGCCGCGTGTTTCCTGATCCCCTCAAGGAAGCGGCAAAAGTCATGGTGACGAATTCGAAGCACAGGGACATGCCCTTCCACCAAAAGTATCTGATGCCCTGCTGGACAACATCGGGTTCGGCCCCCATCAGTCGCAGACTCCCGCCTGCGCCGACCGAAAATATGGAAAAGGCGACGATTCCGATGGCTAACGCTATGAGCAGGGATTGTCTGAGGGTCACCCGCGCTTCTTCGTACCTTCCCGCTCCGATCCTGCGGGCGATTACCGAGGTCGTCCCAACCCGGATGGCGTCGAAGAAACCGGTGGCTATCATGCAGATTTGATTTGACAATCCCACGGCTGCCACAGATGCCGCCCCCACCCGGCCCACCATGGCCATGTCGGCGGCATCGACGACAGACTGGAGCAGCCTTTCGGCAATCAAAGGGCCTGCCAAAATCCAAAGGTTCTGTTCGATTGTGTGATTTACAAGGTCCAAGCCTTTTCGTTTGGGTTCCGGGGGTATTTCGGGGGCCGGTTCAGGGCAACTCGTTTCCAAAGTCTGTTCTTTTGGGGATACTTCGAGACGCGCAGACACATTCTCCGGATTGGGCACGTCCTCACCTTTTTCGTTCCAAGTGCTAATTATGTACTTATTGTTTCGCCTCCCAAACTATTTGCATCATATTATAGGGCGACCGGCCCGTCAAGGATAAAGAGGACCCAAACTGCCTTTAGCCTTCGTTCCCTTGGATGTTGAGCCGCAGGCGCCCGGCGGGCCCTCCAGTTATTTTGTGTACGGTAGGAATTATTTACCCCCCGTCGAATTTGTAACGTAAAAGGCTCCTATTCTTTTCTTTGCCGCAAAGGGGCAAAACCAATTTAGAAAGGAGTGAGCCCGGCAAAGGAGCCGGCCTTTCCCTGGGGGAAAAGGTTCTGCCGGGAACCGATGACTGCAATCGATCCCAAGGTCACCACGCCTGAGAAATTCTTTGGTTTCAGGCTCGGCAGCGACCGAAAAATGGCTCGCTGGGATAAAATTATCGAGTATTTTTACCTTTTGGAAAAGGAATCGGACAAGATCAAAGTTGTGGATATGGGGAAGAGCACGGAGGGCCATCCCTTCTTGCTGGGAATCATCTCGGCTCCCGAGAACCTGGCCAACCTAGAGCATTACAGGCGCATCAACGGCCAGATAGCGGACCCCAGGGGGCTTACTGAGGATGCCATCCGGGAACTGATAAAGGAAGGCAAATCAGTGGTGTGTCAAACCATGAGCCTCCACGCTTCGGAAATAGGCGGCACACAGATGGCCCCGGAACTTGCTTACGATTTGCTTGCCCACGACACCCAAGACAACAGGTGCATCTTGGAAAACGTAATTTTCTTGCTGGTCCCGTGTTTCAATCCCGACGGACAGATCATGGTGACAGACTGGTACAACAGGTGGGTGGGCACTGAATATGAAGGGACGGGACTTCCCTGGCTCTACCATAAGTACGCAGGCCACGATAACAACCGGGATGCTTTTGCCCTTAATTTGGTGGAGTCTCAGTACGTGGCTAAGCTTGTGTTTACGGACTGGCACCCCCAGGCATACCAGGATCACCACCATATGGGGTCAAACGGAGCTCGCCTCTATCTCGCCCCTTACTCCGATGGCATCCGTCCCCACGCCGACCCTCTGGTTTGGAGGGAGGATTCTTGGTTTGGGGCCCACATGGCCTACACCCTTGAAGAGCATGGGAAGACCGGCATTTTGAACGGAGCCCAGTTCCCCGGCTGGGGACATTACGGTTTCCACTGGATAACCACGCACCACAATATTGCAGGGATGCTTACGGAATCAGCAAGCGCCAAATTGGCAACTCCTTTGTACATCCATCCCCACCAGTTGAGGGGGGCGAGTCCCAAGAGCATGCCCCTGTACGAGCCTCAGACCAATTTTCCCCATCCTTGGCCCGGAGGCTGGTGGAGGCTCAGGGACATTGTGGAACAGCAGAAAATTTCGGCCTGGGCGTTGCTGGACATTTGTGCCAGATTCAAAGAGAAAGTGCTGTGGAACGCGTACCTCAAAGCTAAACGGCAAACGGGCAGGGGAGCGGAAGGGACGCCGGTCGCTTACGCTATCCCCCCTTGCCAGCACGACCCCCTCACGGCGCTGAAACTGGTGGACCTCATGCTTCATCAGGGAGTGGAGGTTAAGGTTGCAAAAGAATCGTTCCAGGTTACGGGAAAGGTGTACCCCGAAGGCACTTACATAGTGTCTTTGGAGCAGCCCAAAATGGGCGTCATCAGGAACTTGCTTGGGCGCACTTTCTATCCTGACAGCTACTGGACACGGAATCCCGACGGTTCCCCCATAATGTACGACACAGCCACCGACACTGTAGGAGAGTTCATGGGGGTCGAAATTCTGCCTGTGGAGGAAAAGTTTGAGGCGAATTTGGAAGTCGTGACCTCGGTTCTCAGGCCTGCCTTTGAAGTGGAAGACGGGGTAGGTTACCTTCTGGATACGCGGTTAAACGATACTTTTGTGGCCGTCAACCGGTTCTTGAGAAGCGGCGCCAAGGTGTGGAGGATCCGGGAAGCGGTTGATGGGGCTGCCGCCGGGTGCTTCTACGTGGAAAACGGGCCCGGCGTAAAGGAACTCGCAAGGGAGATTTCCAAAGAACTGGGCGTTTCATTTAGTGCTGTGGCAGAAGCGCCCGCCGCAAAACGAGAAATCAAGAACCTCAAGGTAGGAATGTACCAGCGCTACCGCGGCGGGAACATGGACGAAGGCTGGACCAGGTTCTTGCTGGAGAAATTCGAATTTCCCTACGTGACCCTCAAGGATGATGAGATCAAAGCCGGAGGGCTCAAAGAGAAACTGGACGTTTTGATTTTTCCCCAGGACCAAACGCACATGATCATGGGGACGGAACCTAAAGAAGGCGCTCGGGGCTTTAGGTGGCCCATGCCCGCCACCCCGCCCGAGTACAAGAGCGGCATAGGGGAAGAAGGGGCTAAGGCCGTAAAGGAATTTGTGGAACAAGGCGGCAGGCTGGTGGCTTTTGACGCGGCATCGGAGTTTGCCATCGAGACTTTGGGGTTGAAGGTGAAAAACGTTGTGGGCGACCTGACGTGGAAGGATTTCTATTGCCACGGGTCCACGCTTCACGCCGAGGTTCAAAATTCTCATCCTTTGGCTTACGGGATGCCCCGGGAGGCTTTGGTGCTGAATTTCGACAGCCCAACTTTTCAAATCACAGAGGCTTTTGAGGCGGAAAGGTACGAAATCATCGCTCAGTATCCCCAAAAGGGTCTTTTGGAAAGCGGCTGGCTTGTTGGAGAATCCCTGATTGAAGGCAAACCGTGCATGCTTTCGGTGAAAGTGGGGGAGGGCCAGGCAGTACTTATAGGGTTCAGGGCTCAGTTCAGGGCCCAGACCCACGGCACTTTCAAGTTGGTGTTCAACTGCCTGTTCTAACTGCATGTGGACCCAGGTGCTGGGAAAAGCAAATGCAGCAAAAAGTGAT
>CAZYEC010000059.1:0-8740 GCA_964646385.1 uncultured Eubacteriales bacterium | reverse complement strand
TGGCTTTGTACGGGATGATCGGAGGGCCTGTGAGGGGAAACGAGCACGAATGTGCCGGTCTCGGCATGTCTCATTTGGGCTAAGGCGTAAAAACAGAAAATGGTCCAAGGCACAGGCAAGTAGGCACAACGTCTGCGCCATCTGTTGGGGGTTGGGTCAGCCCACTTCTTCTGGTTTGTTTCAGTTCTTGCAAGAAGTTTTCTAATCTACTATCGGCTCAAAAAATGGATATCTCGCCAACTGACCAATTTGCAGGACTATTCCAGGTGTGTAGCAGTCAACAATTGTCACAAAAGGCGGGCTTACTGTCTGTATTTGGGGGTGATCGCCCGGTAACCAGTTAAGTTTTTGCTTTCAAATCGGGGGAGGGGGTCATCCAAATGGGACGAATTTTGAGCAGACAAGAATTGGTTGACATGTGTACAGGGGCAGCGGTTCTTGGGACAGGCGGTGGCGGTGGTCCGGAGTTCGGTATAAATATGCTAGAAGCGGTTCTGGCCGCTGGAAAACAAGTGGAAATGGTTTCGTTGGACGAAATCCCCGATGATGCGCTAGTCGTTTGTCCCGCCGGAATTGGTTCGGGAACGCCCACTGAGGATGAAGAAATCATCAGAAAGAGGGAAGTGTCTCGACAAAAATTGCTGTCAGGCTCGGATGAGGAAAACCCGTACCTCATTGGCTTGAAGATGCTTGAAAAATACATGGGGAAGAAGGCCTATGCTTCTATTGCCGTGGAAACGGGCGGGTACAGTATCGCCGTGGGAGCAATGGTTGCCGCTTACAAAGGCATTCGTTTTGTGGATGCCGATCCTATAGGAAGGTCAACTCCGGAAGTGGAGCAGGAGTCTTTCACCGTTTTTGGTGTTCCGGCCACTCCCTTTGCCGTCACTGACGCATGGGGCAACTCCATACTTGCTCTCAGCGTCGCCAGTGACAGAGCAGCGGAACAAATTGCACGAGCAATGGCGGTCATAGGTACGGGGGCTTCCATGGTGGGACGAACGACCTCGGGTAAGACCCTTAAAAAGCCGGTCGTTATACCAGGCACAGCCTCAAAATCGATAAACATCGGGCAGGCGTTGCGAGAAGCAAAAGAGCGGGGCGATAATGTTCCTGAGGCGGTTATTAATGCAGCCGAGGGCAAAGAGTTTTTTCATGGTGTGGTTGAAGACTTCCAGTGCGAAGATAGAGGGGGTTTCAACTGGGCCACTAACGAGATGGCAGGCGTGGGGAAATATGATGGGCGCAAGTGCAAGATATGGATCAAGAACGAAAACCTTATCTCCTGGTTGGACGGAGAGCCTCACGTCGTTTGCCCTGACTTGATTTGCGTGCTTGACGCCCATACAGGTGAACCCGTCACCAATTCGAATATCAAAGTTGGGATGGAGCTTATCGTCTTTGGGGTGCCTTCTCACCCAATATGGAGAACACAAAAAGGGCTGGAAGTTTTGTCACCCGGGCACTTTGGCTTTGACATACCCTACAGACCGATAGAGGACATTCTGTGAAATACCTGAAGACAGCGAGAAAACGCACATGGAAAAAAGGTGGGACGGGGTTGTGAGTTATCGCACGTTTGCCGCAGGTTGTCTGTAATCCGGTAATGGTATGACTGGCGACAAGTTTTGTCCCGTTGTTGAAAAAGAAAGGAGAAACCGAGATGATGAGGGGTAAAATCCGATTTTGCGTCGTGCTGTTAGCAATTTGTCTGGTCATCAATTTGGTCGGGTGCACCAAAACACCGGAGCCTATCGATAGCGCGGACAATATGGACAGCATCATTCGTTACCCGATCGACTGGCCTTGTTACTACGATCCGGCCATTGGCACTAATGGGGCAAGCACGGCAGCCATCGTAAACTTCTACGATCCGTTGGTGTTTCCAACAATCGATGGCCATGTCAAACCCCATGTTGCAAGCGACTGGACGGTTTCTGACGATGATTTGACCTACACTTTCAAGATTAGGCAGGACATAAAGTTCCATAGCGGTAATTTACTGAAGGCCTCCGACGTTGCGTTTAGCATGAACCGTTTCCTTACCATAGGCGAAGGTTTTTCGTACCTGTACAGCGATGTCGTAAAAGACTGCTACGCTGCGGATGACGAGACTGTTGTTATGGAACTGAATCATGCTTCGGGACCCTTTATAACTACCCTGGTACGTTGTTTTATCTTGGAGGAGGATTTGGTAACGCAAAACTGCGATAAGTCAGTGGACACTTACGGGGAATACGGTGATTATGGCAAGAAATGGCTGCTTATTCATGATGCCGGCTCAGGCCCATATAAAACCAAGGAATTTAGACTTGAAGAGTTTGTACTAGGCGAGCAGTTCGAAGATTATTTCGGCGGATGGGAAAAAGATGCCCCACAATACATGATGATCAATAACATGACGGATGCCGTAGCCCAGCGCACAGCCTTTGCCAACAAAGAAATTGAAATCGTAAGCGATATTTTACCGCAGGAAACCTACGATGAGATTGGGAAAATGGGCGGGAATGTCATTAGGATCTACGGTGCCGGCATTTGGAGCATGTTTTTGAACACAAAAATTGCGCCGACGGATTGCGAGTATTTCCGCAAGGCTTTGGCATACGCGTTTGACTATGCTACGTTGACAAAGTCGATTTTCCGCGACTACAGTCTGGCCACGGGCCCCGTTCCTAACGAAGTGTTTGGCAAAAATCATGACCTTCCCGGTTACAACTTCGATCTTGATAAGGCAAGAGAAATGCTTGCCCAGTCAAAATACGCGGACCAGCCCGATAAATGGTTCGTATCTTTGGCATGGTGCGCGGAGGTTCCGGAGCAAGAAAAAATCTCGCTGATGTTTCAGGTCAGCCTGAAGGAACTTGGAATTGAGCTTGAGATTACGAAGACTCCTTTTTCTGTCATGACGGCTAAGGCTCAAACCATAGAGACGACTCCCAACGCCTCTATTGTCCTCTGGGGTCCCAGCTATTTTGAAGCGGGTGCCGTGTTCAAGACTCGCTATCACTCAGATTCCACTGGCTCGTGGGAGCAGATGGAATGGGTTTTGGATGAGGAGTTAGACAAGATGATTGATGATTCTTTGAAGATGGTTGACGACAAAGAACGCGAAAGAATGTATCAAGAAATAGAAGCCTATATATTCGACCTGTGCCCCACAATCTGGATGTGTGCAAGCGATGCCCAGTATGCGTGCCAATCTTATGTTGAATGGCCAATGGCTACCTATTACGCACAAGGGAAAAAGGTAATGCTCCCTGGGGGTTACAGTCTGTATTTCCATGACTGCAAAGTCTTTCTCGATAAGAGGTAAACCAAGGGTTACATGAGGATAAAGGTGGCGAACGCGACGGGGCCTTCGCAGGACCGGTGCGGTAGTGCGGGGGCTTGGAACCCGGGATCGTCCGGTCTGAGGCCCCGTTTCTTCCACAAAAGGGAGGTTCGAGTCTGTGGTTGTCGCTTGGTTGAAAAAACTTGGGAGTTATCTGCTGGTTCTTGTTGGGTTGTCCATACTGATCTTTGTGATCTCTCGAGTTGCCCCGGGGGATCCTGCCCGTCTTGCTTTGGGGCCGAACGCTTCGGAATCAGTTGTGCAAGCATTAAGGCAAAGAATGAACTTGGACAAACCGTACGTCGTTCAGTATTTGCTGTGGTTAAGGGATGCCGTAAGACTGGATTTGGGAGAATCACTGCAGTCGCGAAGACCTGTAATCCAGGATATTAGAGAGTACCTGCCCGCCACCTTGGAAATTGTGGTCATTGCGGCCGTCTGGATGGTTTTTTGGGGCCTGATTTTGGGAGTTCTGGCTGCCAAATTCACGGGCACTTGGTTGGATGGGGTAATCCGGATATTTTCGTATTTGGGAGTTGTGGCACCCGCTTTTGTCTGGTCGATAATCCTCATGCTGCTTTTTGCGTACGTTATACCGATATTCCCGTCAACAGGGCGTGTCAGTCTATCAATGGCTGCTCCGAAGTCTGTTACGGGGATGTATACCATCGATTATTTGTTGGCAGGCAATATCAAAGGGTTCAAAGATGCTTTCAGGCATCTCATCCTTCCCGCCATCGGTTTGACTTTCGGCGGTATCGCCCAGTCTGCCCGCATAACTCGGAGTACCATGGTTGAAAACAGCCTGAAAGATTATATTTTGGCCCAGAGGGCCTACGGGATACCCGAGCGAAAGATGCTTTTTAAATACTGGTTGAAACCGTCTCTTATTCCCACTGTTTCTGTAACATCTCTGGATATCGCCTCCATATTTGGGGGCGCTTTCCTGGTGGAACAGCTGTACAATTACCCCGGTCTTGCCCGTTATGGCATTCAAGCTGTTTTGAACAAGGACCTTAACGCCATTGCAGGAGTGGCAATGGTTCTTGGGTGCGTCTTCATGATTGTCAATAGTCTGATTGATTTGGTTGTTGCTTGGCTTGATCCCAGGGTGGGTTTGTCAGGAGGGGATAGCTAAATGGGAAAGGACCTAGAACATGTTGGCACCACCGAGGTTGTTGCAAAAAGGGATCGACTTCTTGACCTCAAACGGGCTTGGTATAAGTTTTCGTTGAATAAAACTTCTGTTCTGGGGCTCGCAATCGTGATTCTGGTAGCAATGTGCGCGATTTTCCAACCTTGGGTTGCACCATACCCGAACCATGCCCACGAGTTTGTGGATTTTGCAAACACGAACCTCCCTCCGAGCAAAGAACATATTTGCGGGACAGATGGTGTGGGGCGAGACATATTGAGCAGAATTATGTACGGTTTTCGAGGTGCCTTTACCTTGGGGTTGGGTTGCAATGCCTTGGTTATCCCGTTCGGGGTTATCATGGGCCTGATCGCGGGTTACCTTAAAGGCACTTGGGTATCAACGCTCATAATGCGGATTACTGACGTGTTTTTGTCCATACCCCCCCTGATAATGGCGCTTTGTGTTTGTGCCATTTTGAGGCCAACATTGTTCAATTCGCTTTTGGCTATAAGCGTATCGTGGTGGACATGGTACTGCCGTCTGGTCTATGGTATGAGCACCTCAGTGCGTAATGAAATGTACGTTAAATCTGCCGAGCTAATCGGGGCAAGCAGGGCGCATATTTTGTTCCGCGAGATTTTACCCAATTGCTACGGTGCAGTATTTACCAAAATGACACTTGACATGGGCTGGATCGTGCTAACCGGGGCTTCTCTAGGCTTTGTTGGTATGGGTGAACAGCCTCCGACTCCGTCTTTGGGGACTATGGTGGCAGACGGTGCAAAGTATATCCCTGCCCAGTGGTGGATTTCGATTTGCCCCGCCTTGGCCATCATGATTATAGTTCTTGGCTTCAATCTTCTTGGCGATGGGGTCAAGGATATGCTTTCCAGTGAGGAGTGACGGAGTTGAAACAGAATACTGTTGATATAAGCGACTTGTTTGTTCGGTATCGTATTTTCGGCGGGCAAGTGAAAGTGCTCAACGGCGTAAACTTGTTTGTCAAAAAAGGCGAAAAAGTGGGCATAGTTGGGGAGACAGGTTGCGGCAAGACAACAACTGTGAAATCTATTTTGAGGATTCTACCGCGTCAGGCAAGCATACCCGGGGGCCGAATCTTGTTCAACGGCTCTGACGTTCTCAAAATGGGTTTCAGCCAGATTAACAGAATTCGTAGTTCAGGCGCATCTATGATATTCCAAGATCCGACTATGTCCCTAAACCCGGTCTTTACCATTGGCGAGCAGATGGAAGCCGTAATCCGGTACTCAGGACAGCCGGGTGTGGAGCAAAAATCGATTCGCCATGAATTAGCAGTAAAGGCGTTAGTGGAAACTTCTATGCCCGATCCTGAACGCATACTTCTGAGTTACCCTTTTCACTTGAGCGGGGGCATGCGTCAACGGGTCTCTATCGCCATGTCTCTCGCCACACCCAGGGACCTTGTGATAGCCGATGAGCCTACCACTAACCTAGATGTCACCATTCAGGATCAGGTTTTGGCTATCTTGAGGGAAAGGGTAGAAGCCAAGGGGAGTTCCCTTATTCTTATTACCCACTCTCTGGGCGTAGCGAGGGAAACCAGCGACAGAATTTACGTTATGTATGCCGGTAATATGGTCGAAACGGCGCCCACGGCTGAACTTTTCCGCGAGCAGTTGCACCCTTACTCAAAAGCGTTGGTGTCTTGCATACCGAGGCTTTCCGGAGGGGGTGTGGCAGAAGGGATTCCGGGCAGGCTGCCTAATTATGTCGACCCACCCAAGGGCTGCCGTTTTGCTCCTCGTTGCCTTCAAGCCATGCCCAGGTGTTATGAAGAAAAACCAGAATATGTAGATGTAGGGAAGCAGCACCAAGTAGCTTGCTTTTTGTACGGCGGAGAGGGGAAAGCCATATGAAGGATCAAATGATTCTGGAGGTCAAAGGGTTAAAGAAATATTTCCCTATCGCGTCGGGGAAACAAAGGGGTAAGGCGGTCAAGGCCATTGACGGGATTGATTTTTTCATCAGGGAGGGGGAGACTCTAGGCCTGGTTGGGGAGTCGGGCTCAGGTAAAAGCACGACTGCCTATTGCGTTACTGGCATGTACAGCATTACCGCCGGGCAAATGACCTTCAAAGGCCAAGATATAAGCGATGTCACCCGCAGACGTCCGTTGTCAATAAAAAAGGATATAGGAATGGTATTTCAGGATCCCGGTACTACCCTAAACCCGCAAAGGTCTGTGAGACAAATACTGACATTGCCCCTCTCCGTGCACGGCATATTGGACAAACAGAACCCCGATGGGCAGTTTTTGCGGTTGCTCAAAGACGTGGAATTGCCTGCTGAATATTTGTTCAGCTACCCTTCATCACTTGGCGGAGGAGAACGACAGATGCTGGCAATAGCCAGGGCTTTGGCAACTGATCCGTCTTTGGTGGTTCTTGACGAACCCACATCATCACTTGATGTTTCGGTCCAGGCAAAAATCATTAACATGTTGCTAAGGTTACAAAAGCGTCGCAACCTCGCTTACCTTTTCATTACTCACGATCTAAGCCTGATGCGGAATCTGGCCACCCGAGTTGCTATCATGTACCTGGGCAAAATAGCGGAGATTGCGCCCACCGACACGTTCTTCTCGGCTCCCAGGCATCCATATACCCAAATGCTGCTGTCAGCCATACCTGTTATCAGCGAAGCAGAGGAAGATCTCAAGCCAAAGAAGGTAGCCTCTCGGGGTGAGATCCCTAGCCCTGTTGATGTACCTCCGGGGTGCAGTTTCAATACCCGCTGCCCGTTTGCTACCGATAGATGCTTCCAAGAAGACCCTAAAATGCGGAAAATTGAAATTGATCATTGGGTCCGTTGTCACCTAATACCAAAGGAAGACGAGAACATATAAAAGGGTGAAAGTAATGGCCACAAAACAGTTGAGAACCAAGACAGAGATTGAGGATTTTGTTCGAGGGGCCACTTATTTTGGCTGCGGGGGAGGAGGTTCCTACGAGAGTGGCGTTCAGATCCTGAGCAAACTTATGGATGCAGGCAAAGAAATCGGTTGGGTGGATGCTTCAGAGATTGACGATGATGTGATGACAGCATGTGCCTTCGGTATGGGTTCCATCGCCCCCAAAGGCGAGGAGGCCGTGCGGGAACGGGAATCCTTCGGTTGTGTTGTAGAAAAGTATCCGAGAGGGGATAATCTGGTTAAGGCGCTGGAAGTCTTGGAGGGCCAGATCGGCAAAAAGGTCGGCGTACTTGTACCTAGCGAAACAGGTGGCGGCAACTCCTCGGTTTGCATCGCCACGGGGATTCTCACCGGGCGGAAAACGGTTGACGGTGATTACACTGGGCGCGCCGTTCCCGCTATCCAACAGACCACCCCCTACATTTACAAAAAACCACTATTGCCCCTCATTTCCGTTGATGCCTGGGGTAACATCTGCACTTTACACGAAGCGACAAACTGGTGTATGGCCGAGAGGGTAGGGAAAATGCTGAGCGTTGCCGGTTTTACCGGTTGTGGTATGGCAGGCTTCGCAGTCTCCGCTAAAGATATGAAAGAGTCAGTCGTCCGTGAGACTCTGAGCCAGTCCCTCGAAGTAGGCAAGTGCATCAGGCAAGCCCGTGAAACCGGCAGGGACCCTGTTCCGGCTGCCGCAGAGTTGCTGGAGGGTTGGGTGCTCTGTCGGGGAGTGGTGTCGAAAAAGGAATGGTGGGACAAAGACGGGTATTACTGGGGTTGGCACACATTTACCGGGAAAGGTAATCATGTTGACACCGAATTACGCATATTCTTTCAAAACGAGAACCACCTGTGTTACAAGAACGGTGAAACCTTTGTTACGAGTCCCGACATGCTGATTGTCGTAAACGATAAAACGGGCGAGCCAATTACTAATACGCTAGTGGACGAAGGTATGGAAGTGGCAGTTGTCGGTGTCAAGGCCAGGGAAGCGTTCCGCACTCCCCGCGGGCTTGACGTGCTTGGGCCACAGAATTTTGGTGAAACTTCTCCCTACGTTCCTATAGAGAAAAGAATGGAGTAATTAAGGAGGGGGCTAGCCCAACCAGATTTTTCTCTCGATGAAGTCTTGACACAGTCGTGTCGAGAAAGTACTGAGGTGCCGGCCTGAAAGTTACTGGCTTAGGGGGAAGCCAGGTTGGTCGGTGCCTCGTTCGTTTTGGTTCGAAGTAAGGGGTGGGTTGCAATGATTTCGGTTCTGTTCACGCATGTTCCAGCCCCTGCAAACATCCACCCAGCCGGTGGCCTTTGAGTACTTTTC
>CAZYEC010000058.1:0-9936 GCA_964646385.1 uncultured Eubacteriales bacterium | reverse complement strand
CATCTCCCTGAACCTCCGTCAGAAAAACGCGGTCGTAATTGCCAAGACCTGATTTCAGTTTCGGCATGTCGGGAATATTGGCCGGCAACGCTATCGGTTCAAGTTCGATGAGGTCTCCGTTCAACCTGTTGAACGCCGCGACGACGCTGTCGACATCTTTGGCACCCAACGAAACGATGGCCTTGACCGCCCCGGTAGCCTTGTCGAAGTCGCTTCTGCGGGTTAGGTCCGCCAAAGCCTTCAACGTTTTCTTCCTGACCGGGTGTGTGCAGGAATCCAAGAAGTCCCGCACCTCTTGGGGCAGCATCGTGTAGATTCCGGTGTACTTCAGGGCCGCAGGGTGTTTGGCCAGTTGGCTTAAGTAAGGGAGCCAGTCCATCGTTTCCTGGCGGCTGTCACCGTAGAGTCTTGAATGCCTCACTATTTCTCGGTAGTTATCGTCAAGCGCTATCACCTCGTGGGCGGTCAGTTTCGCGAAAACCCGGCTCTTAGCGTACTTTGGAGCCGTGGAGTAGGTATGTCTGCCTTTTGCCAAGGTGAATTTGGCGTGGTTGTCCGTTCGCACAGCCACAGTCTCGGATTCATCGAAAGGCGTGGCGGGCAAGGGCAAGAACGCCTCTTTGTCCTCTTCAAAAAGGTCTTTCAGAAGACGTTCTTTTTTGTAATGGGGCCTTAGCATATCTTCGTCGCCTAAAGCCAGAAGTTGTTGATTGAACGCCCGCAGGTTGTCTACCTGGGGTACCGGAACCAGGAAGTTGCGGCGATGGTAGCCCACCTTGTTCTCAACGCTACCTTTTTCGTTACCCTTGCCCGGGTTGCAAAAAGCCACGCTGAAGCCATAGTGGTTCACCAGGCGCATGAATTGGTCAGTCAAATTACGTTCGCCGTTCTTCAAGATAGTTTTAACCGCCGGCGACAAGTTATCGAACCACAGTTTCTTGGGTACTCCGCCTATGTGCTCGAAAATGTTCCTTAAACCTTCCGCAAGACACTGAAAGTTTTCACCACGGAACAATTGTGTGTGGCCACCGTTGCTGTAGGGAAAGGACACATTAAGGTAATAGCCTGTGACGCGCGAGTTGCGGTCGAAAAAGTCGGCTTGCCCGAAATCTGCTTGGCCCCCTCCGGGTTCGTGGATGAGGGGCATGAAGAATCCTTTGCCATCACCGTAGATTTCTTTTTTCTTCGCCGATACGTAGTCTGCCACCAGCCTGTACGAACAATCGAACTTGGAGTGCTCCCTCACAAGCCGATCGTAAACCCTCTTGGCGGTGTGACGCTGTTTTCGTCTTTCTTTCTTGTCATTTTCCAACCAAACATCTATCTGCTCGCGGTAGGAGTCCAATTTGGACGCCCGGGCGACAGCGGGCTTCGGCCTTTGTTCGTTGAAATCTTCCATGAGCACGTACTTCTTAACCGTCTTGACATCGAAACCCGTCGATCTGGCGATCTCCGCGTACCCCAATCCTTCTTCAAAAAACAATTTCCTGATAGAATTTATTTGCGCCATTGTAAGCATCCTCCTGGTTTCTCCCCTCGTATTGTCTACAAGGGGGGTTCCGAAGGGCCGCTGCAATTACCGGTATTTCAATTCTGCACTAAACAGTAGGCGCCAGATACGAAAGGTCGAGCACTGTTGTGACCAGCAACAAAAGTTTTGGCGATTGGGGCGAACTGATGGGGGACCCCGTGTTGGCCAGTGCCATATTAGATCGCCTGCTTCACCACTCATACATCATCAACATCCGAGGTGAAAGTTACAGGTTAAAAGACAAAACGCGTGCAGGAGTTTACTCTGGTCCGAAAGTCTAGGGGGGTCAAATTCGAGTTGGCGCTAGGGGGTCAAAAACACTTCGGCGTTGACATAGCTAGCCAGGCGTTCCAGCAACGGCTGGTATGCTTACAAATAGTCTGACTAGGATGCATCGTTCATCGTTGCATCGGATCGTGTTCAAAGACTCCATCATTTACTCAACGCCCAGGGCTTTGAACACAGCCTCTTGTGGCGTTGAGAAAAAGATTAGGCTGAATGCCCCGATTAGGTCGGGCGGCACTGTTCCCAGTTCGGTAGCAGATGTTATGGGCACCAACACTTTTTTCGCGCCACTGTCGAGACAAACCTGGAGCACGCTCGCCAAGCGCTCCACTTTTTGAACGGTTCCACCAATACTGATTTCTCCCAGAACCGCCAAACTCGAGAGGGTTGGCTTGCCCAATACCCTGGAAGTCAAGGCAATCACAGTAGGCAGAGTCAAAGACTTGGTCATACCGAGGCCGTTAAGGTCCTGATAGTTCACAATGTAATCCTTTGTGGTCATGCTTATCAAAGAACTGATTTGTTTTCCGCTTGCTTTAAGGAAATTGAAGGCGGTATTTGTTGCTTCTTTGGGTTCTCTATCGGCACCGAGCCCCGTTCGTTCGAATTTGCCGTTACCAGGCAACATTTGGGTTTCCAGACGGTACACACCTATCATACCGCTACGCCCTTCCGAGACTGTGTAGACGTTGCCTGGCTTGGTTAGACCTTCTGGTATCACCTTGACTCCACTCTGCTCCGGAACCGATACATATCGTTCTTCGAATGTCTCGCTATCCACATAGGAAAAGTTCACATCGTAAAACTCCATCCCTCCCATTTTCTTCAGCTGCTCCTTGACCCTGCGACGCATCTCCAAAGCAAATGTCAGGATCTCTTCAATGCCATCTTTCTCGAATTCTCCGTTAGGATAGATTATTTTGGTCAATGCAGAAGCTGTCTTTCGAACCGCTGTCACGTCACGTTGGTTAAGATTTGTGCCCAAACGAAAGTACTTATCAAATACGTCTCCAAAAGAAGCTTTCCGCATCTCTCTCATGAATTCTGCCAAATAATCGGTGATGAGACCGTAGTCGTCTGTGAAACACTCTGGTCGATATTTGGGAATTTCCCACCCAGGTATGTAGCAATGCATGCGGTCAAGAAACGCCGTGTCATAGGCCATTGCTTCCGGGAAGGGTTCGAACAAGTGGGAGGTTTTCAACATCACCTCGACACTCTGGTTTATGTTGCCTACAAATACCATGGAGGCCGAGGCCGGCATCTGTTCTTTGCCCCTGGCAAATGAACCGGAAGCCATGTAATCCTTCATTATCTGCACGCCATCTTTGTCCTTGAACGTTATGCCGGCCACTTCATCGAAAGCAACACAATCCCACAAACCCACAAGGCCTATAGTCTTACTCGCCATGTTATAAAACAGGTTAGCCACTGTGGTCTGACCGCCCGAAATCAGAATGCTGTTAGGCGAAATCTCTTTGTACATATGGGACTTGCCAGTGCTCCTGGGGCCGAGTTCACAAAGATTAAAATTGTTTTCAATAAGGGGCATCATCCTGGCAAGTTGGAGCCATTTCTCTCGGTAACTAAACCTGTCGGCTTCTAGGCCAACAGAGCGTAAAAGGAGGGTGATCCATTCTTCTTTAGTGAAGGCGCGCCGGCCTTCCTTAATCTCTTCCATATCTACATGGGGCATCTGAATAGGCGTAAGCCTGACAATGCTTATGGGGACAGCGGCCTTGTGCCCTTCCACATACTCATACTCAAGGCCCAGTATGCACCATATACCACCACAAAGCAGACGGTCGTATTTGGATACATACTCTGAGGATATTGGAATCCCCCGGATTCCCAAGTTGGAAAAGTCGGCCTCGTACCTGTCCAGCTTTATGTTTAACCTAACAGTCATCCGGTCGATTACCGTGTAACTCCCGCGCTCGCGCAAAGCCGAAAGCACCTTCTGCGCCTCATCGGGACGAACAAAGTTCTCGGCTAAGATTCGCTTCACGTTGTTGACTCCCGCCTCGACTATTGCGGGGTCATCAGAGCTGCAGTACTGTCCGAGCAAGAACTCAAGAACATACACCGGGACGTTAGCCCCTTCTTTCATAGCTTTCGTCAGGTCTTTGCGGACAATTCGACCATCGAAGTGCTCCCGCAGTTTCCTGTAAAGAACCCTGTTGGGATCAGAACCTTCATCCTTATCCAGCTGTTGTACCTTTGTCTCCATGCCTGGCCCCTCCTACACTTCGAAACCGAAATCATCAGCGAACGGTATATCGATAGTGAATTCAATCTCCTCAGGTATATCGATATCGTTAGATATAACCAATCGATATACACCGGTTTTGTCATAAGCCATGGGCTTGAGGGTAAATTTCACCCGGAAAACTCGTTCAGAATTGTCAGTGCTCGTCTTATCGGCAAGCAAGAACTGATAATCGCTCACAGATGCGCCCGATACGTCTGCGAAATGCAGAGTGTACTGACACGCCCTCACCTTTTCGCCCACGGGCAGCTTTTGCAGAAAATCAAGAGAAAACATCAGATTCGAGATTTTTCGACCCCCCGCCACAAGGGCAATTCCGGGATTTTGAATCTCCACATACCCTTTAGATCCCGCACGCATCGCTTTGTAAACGATAACTGGTACGACCATTTCCTGTAGACTGATACCGCCGTGAACGTAGTTCTGGCCTCCCGGCACCTTCATCCTGACGGTGTCCTGGGGTGCAAACCCTTTTAGCGAGACCCCGCCTAAAACACGTTCTAAATTGACCGGCAGCAAATACTCGGCAGTTGTGTCCGGTGATGCAAGGGCGTACCGACGACCTATCTCGTAGACTTCTCCATCAAGAGCCTTGCGACTCATTTTTTCGCTTTCTTCAAGAGGCTTGTATGTATAAAGAAAACCATGGTCGGCAGTAATCAGGACGTTACTGCCACTGAGCTCATTGACGATGACTTTCACCGCCGAGATCAGCTCATCAATGGCGGTTTTGCAGGCTTCAAACACTTTTGTTTCAGTAACTGGCTTTTCACTAACCGTATCAATAACGTTGTGATACACATAAATGACTTCCTTACCCGTCACAAGAGCCCTACGCTCTTGCTTTCGCATTTTGAGCAAATCATTGCAGGTCACAGCCACGCTGTCGGGGTGTTTGTTCTTCAAGACAGCCTCCCGTGCAACAGTGGAAGCCGTGCCAAGCCCATCGACGAAAACATCCATGTTGGAATCCACAGTCAACTCTCTACCGGGGAGCAAAGATGCCATACCGAACTTTGTGGTCCCGGGAAAGACTGATTGTACGGATTCCAGGGTGACTGCACCTTTGGTGTTTTGGCTCAATGAATCAGCCAACTCGGCGGCAACCTCAAAACGAAGAGCATCAGATATCACCACGAAAACTCGATTTCCTTTTCGCACGTGCGGAGCCACAAACACATCGAAAAACCTTGACTGAGCGCCTATTTCAGACACATAACCAAGAGTTGCAATGTCTCCGCTTATGGCCTGCGTCCATGCCCCAGTGAGACCTTTGAGAAACCATTCCTGGTATACGCCTTCAACAACGTCACAGCATTTCTTCAGTTCGTCATCCAGAAGGTGATGGGGATTTTTCAAAGTCCTTTCAAAATGGTAGTGGAAATGCCTGTAGTGGCCATCCATCTTGTAGCCATGGTTTGTGTAGAAGTCCCAGATTCTTTTTGGCTCTACTATGTGGAAACCATCGGGATAAGCGAGACGGAATAGTTTCATATTTGCGACATAGTAAAGACTCTCGAAATAATCCCGGGTCAAATCGTACCAAGCAGCAGTTCTACGATTTTCCACTGTCCTCAATATGATATCGGGTTTGATGAGTCGTTCTCCCACTTCGCCGAAAAATCGTTTAAGGATACTCTCATCAAGCGCCGGAAATACGTCGCTCTTGACCAAGGTCTCGATATCCATATCGTCAAACCGACCGGGGAGAAGGAATTTACCCTCCACAGTCCGACATATGTCCTCCAGGGCATGGCGGTACTCGCCTCGCTGCCACCCGTGGACAATCTGGTAGCAGTATGCCCGTGACGATTCGGATACGAAACGCTCAAGACCTTTCAAGACAACCTGCATGGTATGGGACAAAGCCGTCAGGAGAATATGGGCGGCAAAATCCGTAAGAGGCCGGTCATCGTGGTTCGTGTAACCAGTAAAGGTTTGCACCATTTGCCAGAAAACTTCAATGCTCCCGAATTTCTCAATCCCTATTAACGCTTCATTGTCCTTTGCTTCCAATCCGACCGAGAGTACGGCTACAATCACGTCTTCAGCCCCGCAGGCCTGGCATCCGCTTAGAACCGACATCACGTCTAGATGGAATTGTTGTGGCTTGCTGTACACTCTGCCCAACTTTAGGAGTTTAGCCTTGCGTTCTTTGTTTTGCAGGAACTTACCGTACAATCTCACGGTTCTTCGCATTGCAGCACTGGGCACAATGTTCAATTCTTCCATTTGCAGCGACACAAGATCGGCCCGAAACTCTTCACTGTACAGTCTTACATCCAAAAGCCAGTCATCCTTATAGTCTGCCTGGTAGGACAAAGTATCGTACACGAGATAATTGTTGGACAGGTCATCGAAAGAAAGGAGCTTCTTCAACTCAAAACTGTTTCCATCGGAAAGCCCTACTATGTTGACCTCCGGCAATTGGAGCTCGTCCACCATATCCTCAAACTCTCGTTCTTCATCACGCCAGAACACGATACGGCGGGTGTAAAACGCAGGCAAAGGCGCAGCGAATCGTTCGATAAGCCTCAGGCGAATAGTCTCCAATTCCATGTTATCCACCACCACTCAATTATTCCCGCTACTAACCCGACTGATAATGACCAGATGAAGCATCATTGTTTTCCACCGCACAGGTAGAACCCTTAACAGTTCCCAAGCCATCCACTCGAATTAGCTGTCGCTCCAATCAAGACCCTGACAATTTCCGGGTATTAAATCTTGTGCCAGGGCGATCTACCGCCACGTTCAGCGCGGACGATAATCGCCGGATTCTATCTCGGTCAACATGTCAACGAAACGGACCACATGAAGTCTGCTACGGGCTTTTTTCTTGCATATGAGTTTGAGGTTGGCTACGTCTTTCTTTTGGAATTTCGGTGCAAAACTGCGTACCTTGTCAAGGATTTGGGCATATGAGTAATTGATTACTATCCAAAGACCTCTACCGTAACAGTATTCGGTGCAAAATACAACCAGTTTGCGCCAATCATTTTCCAAATCCTGTGCATTAGGAAGACCAGCTTTTACCTCTACAACAATTAGGTTATCGCGCATACTCCCAGGCTGGTGAAAAACAAAATCCGGACTAGAATCCTCATCGATGGCCTCGCTACCTCGCTTGCTAAGTTCACCATGGATTCGAAAATCGGTCCACCCGTGCGCTGTCTGCAAGGAGCGAACACGATGATAAAACTCGTAACAAAAGACTCGCTCACGTTTTACGGTCTTGCCCTCGGGAGCCGTAAGTACTTTGTAATACTCTTGAGGAACCGCATCAAAAGCCTGGATTATGAGATTTTCAAACTGTACCAGTCTGTTCGCTCGGCACATGCAATCCTTCCCTTCTGTCCGGTCCCAATCGTAGCAACAAAACGATGCCATACGCTACTTGATTCCGTGCTGGCATCTTCGTAAACAACAGACTAGTCCTAGATTCCTTGAAAAAAAGAGATAAAGAATTTAGCACCCCATTTGCCATCAAGCAACCCGAAACCGCTTTCCCTAGACGATGCTCGTTGTTAGCAACTCCCGATCCCTATATCTCTACCGCAATAGAATCTTGAGCTTTGCCAATTTCACACCGAGTACGGTAGACCGCCTTCAATGATTCAGTAGCGGTTTGCCAATTTCCAAACCAGTTCATCCCAATTGGAAAACCTAGTCTTATCTGCTCAGCCGAACTGTCAACAGATCTGCCAATCTGCATGGTGCGAACTCGGCTAATCACTATCTTATCTTGGCAAGAACATCAGAGAATATCGCATAGTTGTTCTTGACGCCGTCATCAAGGTCAATCGATATATTCATGTCCGCCAAATGATGAATCTTCTCTTCGTATCTATCCAACTCTCGGGCTTGTTCAGTCAATTTGTTTTGTTGCCTCAGAAGCCGGGCCCTTTCAGCTCCCGTTGCACCAATCAGTTCTTCACCGATATTCGCCAGCTGTGTGCGATAACGTTCTTGTTGTTCGTGAACGTAACCCGTCCGCAACCGAGCGAGTAAATCGCGAGAATAACGATGCACGTAGATAAGCGCCTTGAAACCATTCTTCTTTCCCGAGTCGAAAAGCCAATATATAGGTCTTTTTTTGCAAGTCCTGCAATGGTCAGCATAGAAATCCCTCAGGAAATAGTCGCGGATAACCTGACGTGGACTTCCCTTACCACCCAAAGCATTTGCAATAAACTCCAGGTTAAATTCGAGTGTGTCGGGACCATATGCCACACGGATGAAATCGACAAAACGCGCGACTATATCATCATCAAAATACTCGTCATCACCTACGGGTAAGATATTGTCGGAATCCGGCAAGAAGGTCTTGTACCTGCCAGCATTCCAGTTCCCACCCGCGTAGGCTAATCCTTCTACATCCAAAGAGTATCGTCCAAACATGCAGCCCACGGCATAACTGATCAGACTTCGAATATCACGCCCCAGATCAGCCAGACGAACAGTCACATCTTTGTCGTCAACTTCAGGTGCCAGTTCGTTTTCGAGACCATAAATGTCGATAAAAGTTCGATTGTTCTCTTCTTCATTGGCTTTGAGAGTCTCAAATCTGGCGGCAGCTTCGTTTTCCCACACAAGATACGCTTCCTTAACGGTGGACACTTCCCTACCAATTAGGGGATGTAGTCTGAAATCCCACGAAGTCTCGAAAGAATCCCAATCCTTCTTGGAGAGGTCGACATTTTTCTCCGAAAGAATATCGACTTTTGGCTTCTTCTCCATGTCAACAATAATCGGAAGGCTGGCGACATTTCCTACTTGGAAGTTCAACGTTGGGTTTAACATCTTCATATACTCATAACTCAGTTTTGAACACAGGAATCCGAGCAAGTAATACCCAATTGCATCGTTAGGAAACGCCGACGAGCCCCCCACATCAAATATCGCGCCACCGGGAGAGCACCTTACTCCAAAATAGGAAGAACTAACAAAGGACCATGTCAACGATGGTTTGAAATAGTAGTCTGTATTCTTAACTACAAAATCAGGAGTCTTTAGATATGGGTATTTTGACAGAACGTCTTCCTTTATCTCTTGTCCATCATTGCTGTAATTCACAATGTACTCATTGTTACCGTACCATTTTCGGTACTCGCCACCCTTGTTGTAGGGAAACCATTTGTAGCCGCTACGAATGGCAGCGTTCAAGTCCTGCATTCCGAATCCAATTCTCTCGTGACTGACCTCATGCCAAAAGCGTAGGTACTTGTTGTTATCTGTGGTGGCAAGCCCTTGTTTCACGGGAGCCAATTGCTCAAAAGGACATCCAGACACGAAAGACGAGGCTATTTTGTCGCTAATCCAGTATGCTACAGGGCTTCCCGGCATTTTCGCAAAAAGGTCAGTGTCCGTAGTGAAACAATAAGTGCAATATGGATTGTTGATAGCCTCCAGAGCCTTCACACGTTGCACTTCCATTCCCCCGGGAAAATCAACAAGCCTCAGGTATTGGCCGGCCAAACCTGTTTTGCCATTTTGCACAACAAAAGTACAAACAGGCACGGTAGCCTCTGCAAAAGCGGAATACTCGAATTGGATCAACGTCAGAATATCCGCGGTTGCGTACAACAGCCTTCGTAGGTTCTCATGTGATTTAATGAACATCCAGACATATGGAGTGAACATACCCAAATAGCCCCGGGGTTTCGTCATCAAACTGCAACGCTCAATAAAAGCCGAGAAAGTATCGCTCCTGGTATTTGGGTAGGTTACTCGCAAGAACTGTGACAGCGTTCTTCCCTGTCCTCTGCTCCCTACATATGGTGGGTTGGTCACAACTGCTTCAGCCGGCCCAGGATGGCGAAAAGCTACCGGAATTGCCTGTCTGCAGGTT
>CAZYEC010000057.1:0-10308 GCA_964646385.1 uncultured Eubacteriales bacterium | reverse complement strand
TCAAGCCACGGGTTCTTTTGACGGCAGTTTTTTCCTGGCGGCCGCTTTCAACCTCCTTGGGCTGGGATGTTTTTTGGGAGGCGTCCGCCTCTTCCGGGACTTGCAAGCCGGCCAATGCATGCCTGCCAAACACCGGCTCTAGGAACAAAAGCGCCGCAGACGTGCAGGCAAAGGGGTGCACATTGACTGCTTTGTTGAAGGGAAAAGTTCGCGGCGGTTTTGCTATACTTGTAGGGAACCAAACACAGATAACCCGCAAAACGGAGGTTTGCAGTTGAAAAAAGTGTTGATGGTGGGCTTGGTGCTAGCCATGCTTGCGGCGTCTTTGGCCTCCGTCCTGGCCCATCTGTTCGACATGCGCAGTCCCAAAGACCCTTTCGCGGGTGTGCCGAATCCTGTAATAGGGTCGCGCAAGTACGAGAATTTTGCGGGGCGCGATATCAGGGACATCGATCTTTCGGAAGAAGCGGACCTGTTGCACACGGTGACTTTCGATACTTCCACCCGGTGGCCTGATGAGTCTCTTATGCCCCGGGGGATTTCCGTAGAAAAGTTGCTTGAGGAGAGCAAATATCTTGGACTGGGTTTGGACCGGCTTCACGAAAGCGGCCTCACAGGTTCGGGCGTTTCGGTCGCCATCATCAACTATCCTATCCTGACGGGTCACGAGGAATGGTCGGACAACATTACCTACATACAGATTAGCGCAGGCGATGTAGGGATGAGCCCCCGCAACCCCATGGGGGCCGCCTGCGCGGCGGTGCTTTCGGGGAAAAACGGCGTGGCGCCGGGTTCCCACCTTTACTATTTTGCAGTGCCCGAGGACAACCTGCCCTACATCCGTCTAAAAGAGGCCATGGATGTCCTGTTGGATATCCAATCGGGCCTTCCCGATGAAGAGAAGATCCGGGTTGTGTCTGTTCCTTACGGAATAGACCACGGCGCTTTGTCTGAAAATCTGGGCGGGGCAAGGGACTGGGCCTATGCGATACAAACCGCTTCGTTGCTGGGCATAACTGTAGTTTATCCCGGTATGGGAGATTTAAGGTTTACCGGCGCCGGGGTCACTCCCGGCAAAGACAGAGATGATCCGAGCAATTACGATGTGTGGTCCAGAACCGGGGCAGAAGAGGAAATCGTCGAGAGACTGATCCGTGCCGGGGTCGACTCGTGGGATTCAGCCCGCAGGGAACTGGTTCGCCTTTTGACAGCCGATCCTTTTCTTGACACGCTTTTGGCAGAGACTATCGATAGATTCATCTACGCCGTCGCTTACTACAAAGAAGAAGTTCTTTACGCTGATTGGGTGGAGTACATGTCTTCGGGGCAGCGAGATTCTGTGGCAGTGCCTGTGGACTATCTCGCCCTGGCAGGTGTGGAGTCCGCCTCCGCTTACACATACTACGGTTCAGGTGATTTGAGTTTAGCAGCATCATACCTTGCGGGCGTGCTGGCCCTGGGCTTTCAGGCAAAGCCCGGCGCGTCCCCCGCCGAGCTGTACGAAGCTATTGATGACACCGCTTTTGTCCGGGCCGGGATGAAGCTCATCAACCCCGCCGGGTTTACGGAGGCCCTTGGGCAGTCTAAAACCCTGTCTCCCGAGGATGAGCCTTCGGCGAGATGACGATGTGATCTCCTGGTTCCGACACGGCTCTGTGGTCCTTTGCGGCGGCACCGTTGACGAAAACCTCGCAGGATTCTATTTTTGGTATTCCAAGGACGTGGAGCAGGCGGTCAAAGGTTATCCCGGAACGCAAACACAAGCGTGCCCGGGCACCATCCCTGTACTCGCCGGACAAATAAAATGCCAGATGCCCACGTACTTCGACGGTCACCGGTTCCGGGTGTTCGCTTCGGCCTTTGTCAGCCTTGTGGCTTTCGTCCATAATCCGCCCCCTCGTCAATTTGCCCCCCGGGCACAAATCACTTCGCTCGATGGGGCTCCTTCTTGTCGCTTGCCTGGGCCCTTTTCAAAAGCTTTTGGAGAGAGTCATCGTCACGTTTTCCCAGAAACGAAGGTTTTTGCAGATAATCTTCACCGCCGTTTTCTTTCGGTTCCGAGGCGTGGGGTTCCTTTCGGATGTCCGGAGAAGTGGTTCCTGCGGCGGTTTCTTTTGCCCCGCTTTCAAACAACCGCATGTATTCTCCTATGGAAAGGCGCACTTCTCTGGGTTTCGACCCTTCGTAAGGCCCCACGTAGCCCTTAACCTCCATGGCGTCTACAAGTCGGGCGGCCCTGCTGTAACCTATCGGCAGTTTTCTTTGGAGCAATGATACGGATGCTTGTTTCGCTTCCACCACGATCCGCAACGCCTGGGAGAAGAAGGGGTCTTCCTGCATTGCGGTCTCCCGCCGAGCCGATTCAGGCTGGGACAAAACGCCCGGGGCAAACTGGGGCTTTGCCTGGCTTGACACGAAGGAAACCAGCTCGTCGATTTCCCGCTCTGACAGATAACAGCCCTGGGCTCGCAAAGGTTTGGATGTTCCCACCGGGTAAAACAACATGTCGCCTCTGCCCAGAAGTTTCTCGGCCCCGGCCGCGTCCAGGATCGTCCTGGAATCGATCTGGGATGCCACCGCGAAGGCTATCCGTGAGGGTATGTTGGCCTTGATGGTGCCGGTGATCACGTTGACCGACGGTCTTTGGGTGGCAACCACAAGGAAAATTCCCGCGGCCCGGGCCATCTGCGCCAGGCGGAAAATGCTGTCTTCCACTTCGGCGGGGGCAACCATCATGAGGTCGGAAAGCTCGTCTATGATTATGACGATGTATGGCATAGCGGGTTTCGGGCTGTCGGGCGGGGTTGCCACCAGATTATACCTTTCGATGTCCCTGGTACCTACGTTGGCAAATTTCTCATACCTTGATTCCATTTCCTTTATGGCCCAGCGCAAAGCACCCGCCGCTTTCTTGGGATCTGAAACCACCGGGGCAATTAGGTGGGGAATTTTGGACCAGACGGACAGCTCCACTCTCTTGGGGTCAATGAGCACCAATTTCACCTGGTCCGGCCGCGCCTTAAAGAGAATACTTGCGATGAGCGAGTTTATGCACATGCTTTTGCCTGCCCCGGTAGCCCCGGCTATCAACAGGTGAAGGCAGCCATCCAAAGATGTCAAGACTGAACGCCCCGAAATGTCTTTTCCCAAGGCCACGGTGAGGGGAGATTTTGACACTTTGAACTCTCTGGTTTCAAGCACGTCCCTTAGATGTACAAGAGAAATCTGTTTGTTGGGAACCTCTATGCCTACAGCCGATTTGCCGGGAATAGGGGCTTCCATTCGAACATCGCGGGCAGCCAATGCCAAAGCTAAATCTTGAGCCAAATTCACTATGCTTGCGATTTTCACTCCAGGACCCGGGAGCAGCTCAAATTGTGTAACCGTAGGCCCCCGGGTGTAGTTGACGACTTTTGCTACCACCCCGAAAGACAGCAGGGTCTTTTCAATTATCCGGGCCCTGACTTCCAGGTCCTGGGGCAGTCGTTGCCGCTTTTGAGGGTCAGACTTCTGAAGAATGGCGGGGCTGGGGAATTCGTAGAAAAGGCTCTCGTTTAGAGGCGGCTGAAGTAGGGGCTCGAAGTCTTTGGCGGCGTCAGAGGCATCCTCTTGAGCCCGGTTGCCTTCTTGTTCTTGGGAGGCTGAAAGTCTTTTTTTGAGTTCGGCCACGGTCCGGGCAAGACCCGTTTCCGGGATGCTTTCTTCGTTTTCTACACCGGTTTCCAAAAGCGCTGAAAGACCAATATCGCCTCCCGGCTCTTCCTCCAGACCTCGCCTGAACTCGGGGTGAATCTCCTCAGGCGAAGGCCCCTGGGGTCTGAAAAAATGCACCGTGAACCGGACCAACCACTGCCAAAGCGAAATGGCGCACATCCAGATGTAAGAGAAAGGGGCGTAGGCAGTTTTGTTGGCCACGAGGCTCAGCCCCACGGCAGTGCCGAGTCCCAGGGCGACGAAAGTCGGGACGCGCCCTAGAGACGCCCTGAAAAACCAGCCCACAGAAGCCCCCACGATTCCACCGCCGCCGCCGGTTTTGGCAAAGGGGAAAGTATCTTCCCAGGGAGCTTTAATGTCGTGATATATCGCGGAAAGGAAGATCAAAAGGGTCCACAAACCCCACACAAACCTGGGCAACGGTGAGCCCGGGTTGGCTATTTTCACCAAGGCGTGGAGTATCAACAAAAAACACAGGGCAATTCCGAAAGACCCGAAAACAGAAGAAATTCCTCTGGCCGTAGAGATCGTGATGTTCACAAGAAGACCTTGGCCCGTGGGTTTCGAACTCGAAACACCGGTGGATACCACCAAGAAGATACCCACAAGGCACAGAAAAATCCAGGGCCAGCGGCTGGGGGTTTTCGTCCTGTCGTTTCTTTTGGAGGGCCCCTTGCCGCCCGAGCGGGCTTCCGAGGAACGTTTGGTCCGGTTTGTTCTGCTCAAAGTACGAACCTCCGGTAACAGATGTAGCCTGTACAAGTATATCAGATGGGGGTTGTCTGAGGTACGGCAGGAATTGTTTTGGAGTCGAAAGAATAGGTGTACCAGAACCAGAAGGGTGGGAGCATCGCTTATGACTAAAGGCCGCGAACAGGGGCTCGTCATGGTTCACACCGGCGACGGCAAGGGCAAAACCACTGCGGCTTTGGGGCTTGCGTTAAGGCAAGTGGGTTGGGGCAGGCGCGTTCTTATCGTGCAGTTCATGAAAGGCGAGGGAAACGTGTACGGCGAAAGGATAGCCGCCAAGAAATTTCTGCCTTTGCTGGAGATTGAACAGCACGGCCGCGAGGATTTTGTGGACTTGGATGATCCCGAAAAAGTTGACAGAGAGCTTGCCAAAAAGGGAATGGATCGCGCCAGAGAAGCTGTTTCGAGCGGCAGCTATGACTTGGTGGTGCTCGATGAACTGTGCGTGGCGGCGGCTTGCGGTCTGGTTTCCGTTGAAGAAGTTTTGGAACTCATGGAAAAGCGCCCGCCTCATGTGGATTTGGTGCTGACAGGCAGGTATTGTCCTTCGTCCATCATGGAGAAAGCCGACATGGTCTCCGAAGTGAAGGAGGTAAAACACCACTACCAAAAAGGGGTACAAGCCAGGGAAGGAATCGAGTATTGATGTGCATCGAGAGGAGGGGCTCAATTGCTCAGACCCGATTTTTCACGATACTCTGACTACGCTGAGTTGACTGATAATCTCAGGCAGATGGTGGACGAGAATCCCGGTCTTGCAAAGATGTATTCCATCGGAAAAACCTACGAAGGCCGGGACATGTGGATGGTGGAAATTAGCAACCAAAAGACAGGCAGCGGAGACAAGAAGCCCGGGATGTACATAGACGGAAACCACCACGCCGGGGAAGTGACCGGGGCGGCTGTGTGCGTTTACACCGTGTGGTACCTGTTGTCCAACTACGGAGAAGACCCATTTGTGACGGGACTGGTGGATAACAGGGTTTTTTACATCCTCCCCAGGATTTCTGTGGACGGTGCCGAGATCTTTTTGAAGACCCCGCACCAGCTCCGATCGAGCGTGCGAGAGTACCCCCCCAGAGACAACGATGACGGGCTTAACCAAGAAGACATAGACGGTGATGGCTGGATCTTGCAGATGAGGGTCAAAGACCCCGGCGGGGATTGGAGAGTGTCGGCCAAAGACCCCAGGCTCATGCTAAAAAGGCAGCCCTGGGACAAAGAAGGCCCGTTTTTCAAGGTGTACCCGGAAGGGATACTCAAGAACTGGGACGGCGGCGAGATCAAGATGGCTCAGTCCAGGTGGGGCTTGGATATTAACAGGAATTACCCCGCCAACTGGGAGCCCGACGTGATTCAGCGGGGTGCGGGCCCTTACCCCTTGTCGGAGCCGGAAACAAGAAATGTGGCAGAATTCCTGTTGAGTCACAAAAATATATCGGGCGGAATGTCCTATCACACCACCATGGGTGCGATCCTGCGCCCCTGTTGTTCAAAGCCCGACAGCAAGATGCCCCCGGCAGACGTCGCCCTTTACAAAACCATCGGGCAAAAGGGGACCGATCTCACGGGATACCCCACAATCTCCACTTTCGAGGAGTACGTGCAAGGCGAACGGGGCTTGAAAGGCGTGTTCATGGACTGGTTGTACGAGCATTTGGGCATCATCACTTTTTCAACGGAGCTGTGGGACGCTTCGGTGAGAGCCGGCAACAAACTCATGGACAGGGGCGGCCGGGGTTCCGAGAATAGCCAGCTTGCCCTTCTTTCCTGGAATGATCGGGAACTGGCGGGGCAGGGCTTCGAGAAATGGCGCAAGTTCGATCACCCCCAGTTGGGGGAAGTTGAGATTGGCGGGTGGAAATCCAAGTTTGTCTTGACCAACCCGCCCCATCAGTTTCTCGAAGGGGAATGTCATAAAAATTGCATGTTCACTTTGTACCACGCCCAGGCTTTGCCCCATGTGAAGATTTGCAGCCTGGAGGCGAAAAAACTGGCGGAAGGGTTGTACAAAGTAGAAGCCGCCGTGGAAAACAAGAGTTACATGCCCACCAGCGGATGCCGGCAGGCTGTGATCGCGGGCAAGGCGAAGCCCGTTGTTTTAGAAATCGGGGCAACTCCCGGTGAAGTAGACATTGTCATGGGCAAAACCAAAGAAGAAGTGGGGCATCTTCCGGGGCTATCTGGAAGCGGGGGTGGCATGGGCTGGTTTATGGGCAGTTCGGGAGACAACAAAAAGACTGTAGAGTGGGTCATTAAGGCCCAAAGCGGGACACGCATCTCCGTTTCTGCCGGCTGCGACAGGGCAGGCACAGATACTCGTGAATTGACCCTTGAATGAGGAATCGCCTGAGGAGGTGGTGCGGGTGACTTTTTTGAATCTGACTTTTGATCGCTACCACACATATCCGGAAATGAAGGTTTTTTTGCAGGAATGTGTGAGGTTGTACCCGGACCTGTGCAGGGTTGAGTGCATCGGCCGGACCTACTTGGGGAACGAGATCCTCATGTGCGAAGTGACCAACAAAAGAACGGGGCCCGGCCTTGACAAGCCGGGTGTTTACGCCGATGGCAACACTCACGCCGGTGAAGTGACCGGCTGCGAGGTCATACTGTACTGCATAAGGCAGATGCTGGAGGGGTACGGGAAGGATCCCAGAATTACCGAGCTGATGGACACCAGGACGTTCTATTTTGTGCCCAAAGTAGCGGTGGACGGTTCGGAACACTACCTGACGACACCTTACACGTTGCGCTCAAGTTTGCGCCCTTGGCCCGAGGATACAGACGATTGGCCGGGCTTGCGCCCCGACGATGTGGATGGGGACGGGAAGATCCTTACCATGCGCGTAAAAGACCCCGACGGCGGGTGGAAGATTTCCTCCAAAGACCCCAGGGTAATGGTGAGAAGGCGCCCCGATGACATGGGAGGCCCAGGCGACGTTTTCTACCAGGTGATGACCGAGGGTTTTGTTGCGGATTATGACCCGGATCTGCCCGTCAAGCAGGCTCCCACAAAATACGGACTCGATTTCAACAGGCAATACCCCGCCAATTGGGAGATTCACGCCATCCAGAGGGGTTCCGGTGACTACCCTTTCAGCGAACCCGAGATGAAGGCCATAGGTGACTTCTATCTGTCCCATCCCAACATCGTGACTTCCATGTCCTACCACACAAGCGGCGGCGTTTTCCTGAGGCCTTTTGCCGACAAGAGGGATTCCGAATTCGATCAAAGGGACCTCAACATATACAAAGCGGTGGGGGAAATCGGCCGGGAAATAACAGGTTACCGCAGCGTTTCCTTGTTTGAGGAGTTTACTTGGGACCCTAAGCGGCCTGCGGTGGGAAGCGATCTTGAGTGGGCTTACGAGACTCTTGGCATCCTGGCCCTGGAAACGGAGCTTTGGGATTTGGCAGGCAGGGCAGGACTCCCCAAAAGATCCCTCAAGGCTTCAAGGGAACTCAGCGAAAGCGAGCGCGAGGATGATGCGGTCAAAATCTTGCGCTGGAGCGATGAGAAACTCCAGGGTGCCCTTTTTCACGATTGGAAACCCTATAAGCATCCCCAGCTGGGCGAAGTTGAGATCGGCGGTTGGGATGTGAAACTGGGCAGACAAAATCCGCCTGTGGCTCTTTTGGAAGACGAGTGCCGGAAAAACGCCGAATTCAACTTGTCCCGAGCGGCGGTAACCCCCCGCCTGGTCCTGGACAAAGTGACCGCCCAAGAGCTGGGGGACGGGATGTACAAAGTGACTGCGGTCATCAGCAACCAAGGATACCTGCCCACTTACGGAATGTTTCGGGCCCTAGCAATGGGCCAGGCAAAGTCCGTGAAAGTCTGCCTTGAGGGCGGTAGAGTCCTGAGCGGCAAAGCAAAGACGGAGATAGGGCATCTGGGAGGCAGGGCAGGGGGCGGCGATGCCAAGGCCAAAGCACAATGGGTTGTGGGCGCAACAAAAGGCGAAAACCTTACGGTGACCGCGCAAACCCCAAGGGCCGGAAAAGCAACGGGCCACGTAGTTTTGGACTGACCAGAGATTTGGCGGTCTCTCCAAGGGCCGCTTTTTCTCTTGGTTTAGGAGTTTGGGGAGTAGGCTTTTGAAACGGGGGTATATGGGGATATGGAACTTTGTCCGCAAGATGTTCCTGATATCGAGTATATGACAGACAGACTGCTTACGCTGTGCAAGATTCCGAGTCCCACCGGTGACACGGAAGAAGCGGTGGCCTGGGTCAAATCCGAATTCGAAGCTTTAGGATACGAGGCCCGGGTGAACAACAAAGGCAGCTTGCTGGTGTCAGTCCCTGGCCGGCTGCCCGGTAGGGAGCGAACCCTTTCGGCCCACATCGACACCTTGGGCGCCATGGTTTTCGAAGTGAAAAGCAACGGACGCCTGAAGCTTACCGCCATAGGCGGCGCCCCTTGGACCAGCGTTGAAGGCGAGCACGTTTTCATCAAGGCCAGTTCGGGCAAAACCTATACCGGCACTGTCCTGGTAACCAAAGCAGCCACCCACGTATACGGCCAGGAGACCAACAAGCTGGAACGCACCGCAGACAATATGGAGGTCCGCATCGACGAGAAAGTGAAAACCAAAGAAGATGTGGCAGAACTGGGCATCAAACCGGGAGATTTCGTGGCTTTCGACCCGCGAACCGAGGCTGTCCCTTCAGGATTCATAAAGTCCAGGCATTTGGACGACAAAGCGTCGGTTGCGGCTCTTTTGGGCAGCGCCAAATACATGGCCCATAAAGGGCTCAAACCTGCCCGCAAGACGCACTTTTTCATTACCAATTACGAGGAAGTGGGCCACGGAGGATCTTGCGGGTTTCCGGCGGAAACAGAAGAATTCATAGCGGTAGATATGGGGTGCGTGGGCGAAGGTCTTTTGGGCAGCGAATACACGGTTTCTATATGTGCCAAAGACTCGGGAGGCCCTTACGACCTCAGGCTTCGCAAGAAACTTGAGGGACTTTGCGAAAAGAGAGATATCCCTTACGTGGTGGACATTTTCCCCCATTACGGTTCCGATGCCGGCGCCGCTTTGAGGGCAGGTTTCAATGTCAGGACAGCGTGCATCGGCACCGGCGTTGATGCTTCTCATTCTCACGAAAGGACCCACAAAGAGGGACTTCTGGCGTTAGCCAGGCTGGTTACAGAATATGTTCTGAGTGAGTGATTGGGTAAGCAAACGGCGGCTACCGATGGTACGGGTAGCCGCCACTTTTTTCACCCTTCGTATTTCTGCATTATTGTGATTCCGAAATTCTTTTCATCTGCCTGTTCAATTCGTCCATATGCCGGCTAATTCGTTTCATCTGTTCCTCGGCGGTGCGCATGTAGTATTCCAGCTCCCGCTTTCTCTCGGGGTCATCTTGCAGCATTGAACGGCACTCCCGGTAAATGTCCAAGGTGCGGTCCATTTCCCGCCACAACGTTTCTGATTCGTGGTGGGCAGCTTCCTCAGCATCTTCTATAAAAGCGCTGGAAGGCAACAGGACCGATTGATACCAATCTGTTTCCCGGGCTTTGTCGAAATCCAAACATACGCAGATGGGGGTCTCATCCTGGGGTATGGACCTTACTAAAACGTAAGTGTTGGGCATGGTTATGCCCCGGACCGTGGCTTTGAAAGGCCCGCCGGGCCACACGGTCGCGCGCCCCGCGGAGACTCTTATGGCCACCTCAGCACCTTCAAGATCCTGCAGGAAATGAACTCTGTCGACTTGACCTATCAGATAGCCCATGAGAAAGGCAAGCCAGGGGTTCTGAGCGACCATGGTTCCGAAATTGTATATGGCGTCCAGTTTCTGTTTGCGACCGATCATGCAGCCACCTCT
>CAZYEC010000056.1:5356-10355 GCA_964646385.1 uncultured Eubacteriales bacterium | reverse complement strand
GAGGACCGACTTAGAGAGATCCACGAGCACTGCCCATGGTCAGATGAAGAGCCGACAGGCACCGCCGATGGTCAGATCGCCCCGAAATAGGTAACGCCTATGGTCCGTAAGATTTGCAGGCAACGTCCATGGTCAGATGAAGAGCCGACAGGCACCGCCGATGGTACGATGAGCCCAAAATAGGCAACGCCCATGGTCCGTAAGATTTATTGGCAACGTCCATGGTCAGATGAAGAGACGACAGGCACCGCCGATGGTCAGATCGCCCCGAAATAGGTAACGCCCATGGTCCGTAAGATTTATTGGCAACGTCCATGGTCAGATGAAGAGCCGATAGGCACCGCCAGTGGTAACCTGCCAGGTCAGTTCGACCCAATGTCTGTGCCAAGGGCCGTCCATGAAATCCCTGCTAAGATACCCCACATGCTTCCCGTCCCCGTTATGGTTTTCATCGGGGACCAAGTACCAATTCACCCCAATGTCCAAACCCCGGTTGGCCAAAAACCGCAAAAGGCCCAACTTCCCGAAATCACCTACGTCACAAGCATATCTGTTTTGCATCTTACCTTAACCGCAACCGCCGCAAGCGGGCACTTCGAACCTGCAAATCGTCCTTTTTGCACCTTCAATCAGGCGCTCATTGATGTCGATTAGTCTGGCCCCGTTCTTCTCCATCACACGGGCAGAAGCGGGATTACTATAATCGCAGGTGATAAGAGCAGGATCGATACCCAATAGGCAAGCCTCTCGCAGCAAAAGCCTAAGTTGAAGGGTTCCGTAGCCGCAATTCCAAAGGCTGGGGCGGATTAGATAACCGATATGGCCCCCGAACTCCTCCAGTGCAGGAGTTAATCTGTGCCTGATGCTGCCTGTACCCACATACAGCGATCCAAGAACAGACCAAAACGTCGTGGAAGGAACCCAACCTTCCTTGAGTCCTATACCCTTTTCGGAATCCGCGAATTGCCGGAAGATGACTCGCCCCCAGCGGTGAAAATCGTCGGGATTATGTAACCAAGCATGCTCAGCGTCCACGCACTTGAACTCCCGGCAAGCCTCCAGGTAGCTTCCCAGGTATTCCTCTGAGGGACGCACCAACCGCAATTCCAGTTCTGGTACGCGGGTCATCGGCCTGCCTCCCGTTCTCCTGGCTCCCGTTCTCGTCAGCAGTTCTCATGATTTGCAACACAAAGCCTTGCCGGGCTCCATCCCGTTTGACAATGCGAAATTACGCGGTCACGCAGCGGAAAGACTCTGGCTATTTCCCTCGCTGTTCGCGATGCTTCGCCCATCCATTATACACGCATACATATGCACACAAGACAATCTGGGCGTATGTTGCGCAACCTCAATCGTGATCCCTTCACAAAATCGAACGAAATCTATAACAATCTGTTGACACGCACAAAAAACCTGGGATAGACTCTGTTCAACAATCTCATCTGGGCGTTGACGAGGAGAAGTAACCGAGCGAAGCCGCCAAGAGAGCCCGGGGCCGGTGCGACCGGGACGGCAGACTCAGCGAAATACACCTCTGAGCCCCCGGTTGAACCCGTACCGGCAGCCAAAAGGCCGACAACGGCAGTAGACTCAGGCGGAGCTTCCACCGTTAAAAGGAAGGGGGCATCGCTTCCGAACGTGCTTGCCACCGGAAGCCGCGCCTTGCGAGCGGGTCTTTCCGACCAAAAAGGGTGGTACCGCGGGCCATATCCCGTCCCTTCAGGGGCGGGTTTTTATTTTGGAGAGAAGACCAGGACCTGCAAGTCGACCGGACAGAGGTTGAAGAAAGAAGGGGTGAACAGGTGAAAAGAAGAGATCTGTCCCTGTGCTCCGCTGCTTTGGTTTTCGGCTCATCTGTGGTCGCTGTTGTGCTGGGGCTCCGCCTGAACGCGGGCATGCAGCTGGCGGTGTTGCTGGGCGTGGCAGTAGCGTCCATCTGTGCGGCACTTGTGGGTGTTAAGTGGCCAGGCATTCAATCGGCTATGTTCAGCGGGGTGGTTGACGGGATGCCCGCAGTATCTATACTGCTTTTGGTGGGGGCTACCATAGGAGTCTGGATCGCAGGAGGCGCCATCCCCACCATGATCTGGTACGGGTTGAAATGGATATCCCCCAACGTACTGGTACCTGCGGCTTGTGTGTTCACGGCCTTGGTTGCGGGAACTACCGGAACGTCCTTCGGTACCATCGCCACGGTGGGGCTTGCCCTTATGGGAATAGGGCAAACGTTGGGAGTGCCTCCCGCGCTGCTTGCCGGAGCCGTGGTCTCGGGTGCGTACTTCGGTGACAAAATGTCCCCCATGTCTGACACAACAAATGTGGCGCCCGCAGTCTCCGGCGCGACCCTTTACGAACACATCTCATCCATGGTTTACACCACCTTGCCCGCCCTCATCCTTGAAATAGTGGGATTCTTCTTCCTGGGGCGCAACGCCGTCGCACAAGCAGGCACAGCGGCCGACATTCTATCCCACAGGGTCTTTCTTGAAAGTGCTTTCAAGGTGGGGCCGCTTACGCTCATCCCCGTCCTGGTGCTTGCGACGTTGTCTATCAAAAAGGTGCCCGCCCTCCCTGCTCTCGCAATATCCTTGGTGGTGGCAGGGCTTGTGGCATCCTTCACACAAGGCGTGGGAGTCCTTTCCGTCGCCAAGATAGTGACAGACGGCTTCCTGTCCAATACGGGCGACCCCATGCTTGACAACCTTCTCACGCGGGGTGGGATCAACTCCATGATGGGGACTGTTCTTCTGATCCTCGGGGCCACGGCTATGGGCGGAATACTCAGGGAGACCGGGGCGCCGGACCGTCTCGTAAGAGGGGTCATTTCCAAAGTGAAAACTGCCGGTGCCCTTGTGATATCGGTCATCGGCGCTTGCTTCGTAACCCTCTTGGCATCGGGTAATCAAATGCTTGCCATAATTCTCCCGGGACAAGCGTTCAGGGAGGCTTTTCCGGCAAAAGGCTTGCACCCCAAAGTCCTCTCCAGGACTTTGGAAGACGCCGGAACTCTGGGGGCACCTCTTGTTCCCTGGAGCACAGCATCATTGTTCATCTTCGGTGTCCTGAAAGTGCCTGCCACCGCGTATGCTCCCTATGCCTTGCTTAACTGGCTGGTGCCCTTGGTGGCCATGGCGTACGCGCTCACAGGAACGTTCATGTTCAGGCAAGACAAACAAAACTGAAGGAGGAAGAAAAATTGATTATCGATGTTCACAATCACTTTTACCCCAAAGCGTACCTGGATGCCCTTCAAAAAGGCGACTGTGTAGCCAAAGCCGGCAAAGATTCCTCAGGCAATCTCACGGTTATCTACGAAGGCGACTTCAACGTGGTTGACCGCGGACACGCCGACGAGAATTTCCGCCTGGAGGAAATTGAGCGACACGGGATTGACATGCAGATTTTGACCATGACTACGCCGGGCGTCCACATCGAGGAAAAGTCAAAAGGAGTCTCCCTGGCAAGGGCTGTAAACGAAGGATTTGCCCAGATCGTTGAAGCAAGCGACGGCCATTTCCGTGCCTTGGCCGCTCTGCCACTGCAATCTCCGGAAGACGCTGCGGAAGAATTGGCTTATTCAGTCCAAAAACTCGGTTTATTGGGCGGAACCGTGTTCACCAACCTGAACGGCAAGACCGTTGACCTCCCGGAGTTTGAGCCGCTTTTGGCGGCAGCCGAGGAAATGGATGTGCCTCTGTTCATCCACCCCACCACCCCATCTCCTGCCGCCAACTTTCTGGATTTCAGACTTGCGGCAACCGTAGGGTTTACCGTGGACACCACAGTGTGCGTTTCGAGACTGATTTTCTCGGGTGTTTTGGACAAATTCCCCAATCTCAAAATCGTTTCGTCCCACTTGGGGGGCAACTTGCCCTACCTGTTTGAGCGCCTTGACCGCGGCTTCCACGCTTACTCCGAGCTCCAGGTGCTAAAAAGAGAGCCCTCGGACTACCTGCGGCGCATTTTCTACGATTGCGTGCTGTTCGAGCCTCGTACAGTCAAGTACGCCCTGGATGTATTCGGAACCAGCCAGTTCATGGCCGGAAGTGATTACCCTCACCAGATCGGGAGCCTGGCCAAAGCGGTCAACGTAATTCGTGACCTGCCTGTGTCCGACGAAGTGAAAGAACAGGTTTTTTCGGGTAACGCCGAAAGGGTATTCAAACTGTAGGACGACAACACGATACTGCGCCCCGATTTTGAAGGCGTACCCACGAAAAGAGGCCCTGGAGACACTCTTGTCACCGGGGCCCAATAGCAATCAAGAGGTAACCAAAGCCCTGTTTAAGCCGGAATTTGTGCAGACTCAAATCTTTCCTTATCTCAATCTTAACTGATTGTGAAAATGACCATTTTACCTGACATATTTTGACACGGAACGGGTATTCGCAAGAGTCGTCTTAACAGTCAAAGCGTTCACGGGGAAACGAGTCTTTGCAGTTATAAAGAGGGGAAAAATACGGTGTCAACAAAGAAAGCGTTTTCGAAACTTTGCTGTCTTGCGGCAATCTTGCTGTGCACAGCCATTGTCGGGTGCTCGAAGGTCAAAGCCAAGGAATTTCGGAACAACGAATACGGCCTTGCTTTTTCTTTGCCTCAGACTTGGGCGGGTTTTTCGGTAATATACCAGGAGTGGGAAGGGTTTTTGGTCGATGAAAAAGGCTGTGTTGTGCAAGGGGCAGAGACGGGGCCAAAAATCATACTGAGACACCCCGAATGGGCAGATAACGAACCGCGTCAGGACATTCCGGTGATGGTATTTTCGTTAGCGCAATGGGAATCTCTGCAAAGAGACGAGTTCCACATTGGTGCGGCCCCGGTAAACCCTGCTGAACTGGGAAGAAACGACAGTTACGTTTTTGCCTTGCCCGCGCGCTACAACTACGCTTTTCCCGAGGGCTATGAGGAAGTGGAACGAATTTTGGAATCCTGCCCACTTCACGCTTTTCAGCCTGCAATCTAGCAATTATTCCACCAGGCGCACGCCGTTTTTTGGCAG